>DATJTQ010000131.1:0-20757 GCA_035503355.1 Solirubrobacteraceae bacterium
CCGTGGGCCGTCGGGTCCGGTGTGCTTCAGGGAGCACGTCATGTTGACGCCCTGAAGCACGCTGGCTCGCGGGCGCGCGGGCGCGCTTCAGAACGTCAATCCCGGCCGGGGCCGGACGGGCCCCGCCGGGCGGGGGACGAGCCCGGCCGGCGCGGGAGCGCGCTACCGTCCGACGTGATGGCGTCACCGCCGGGATCGCCGCCCCCTCCCGCCCCGCGCCGGGGCCTCAGACAGAAGGTCGTC
This sequence comes from Solirubrobacteraceae bacterium, assembly GCA_035503355.1. Classification (GTDB taxonomy): domain Bacteria; phylum Actinomycetota; class Thermoleophilia; order Solirubrobacterales; family Solirubrobacteraceae; genus Palsa-465. Next base: position 244 of record DATJTQ010000131.1, read on the forward strand.
GATGCCGTGCGCGTGGTGGGGTCTGACCTCGGCTCGATCGGCAAGGCGTGCACGTGCGGCAACCCGCGGCACTACGGGCCCTGCCCACGCCACGGCAAGCTCTACTGACGCTCACGGCGCGGCCGTCGCCGACGTCGGGCAGCATGCCCGGAGTCGATGACCACCGTGGACTACCTGATCGCGCTGCTGCGCACCGGGCTGCTGCTCTGCCCGCTGCTCGTCGCCGCCCATCTCGTCCGTACGCGCTTCTCGGCGCTGCGGGGGGCTCCGGCGGCTCTGCTGGAGGCGATCCTGGCGCTGGCGTGGCTGCTGGTGGTGGCCGAGTTGCTGGGGCTGGTGGGGGCGATGCGCCTGGGCTGGCTCGCCGCCGCGCTGTGGGCCTCGGCGGCGGCCACGGTGCTGGCGCGCAACCCGCGCAACCCGCGCGACGCAACCGAGACCGACTCACCCCCACCTGAGCGGCTTCGACCGCCCGCCGCCGCGACGACCACCGCCATCGCGCGCGCGTCCGCCCTGGTGATCCTGTGGCTGGTCATCGCGCAGTGGCTGCTGGCCACCGCCGACGCTCTCGGCGGCGGGATGTTCAGCTTCGACGTGCTCTGGTACCACATGCCGTTCGCGGCGGCCTTCGCCCAGACGGGCTCGGTCACTCACATCCAGTTCACGCAGGCCGATCCGTTCGTCGCCTACTACCCGGCGAGCTCAGAGCTCTTTCACGCCCTCGGGATCATCGCCTGGCGCAACGACTTCCTCTCCCCCGTGCTCAACCTCGGCTGGATGGCGCTGGCGCTGCTCGCGGCGTGGTGCGCCGGCCGGCGCTGGGGCGTGCAGTGGCTGACCCTGGCGGGCGGCGCGCTCCTGCTGTCGCTGCCCGTCCTCAGCGGAACCCAGCCCGGCGAGGCGTTCAACGACATCGTCGGCCTGGCCACGCTGATGGCCGCCGTCGCGCTCATCCTCCTCCCTCGCCGCGGCTGGCTGGAACTGCTGGGCGCCGGACTCGCCCTCGGGCTCGCCGCCGGCACCAAGTACACGTTTCTGGTCCCCGGGGTCATCCTCATCGCGGGGGCGATCGTGGCCACCGAGCCCGGCCGGCGCCGGCGCACCGCAGGGCTGTTGGTCGGCGGGCTGGCCGTCGCGGGCGGCTGGTGGTACCTGCGCGCGCTCGTGCACACGGGCAACCCCCTCGGCCTCGCCCAGAGCCTGGGCCCGCTGCATCTCCCCGGCGCGAGCTCGCCGCTGGCCACCGCGTCGGAGCAGACCGTGTTCTCCGAGATCCGCCACCTCTCGCTGTGGGGCTCGCGCTTCGCCCCCGGCCTGGCCCACGCCTTCGGGCCGCTGTGGCCGGTGATCCTGATCCTGGCAGCGAGCGTCGTCATCGCCGCCATCACACTCCGCGAGGAGCCATTGCTGCGCACCATCGCGCTGGCCGCCACCGTCGCCGCCATCACCTACCTGTTCCTGCCCACCGGCGCCACCGGGATCCAGCAGGGCACCGCCGCCTTCGCGGTCAACCTCCGCTACGTCACCCCGGCGCTCGCGCTCTGCCTGCTGCTGCTCGGGCCGGTGGTGGCGATCCGGGCCCCGCAGCTGCTCGGCGCCGTCGGCCCGGGACTGGCGGCAACCGCGCTCCTGGCCCAGTTCGAGCACAACCTCTGGCCCACCGATCCGAGCCGTCACGTCGCCTTCCTCGGCGTCGGCGCGGTGGCCATCGCGGGGGCGGTGGGCGCGGGGCAGCTGGCAAGAGTGGCGCCCTTCGCGAGACGCCGAGCGGCGGTCGCCGGGGCCGCCGTCGTGGCCACTCTGGCCGTCGCCGCCGCCGGCGACGTGGCCCAGCGCCACTACCTCAATCGCCGCTACCTCGTCGGCGCGCCCGCCTCGGCAGGGCTCGGGGCCATCTACCGCTGGGCCCAGTCGGTGGCCCACGCCCGCATCGCGCTCTACGGGACGGTCGAGCAGTACCCCCTGTACGGAGCCACCGACACCAATCTCGTGCACTACCTGGGCCAGCCGACCCCCCACGGCGGCTATGAGCCGATCACCACCTGCCGGCGCTGGCAGAGCACCCTGCAGGACGGCGCCTACCGCTACCTGGTGCTCACCCGAGGGCCGACCGCCGCCATCCCGCCAGCGTGGAGCCAGGATGACGCCAGCCTCACCCCAATCCTGCATCCCACCGCCGACGAGTGGGTGTTCCGGGTCACGCCCGGACGACACCCGGTGCACTGCTGAGCGCCCGGACGACACCCGGCCCGCTGCTGAGCGCCCCGCCTCACCCGGCCGCGGCCAGCAGGACGCGCCGGTAGTCCTCCCAGGTGTCGACGTCGAGCGGGACGGGGCCGTCCATCGCGACGGTGACCACTTCGCCCGCATGCCGGTCCATCAGCTTCCACACGCCCTTGTCCCCATGCAGGTCCGCCAGCTCGCCAAACAGCGAACGCGCGAAGGCCAGCGGGTGACCCCGGCCGTCGCTGTAGGCGCAGGCGGCCATCGGCGCATCGCCGCGCCCGTCCAAAAGCGCCTCGACGTTGGCCACCCCGACGCCGGGCTGATCGCCCAGCATCAGCACCAGCAGGTCGCAGCGCGGGTCGACGTGCTCAAGCGCGGCGGCGATCGAGGACGAGCACCCCTCGCTGAACGCCGGGTTCTCCACCACCTCGACCCCGCGCAGGTCCACCCAGCGGCGGACCTCGGCCGAGGCCCCTCCGACCACGCACAGCAGCTGGTCAAAGGGGCAACTGCGCGCGGTCTGCAGCACGTGGCCCAGCAGCGGGGCGCCGCCGTAGGGCAGCAGCTGCTTGGCCTGGCCCAAGCGCTCCGAGCCCCCGGCGGCGAGCACCAGCCCGGTGACCCAGCGATCCGCGCTGCCCGGCGCCCTCACGACCGACGGGCCGCCAGGTCGTCGGCGTGCTCGGCGGCGTAGCGGTCGCGGCAGCCGTCGCAGCAGAAGTACACGAGGTCGCCCGCCACCTCCAGGTGCGGAGCGGCGTCGGTGATCGCCACCTGCATCCCGCATACCGGATCGGTAGCCACCGCCACCACCACCGGCGCCGGCGCGGTGGCCTCCGGGCGGCCGGGAACGGGGTCGGCGTGCTGGCACTGCACCATCTCGGCGAGGATCGAGAGCGCGATCTCCGTGGGAGTGCGAGCGCCGATGTTGAGCCCCGCGGGGGTGTGGAGCTGAGCCGCAAGCTCGGCGGGAACGTCGAGCTCGGAGCGGACCGCCGTGCCTCGCTTGGGGCTGGCCACCAGAGCCACGTACCCCACGCCCGCCCGCAGCGCCTCAGCGATCACCGCCTCCTCGCCGTTGCCGTGCGAGGCCACGATCACCGCGGCGGCGCCGCTCACGTCAACCGTCGCGGCAGCGGATCCGGCCGGGGCGCGCAGCACGTCGTAGCCGGAGGCCTTGGCCACCGCGACGACGGCCTCAGCGATCGGTGAGCCGCCCACGATCACCAGCCGCGCGGCGGGCAGGTGGGGCTCGATGAAGATCTCCAGCGCGCCGCCGCTCAGACACGGATTGCGCTCGACCACGGCTCCCTCGATGGCGTCGGCGCCCTCGATGTCGCCGTCCTCGGGGACCAGGCGCAGCAGCAGCGGATCGCCGGTCTCCATGGCGCGCAGCGCGTGCAGGCGGACCGAGGACTCGGCGCACACGCCGCCGACGAACCCCTCCATGCTCCCGTCGGGCAGCACCACCGCGGCGTTGCCGGGGCGCACGCTGGTGGGCCGGCGGGCGCGCACGACGGTGGCCAGCACGAACGGCGTGCGCTCGGAGAGCAGGCTCTGAACATGGATGGCGAGGTCGCCCTGAATCATCTCTTCAATCCTTCCCGGTCATGGCGTCCCACACGCGTCCCGGCGTGCAGGGCATGTCGATGTGCACCACGCCGAACGGCTCGAGGGCGTCGCACACGGCGTTGACGATCGCGGGCGGCGAGCCGACGGTGGCCGACTCGCCGATCCCCTTGGCCCCGAAGGGATGGTGCGGCGATGGGGTGACCGTGTGGCCGGTCTCCCACTCGGGAACCTCCAGCGCGGTCGGGATGAGGTAGTCCATGAGCGAGCCCCCCAGGCAATTGCCCTCCTCATCGAAGGCGATCATCTCCATCAGCGCCAGGCCGACGCCGTCGGTCAACCCGCCGTGGACCTGACCTTCGATGATCATCGGGTTGATGCGGGTGCCGCAATCGTCGACGGCGACGAACCGCTCGACACGCACCTTGCCGGTGCCCGCGTCCACGCCGACGACGCAGATGTACGCGCCGAACGGGAACGTGAGATTCGGCGGGTCATAGACGGTCTCGGCGTCGAGGCCCGTCTCGACGCCGGGTGGCAGCTCCACCGAGCCCCGTGCGGCCAGGGCGATCTCGGGGATGGTCGCTCCCTGCTCGGGGTCGCCCTTGACAAACCACCGGGCCGGCCGGTCCGGGTCACCCTCGTTGACCCACTCGAGGTCGTCGGGCGAGACCTCGAGCATGGCCGCCGCCACGATGCGGGCCCGGTCACGCACCTTGCGCGCCACCAGAGCGGCGGCGGCACCGCTGACCGGCGTCGAGCGCGAGCCGTAGGTGCCCAGACCGTAGGGCGTGGCGTCGGTATCACCGTGGATGACGTCGACGTCCTCGGGCGGGATGCCCAGTTCATGGGCCACGATCTGGGCAAAGGTCGTCTCGTGGCCCTGGCCCTGCGTCTGGACGCTGATGGCCAGCTGCGCCTTACCGGTCGGCGAGATGCGCAGCGCCGCACCGTCGTTCATGCCCAGCCCCGCGATGTCCATGTGCTTGCGCGGGCCGGCACCGACCGCCTCGGTGAAGAACGAGATGCCGATGCCCATCAGCTCACCGCGCTCACGACGCGCCGCTCGCTCGGCGACGAGGTCGTCGTAGCCGATCTGGTCCATCGCCGCCCGCAGCGCCCGCGGGTAGTCGCCGGAGTCATAGACCCAGCCGGTCTGGCAGGTGTAGGGGAACTGCTCGGGGGCCAGCAGGTTCTGGAGGCGGAGCTGCGCCGGGTCGCGGTCAAGCCGCCGCGCCAGCATGTGGACGAGTCGCTCCACCAGATACACCGCCTCCGCGACCCGGAACGAGCACGCGTAGGCCACCCCACCGGGCGCCTTGTTGGTGTAGACGCCGCGGACGTGGCAGTGGGCCGCCTCCAGGTCGTAGGAGCCGGTGAAGACGTGGAAGAACCCGGCGGGAAACCGGGTGGGCTGCGCCGTCGCGTTGAAGGCGCCGTGGTCGGCCAGCACGTCGACCCGGACCGCGCGGATCCGCCCGTCGGCGTCGGCGGCGATGGCGCCGCGCATCGCGTAGTCGCGGGAGAACCCGGTGGACATGAGGTTCTCGGAGCGGTCCTCCATCCATTTGACCGCTCGCCCCGTCTGCATGGCGGCGACGGCGGCGCACACGTAGCCGGGGTAGACCGGCACCTTGTTGCCAAAGCCGCCGCCCACGTCGGGCGAGACGACCCGGATCCTGTGCTCATCGAGGCCGAGGATCCCGGCGTAGAGGGTGCGGTGGGCGTGCGGCGCCTGGGTCGTCGCCCACAGCGTCAGCTTGCCGCTGATGCGATCGAACTCGGCCACCGCCCCACACGTCTCCATCGGCGCGGGGTGCGAGCGCGGGAACACCATGTCCTGCTCCACCACCACCTCGGCGTCGGCGAAGACCGCGGCGGTGCGAGCCGCGTCGCCGGCCTCCCAGTCAAAGAGGTGGTTGTCGGTGCGGCCGGGATGATCGTCGCGGATGACCGGCGCCCCGGGATCCAGCGCGCGGCGCGAGTCCACGACCACCTCGAGCGGCTCGTAGTCCACCTCGATCAGCTCCAGCGCGTCACGCGCCGAGTAGCGGTCCTCGGCGATGACGAAGGCGACCTCCTGGCCCTGGAAGCGGACCTTGTCGGTGGCCAGCACGGCCTGGGTGTCGCCCGACAGCGTGGGCATCCAGGCCGTCTCGCGGGCCTCGAGGTCGCGACCGGTGATGACGCCGAGCACCTTGGGATGCGCCAGCGCAGCGGAGGCGTCGACGGAGACGATCCGCGCGTGGGCGTAGGGGCTGCGCAGGATCGCGCCGTGCACCATCCCCGGCCGCTGCACGTCGTCGACGAAGACCCCGCGGCCCCGGATCAGCCGCTCGTCCTCCTTGCGCGCCATGCGCCCGAAGCCGATCGGCCGCTCCGTCACCGAGGCGGGCGGCGACGCGGTGTCGCGGTGTGTGACCGCCATCAGCCGTCCTCGCCGCGCCGGGGGCGCCGGGCCGCCTGGACCGAGACCTCGGCGGCGATGTTGATGGTGCGGCAGCGCCCGCACTTGACCCGGACTCGCCGGGTCATGTACTGCGGGTCCATGCCGGAGGCCAACACGTTGCCGCACGAGGCGCACACGTAGTCGTACTCGCCGTTGCCCCGGAACACCGGCCGGTCCGGATGGTCCTGGACGGCGGTGCCGCCGTCCACCGGGACCTCGCCCGCCTCGACCTCCCGCATCGTGCGCACCGGCATCGCCACCACCGTCCGGGCCTACGCGGCCGCCGCGAAGTTGTTGGTGAAGTCGTTGATGAGCGCCTCGAGCACGGTGGAGACCGTGCCCTCCCCCATGGACGCCGCCTTACCGGTGATCTGGGCCGCGGTGTGGATGTTGCCCCCACCGTCGCTGAGCGTGAAGGTGACGTCGGCGTTGGCGTGGCCCGACCCCCCGACCTCGCGGGACTTGACCCGCAGCAGCGCCGTGTGCGCGGAGTCGTCGTGCTCCACCACGCTCACCGTGCCGGCGAACTTCATCGACATCGCGCCCATCTTGATCTTGATCTCCGCCTTGACCTCCTCGTCGGAGACCTTCTCCTTGACCGAGCCGCCCTGGACGCAGGGCACGAGGCGCTCGAGGTCAAGGACGAGCTTGTAGTTGTCGTCGATGGACTTGCCGGCGGGAATCGGATGGTCGAGCTCAACCATTGTCTGGGGTCCTTTCGCAGGTATGTTCTGGGTGGCAACGCAGTAGCGAGAGAGAAAGAGATCCAAGCATGGGGATACAGCCGGGGACGTTTGAGCTGGGGCCGCAGGACGGGACGCTGATCGTCCGCACGGGCAAGGGCGGCGCGGCATCCAAGGCCGGCCATAACCTGCGCATCCAAGTCGAGCGCTGGGGCGCGACGGTGCAGTTCGCCGACGATCTGGCCCAGAGCGTGCTCGAGCTGACCGCCGACTCCACGTCGTTCACGGTCCTGGAGGGCACCGGCGGCGTGAAGTCGCTCGACGCCGACGACAAGGCGGGCATCGCCCAGACGATCAACCAAGAGGTGCTCAAGGGCACGCCGATCAGCTTCCGGTCCACCGCGGTCCGCCCCGACGCTGATGACCGGCTCCACGTCACCGGCGATCTCGAGCTCGCCAATGGCGTGAACCTCATCGCCTTCGACGTCACCGTCTCCGACGACGGACAGGTCACCGGGACCGCCACCGTCAAGCAGACCGAGTGGGGCATGAAGCCGTACTCCGCCCTGTTCGGGACGCTCAAGGTCACCGACGAGGTCGGCGTCGACATCGACGCCAAGCTGCGACCCGCGGGGTGACTGGGGCCCGCGTGCCCGCAGGGCTCTGCCAAGGCGCCGCCGCGCATCAGTCCCGATAGACCGTCTGAGCGTCGAGGCCTCCCTCGACGCCGGGCGGCAGCGCGCCGGAGCCGTGGGCGTACATGGCGATGTCGGCGATCGTCCGCGAGCGATCGGCGTCGTGGCCGGCGCTGAACACCCCCTCGCCCCAGTTCAGGCCTTCGGGCGGGGCGTCCAGGGCCATGCCGGCCAGCAGGCGAGCCTTGGCCAGGATCTTCTCCGTGGCCAGCGCCACCGCCGCGGAGGTCCCGGGCGACGGCGCCGTGTTGAAGCCGTGGCCCTCGCCGAAGCGATCGAGATCGGCCGGCACCACCTTGACGTCAAGCGCCGGGATGTCGAACTCGGCGGCGACCTGGCGGGCATAGTCGCCCTCGTGCCCGTCGGCCTCCGTGGTCAGGCTGAGCACCATCTTGCCGGTGGGGTGCACCCGCAGGAACACCGCCCGGTACGCCTCATTTGCCATCGTCCTCTCCCTCCTTGTGCGGTTGCTGAGCCGCCAGTCGCTGGCGCTCCTGGTGGGCGGTGAGCGCGTTGTGGTCCTCGAGGTCACAGAAGCTCGGCTGCGGCCCGCCGAGCAGGTGCGGCGGGACTGCGGGGCGCTCACACCCCGGGTAGATGCAGATCTTCGGTGGCCGCCCAGCCGGCCCCCGCGTCGGCTCGCCCGCCGGCGTGGGATCGGCGTGGACCGGGCCCAGCGGCCGTTCCGGTCGTGGTTGCGGGCTCATCGTCCGAGGCTCCAGCCGGGGGTGGTACGCCCGCGCGACGGCCCATAGCCCGACGGCATCGCCACGGAGCTGCCCGGCACCGGGGTGGCGCTCGGCCACGACTCCTCCTCGGGCTCGGCGGCGGTCGCGATCTGCGGCCGGTCCCCGGCGTCCGCCCGGCGCGCGCGGATCGCCTCCACCACCTCGTCGAGCGCCTCCAGGCTGTGCCCGCTGACCAGCGCGTCGCAGTGGGGCAGGGCCGCCGCCATGCCGCCGGCACGAGGAGCAAAGCCCGCGGCCGCCGCGCGGGGATTGACCCAGATGATCCGGTAGGCCAGGCGCTCCAGACGCTCCATCTCACGGGCCACGAGCGCCGGGTCGCCGCGCTCCCAGCCGTCGGACAGGATGACCACCACCGCGCCGCGGGCCATCCCCCGCCGGCCATGGCGATCATTGAAGGTCTTCAGCGCGTCGCCGATGCGCGTGCCGCTGGACCAGTCCGGCGCCGTGGCCGCCGCGCGCTGGATGGCCCGTTCGGGGTTGCGCGAATGCAGCGCCCGCGTCAGACGAGTCAGGCGGGTGGCGAAGACGAAGGCCTCCGAGCGGGTCCGCCGATCCCCGCCGCCGGCCGCGCAGGTCAAAAACTGCAGATAGGCCCGCGCGTAGGGCTCCATCGAGCCCGAGATGTCGCACAGGAGCACGAGGCGGCGGGGGACGATGCGGCGCCGGCGATGCGCCAGGCGGATGGGGTCGCCTCCCGTGCGCAGGCTGCCGCGCAGGGTCCGGCGCATGTCCACGGTCTCGCCGTGGCGCCGTCGCTCGGCGCGGCGGGTGCGCCGCAGCGGAGCGGCCAGCTGGATGCGCGACATGAGCCGGTACAGGGCGGCCAATTCGTCGGCGTCCAGCGTGTCAAAGCGCTTGGTGCGCATGACCTCCTCGTCGGAGGCCAGCACCCCCACTGGGAGCTCCTCCTCGTCGGGCTCACCGTTGCCGCGGGAGGGCGTGGGCGCCGCGCCGGCCCCCCAGGCGTCCTCCTCGCGGGCCTGGACGCCGCGCGGCAGCTCGCTCACCGGCCGCTCGTCGGCCTCACCGCCGGGCGCCCGGTGGACGTCCTCGATGACGGTCGCCGCGTCAGCGACCCCACCGGCGGTGCCGAAGACCTCGGCGAAGACCCGATCGAAGATCCGCACCTGCCCCGGGTCTGAGACGAACACGGCGCGAGCGGTCCAGTACAGCCGCCGGCGCGCCACCGGCCGAACGAGACGCAGGGCAGCGGCAAAGCGCACAGCGCGCTCGGGCTCCACCGGCACCCCGGCGTCGTGCAGGCGCCGGCCAAAGCCGCCCACCAGCGGCGCCAGGTCCAGCTCCACCGTCTCAACCCCGAAGGCCGTGGTCATGCGACGATCACCGGGCCCCGCTCACCAGCTTGTCCAACCCGCCCGCGCGGACGAGCTCCTGGTCCTCGCGGTACTTGAGCACCGACCCCAGCGTGCGCGCGGCGGCGCTGTCGTCAAGCCCCTCGATGCCCAGGACGCTGAGCGCGGCCAGCCAGTCGATCGCCTCGGCGATCCCGGGCGGCTTCTGCACGTCGGAGTCGCGCATGCGGCTCACCGCGTCGGCCACCTGCACCGCCAGCGTCTGGGCGGCGCCCGGCACCCGCCGGCGGATGATCTCCACCTCACGCTCCGGCGTCGGGTACTCGATCCACTGATAGAGGCACCGTCGTTTGACGGCGTCGTGCAGATCCCGGGTGCGGTTGGAGGTGAGCACGATCGCCGGCGGGTGGGTCGCCGTGACCGTGCCGATCTCGGGGATGGTGACGGTGGCCTCGGCCAGCAGCTCGAGCAGGAAGGCCTCGAAGTCGTCGTCGGCGCGGTCGATCTCGTCGATGAGCAGCACCGCGGGCCGCGGGCCGGGATGCTGGAGGGCCTGCAGCAACGGCCGCGCGATCAGGTAGTCGGGCCCGAACAGGTCGGCCTCTGACAGGTCAGCGCCCCGGGCGTCGGCGAGGCGGATCGAGAGCAGCTGGCGGGGATAGTTCCACTCATACAGCGCCTCGGCGGCGTCGATGCCCTCGTAGCACTGCAGGCGGACCAGCGGCGTATCGAGGATCCGCGCCAGGGCCTTGGCCGCCTCGGTCTTGCCCACCCCGGCCTCCCCCTCCAACAGGAGCGGCTGGGGCAGGCTGAGACTGAGGAACAACGCCGTGGCCAGCCCCTCGTCGACGAGGTAGTCGACGGAGGCCAGCCGCTGGGCCAGCGTCTCCACATCGGGGACGAGATGGCGAATCTCGCTCGCCGCCTCGGCGGTGTCGATGTGCGTCTCGGATCCGTCCGGCGTCATCACTGAGGAGGCTCGGGCCGCCCCTGCATCGCCGCCCACACCCGTGCCGGAGAGCACGGCATGTCGATGTGATCGACCCCATGGGTCTGGTGCAGCGCGTCGATGACCGCGTTGACCACCGCCGGCGGCGAGCCGACGTTGGGCGACTCGCCCACGCCCTTGGCGCCGAGCGGGTGGTGGGGGCACGGCGTGACGGTTGCGCCCAGCTCGAAGTCGGGGCACTCCAGCGCCGTGGGGATGAGGTAGTCCATGAACGAGGAGTTCAGGCAGTTGCCCTCCTCGTCGAAGGTGATGACCTCCATCAGCGCGATCCCGATCCCCTCGGCCAGGCCGCCGTGGATCTGACCGTCGACGATCATCGGGTTGATCCGCACCCCGCAGTCATCGACGGCGATGAACCGCCGCACGGTCACGTACGCCGTGTCGGGATCGATGTCGACGACCGCGATGTAGGCGCCGTAGGGGTAGGTGAGGTTGGGCGGGTCATAGATGACCTGGGCATCGAGGCCCCCCTCCATCCCCTCGGGCAGCGACTCGCCGCTGTAGGCACGGGCGGCGATGTCCTCGATCATCGCGCCCTGCTCCGGGTCGCCCTTGACATACCAGCGGCCCTTCTCCCAGGCCAGGTCCTCGGGCCTGGTCTCCAGCATGTGAGCGGCGATCAGCCGTGCCTTGTCGCGCACCTTGCGCGACACCACCGCCACCGCAGCCCCACTGACGGGCGTGGAGCGCGAGCCGTAGGTGCCCAGGCCGTAGGGCGTCTTGTCGGTGTCGCCGTGACGGACCTGGATGTCCTCGGGCGGGATGCCCAGCTCCTCGGCCACGATCTGGGCGAAGGTCGTCTCGTGGCCCTGGCCCTGGGTCTGGGCACTCAGCGACACCATCGCCTTGCCCGACGGGTGCACGCGCAGGTCGGCCCCGTCGTTCATCGACATGCCGAGGATGTCCATGTGCTTGCGCGGCCCGGCGCCCACGCCCTCGGTGAAGAACGAGACGCCGATGCCCATCAGCTCGCCGCGCGCGCGCTTCTCGGACTGCTCACGCAGCAGGTCGTCGTAGCCGGCGATGTCCATCGCCACCTTCATCGTCTCGGCGTAGTTGCCCGAGTCATAGGTCCACCCCGTGGTGGTCTCATACGGGAACTGATCGGGCCCGATGAAGCTGCGCATGCGCAGGTCGATCTGATCGACGCCCATCTCCAGCGCCAGCGCGTTGACCATGCGCTCCACGAGGTAGACCGCCTCGGTGATGCGGAACGAGCAGCGGTAGGCCACGCCCCCGGGCGCCTTGTTGGTGTAGACCGCCTTGACCTTGACGTGGCTGGCCTGCAGGTCGTAGGAGCCGCAGCAGATGTGGAAGAACCCAGCCGGGAACTTCGTCGGCTGCGCTGTCGAGTCAAACGCTCCGTGGTCGGCGATCACGTCGACACGCAGGCCGGTGATCTTGCCGTCTTTGGCGCAGATCTGCGAGCGCATGATGTAGTCGCGGGCGAACCCGGTGGACATCAGGTTCTCGGAGCGATCCTCGATCCACTTCACCGGAGCACCGGCCACGATGGAACCGGCGATGGCGCACACGTAGCCGGGGTACACCGGCACCTTGTTGCCGAACCCACCACCGATGTCGTTGCAGATGACGCGGATCATGTGCTCGGCGAGGCCGGCGACATGGGCGTAGACCGTGCGGTGCACGTTGGGCGCCTGGTTGCCGTTGTAGAGGTTCAGCTGCCCGGTCTCGGGGTTGAAGTCGGCGATCATCCCGCACGTCTCCAGCGGGGCCGGGTGGCAGCGCGGGTAGATGATGTCGCGGGTGGCGATGACATCGGCCTCGGCGAAGACCCGGTCGGTCGCCGCCTCGTCGCCGGCCTCCCAGGACGCCGAGGCCAGGTTGTCGGTCTGGCCGTCCTTGTCGTCGCGGATCAACGGCGCGTCGGGATCCAGGGCCTTGCGCGCGTCGACGACCGCCGGCAACGGCTCGTAGTCGACCTCGATGAGCGGCAGCGCGTCGCGCGCGATGTACTCGTCGGTGGCGATGACGAACGCCACCTCCTGTCCCTGGAAGCGCACCTTGTCGCCGGCCAGGACCGCCTGGGTGTCATAGGAGATGGTCGGCATCCACGCCAGACCGAGGGTCTCCAGGTCCTTGGCGGTGACCACCGCCGCCACGCCGGGCAACTCCAACGCGGCCGAGGTATCGATCGAGTTGATCCGGGCGTGCGCGTAGGGGCTGCGCAGGATCGCCCCGTGGAGCATCCCGGGCAGGCGGATGTCATCCAGATAGGTGCCCTTGCCGCGGATGAAGCGCGCGTCCTCCTTGCGCTTGAGGCGCCCGAACCCGATCGGGCGCTCCTGGTCGGGGCTCGGGAGGTTCGGTGCGTCGGTGACGGCCATGGTCAGACCTCCTGGCCCTGTCGGTTTGCGGCCTCATGCTCGGCCGCCCAGCGAACTGCGCCCACGATGTTCTTGTAGCCCGTGCAACGGCAGATCCCGCCGGAGATGGCGGTGCGGATCTCGTGGTCGGACGGGTCGGGATTCTCATTGAGCAGCGCCCGCGTGGTCATCAGCATCCCGGGGGTGCAGAAGCCGCAGTGCAGGGCGTGCATCTCATGAAAGCCCATCTGAATCGGGTCAAGCTTGCCGTCAACCTCCAGCGACTCCACCGTATGGATCTCGTGTCCCTCGCACATCACCGCCAGGGTTGTGCACGACTTGACCGGCTTGCCGTCCATGTGCACCACGCAGGCGCCACAGTTGGAGGTGTCACAGCCCCAGTGGGTCCCCGTCAGTCCCGGCGTGTCCCTGATGAAGTGCACGAGCAGGGTGCGTGGCTCGACGTCCCGGGAGACATCCTGACCATTGATGTTCAGCGTCACTTGCATCCGTGTCATGCCTCCTGTTGCAACGCGCGGGCGGTGGCCCTGCGCAGGGCCCGCGTGGTCAGCACGCCGGCGAGGTGTCGCTTGTAGTCGACCGGGCCGCGGCCGTCGGGAGAGGGCGAGCAGTCCTCAGAGGCGATCTGGCCCGCCTGGGCGAACAGCTCGTCAGACGGCGTCTGTCCGCTGAGCAGCTCCTCGGCGCGGGTGACGTCGACGGTGGTGGGTCCGACGGCACTCAGGGCCACCCCGGCGTCGGAGATGACCCCGCCGTCGATCCATACCGCCGCCGAGGTCGCGGCGATGGCGAAGTCGCCGGCCCGGCGCTCCACCTTCTCGTGCGCACTGCCGGCCCCGGAGCGGATGGGGATTCTGACCTCGGTGAGCAGCTCGCCCTCGCCGACGGCGGTGACGTAGGGCCCGACGTGGAACTCGCGCATGTTGACCACGCGCTCGCCGTCGCGTCCACGGATGACGACGTCGGCCTTGAGCGCCGCGCAGACCGCCGAGAGGTCCTCGCCGGGGTCAGCCTGACACAGCGAGCCGCCGATCGTGCCGCGGTTGCGGACCACCGGATCGGCGATCACCTCCTCCGCGTCGGCGAAGACCGGGAAGAGCCGAGCCAGGACGTCGGATTCGAGCATCTCGACGTGCCGGGTCAGCGCGCCGATCCGGATCTCGTCGGCGAACTGCCGGATGTAGGCGAGCTCGTCCAGGTCGTTGATGTCGATGAGGTGCTCGGGCTGGGCGAGCCGGAGCTTCATCATCGGGATCAGCGAGTGCCCACCCGCGATGATGCGGGCCTCGCCGTCATGCTGGACCAGCGAAGCGACGGCGCCCTCCACGCTGGTGGCGCGCTCGTAGCTGAACCGTGCGGGGGTCTGCATCTGTCAGCTCCTTTCCGGCGACGACGTCGCGGGCATCTGCCGGCGGGGCCCGCCGACCTCTTCGGAGGGGTCGTACTGCACCGGCGAGTCGGTCCCGATGACCGGAGAACGGGGCAGCGCGGCGGCGTGCAGCTCCCGCCCGTCGGGGTACAGGGTCCGTGCCGCGCTCGACCCGTAGGCCGCGTTGCGCAGCGCAGGGCCGTTGGGAGAGGCGGCGGCGATCGGCGCCTCGCGGCCGAGACGCGCCAGCGTCAGCGTGCCGCGCGTGTAGACCTCGGCAATCCGCGGAGCCTTGACCGTCTTTGACTCGGGGAAGTTACGCAGGCCCGCCGCGGCCGCGGAGGGATAGAGCCCATCGATGAGTCCGACGGCCTCGATCAGCCCGGCCTTCTTGACCAGCAGCCCCTCGAGCAGATCAACGCCCGCATCGAGGTTGGCGTTGATGTCCGCCACCACGGGGGCGACGGGCTCGCTCTTGGCGATGATCTCCCCCACGGCCCCGATCGCGTCGTCGAGGCCGGCGGTGATCTTGCGCAGGGCCACGATGGTGGCGAGCAGGTAGACGACGATGGTCGCCACGATGAGAACGACGGCGATGATCATCACCACGCCAGCAGCAGGCACCGCCTCACGCTCCTTCCGCGTCGTCGAGGATCACGTCCAGCGAGCCGCCGTAGTTGGCGGCGGACTGGATCGTCTTGACCACCTCGTCCTGGGTGGTGAGC
The DNA here is from genome assembly GCA_035503355.1 of Solirubrobacteraceae bacterium. Lineage (GTDB taxonomy): Bacteria > Actinomycetota > Thermoleophilia > Solirubrobacterales > Solirubrobacteraceae > Palsa-465. The sequence continues at coordinate 15,379 of DATJTQ010000131.1, forward strand.
AGCAGCGGCACCGCGTCCAGGTCAGCTGACCCGGCGTGCGCGGCGGCGGCGATGCGACCGACGCTGGGGACGATCGAGGTGGCCGCTCCCAGCACCCCGCGCAGCAGGTAGACGACCACGGGGAGCAGGACCACCAGGAGAATGACGTCCCCGATCCACTCGAGGGTCATGACGGCCTCCTCTCGGCGACGATCGCGGCCTTGGCGGCGATGCCCGGCAGCGCACTGGTGATGATCGCGAACTTCTCGTTGATCGCTTCCACTGCGGGCTTGAGCGGCGCGAGGTGTCCGGACTCGACGCCCTCCAGAGCGTCGGCGAGGGTGGCCAGGGTCGTGGACGTCGAGGCGAGGCTGGCCCGGATGAGCAGGAGCGCTCCGGCCAGCACCACCACGATGACGACGGCCAGGATCACGCTGAGCACGGTCAGGGTGGTGGAGCTCATGCCGGCACCCCCCCGTAGCCGTCGGTCAGGGCGTTCATGTACCCGTCCTGGATGATCGCCTCATCGATGATCTGGCCGAGCACCGGCGCGGTGGCCTGCAGTTGCGGGATGTTGGCGGTGTTGCCGGCGACCTGGCCGGCCACCTCCAGCAGCGCCGTGGCCGACCTGTCGATGTCCTGGACGGTGCGGATGAGCACCGCGAGCAGGGCGGCCACGGCGAGTGCCGCCACGAGCCCGATGACGAGCGCGATCCCCCACGCTCCGTGGTTGGTGAGGGCGTAGAGGGTCATTTGCCCACCGCCACCTTGCGCAGCGCCCGCGCCGAGTGCAGGATCCGCACGCCCGAGTCGTTGATCTGACCGATGCCGCTCAGCGCGTCGGTCTGGGCGCGCACGACCTCCACGCCCTGCACCGCGCCCGACGCCTGCTTGGCGATCCGCAGGGCCAGAGCCACGATGGTGATCACGATCGCCGCAGCGACGATCACCACCACCACGCCCAGGATCAGCCCGATCGTCCAGCCGCTTGAAGCTCCTACAGCGATGGGCACTTCACACCTCCTCCTCCGTGTTGCGCACTCGTTCTCGCTCCGCCGCCCAGCGAATCGACCGCACGATCGTCGTGTAGCCCGTGCAGCGGCAGATCTGACCGGAGATCGCCTCGCGGATCTCCCCATCTGACAAGTCCTGAAGCGTTCCCGCGCCGGCTCGGCGGTCCAGCAGAGCCCGCGCGGTGAGCATCATGCCGGGGGTGCAGAAACCGCATTGCAGCCCGTGCTCGTGGCGGAATCCCTCCTGCACCGGATCGAGCCGGCCGTCGACCTCGAGCCCCTCGACGGTGCGGATCTGGTGGCCGGCCGCGGTGGCGGCCAGCACGGTGCACGACTTCACCGGATCGCCGTCCATGAGAACGACACACGTTCCGCAATTGGACGTATCGCACCCCCAATGGGTCCCGGTCAACCCGAGCTCGTCGCGCAGGAAATGCACCAGCAGCATGCGCGGCTCCACCTGGCGGCTGTGCTCCTGGCCGTTGACCGCGACGGTCACCTGCATCACCCCGCCGGCTCCGCCTGCGCCCGAGCCGCGGCGCGCTCCAGCGCGCGGATGGTCAGGACCCCGGCGACATGGCGCTTGTACTCGACCGAGCCGCGCTGGTCGGCGACGGGCGAGCAGGCGGCCGCGGCCGCGGCGCCGGCGCGTTCGAACGCGTCCTGGCTCGGCGTGCGGCCGATGAGCTCCTCGCGGGCCTGGGCACAGGCGATGTCGGCCCCGACAGCGGCCAGGGCCACGCCGGCCTCAGCGATGTGGCCGTCGGCGTCAAGGGTCAGCGCGGCTCCGGCGGCCGCCACGGCCCAGTCGCCGACGCGGCGGTCGACCTTCTCATAGGCGCTGCCGGATCTCGCCCGCAGGGGAACGCGGATCTCCACCAGCATCTCGTCGTCCTGGACCGCGGTCCGGTACGGCCCGCGATGAAAGTCGTCGATGTCGAGCACCCGGTCTCCGTCGAGCCCGCGAACCACGACCTGAGCGCCGATCGCCGAGCACACCGCCCCCAGGTCCTCGGACGGGTCGGCCTGGCACAGGGCACCGCCGATCGTCCCCCGATTGCGGACGATCGGATCGGCGATGACGCGCTCCGCGTCGGTGAAGATCGCGGCACGGTCGGCCAGCAGCGGTGATTCGAGCAGCTCGCGGTGGCGGGTCATGGCGCCGATGAGGATCTCGGGCGCCGCCCCCGCGGTGGCGCGGATGTAGCCCAGCTCGGCGGCCAGGCCGTCGATGTCGACGAGGTATCCGGGGGCGGCCAGTCGCAGCTTCATCATCGGCAGCAGCGAATGGCCGCCGGCGAGGATCCGGGCTTCGGGGCCGAGCTGGCGCAGCAGCTCCAGCGCGTGGCCCACGCTGGTGGCGCGCTCATATTCAAACGGTGCCGGGACCTGCACGGAGTCCTTTCCCGGGCGGCGTTCGAGTCACTGCCGCTGCGCTGAGCAGCATCAGACCCTCATCTCCATGTCTAGGATTTTGCCGGTCGCATCGCCCCGCGCGCAACCCCGAGTTAAGTGATCGCTTAGGCCACCCGTCATGACTCTCGCCCAGCTGCAGTCCTTTGTCCTGGTCGCGCGCCTGGGGTCGGTCAAGGCGGCGGCCGCGGAGCTTGGCGTGACCGAGCCGGCCGTGTCGGTGGCGGTGGCGGCCCTGCGCAGGGAGCTGGGCGATGAGCTCTTCGTCCGTGACGGCCGCGGCATCGCGCTGACCGCGGGGGGCCGGCGGCTGGCCGCCCTGGCCTCGGAGATCCTCGGTCTGGCCGAGCAGGCTCGCCGCTCGGTGCAGGACTCGCCGGGGCAGGCACGGCTCATGCAGGTGGCCGTGACCAACGTCGTGGCTGAGCACGTCGGGCCCCTCATCGACGCCTTCACCGCCCGCGACCCCGGGCTCGAGGTCGCCATCGAGACCGTGGCCGGGGCCTCGATGGCCGAGCTGCTCGAGCACCGCCGCGCCGACATCGCGCTCGGGCCCGCGCCCCCACCCGAACGGGCCGCCACTGTGGCCACGGTCCCCTTCCTGCGCTGCCGCCTCATCGTGGTGGCCGCGCCGGGGCACCGGCTGGCGGGGCGCGCCGATATTCCGCCGGCGGAGCTCGCCGCCGAGCGCTGGCTGCTCGGCCCGCCCGACCTGGACCCGACCACCGGCGCCGGACTCCTCTTCGCCCGCTCCGGCCTGGAGCCGGCCGACGTGGTGGGCTACACCTCTCACGCGGCGGCCGTGGCCGCCGCCGCGGCCGGCGACGGCGTGGTCCTCACCCTGGCGCACACTGTCATCGAGGAACTGCGCCGCCGGGCCCTGACTCGGATCGACGTGCGCGGTACGCCCCTGCTCGAGATGTGGCATGCGTCGACGCTCGGCTTCGGCCGGGCGCTGCCGGCCGCGCTGGCCCTGCAGCGTTTTGCCACCAGCCCGGAGGCGACGCAGGCGATCTCCACCGGGCGCTCGGGCACCGCCTCGTCGCGAGCCCGACCGCGCCCCCACGTCACGCTGTGGAGCTCGGTGGCCGCCGGGCTGCGCTCCGGCACCGACGGCGAGTGATCCACGATGACCGGATTTTGCGAGAGTTAGCGGTGCAGACCCGTCGCCGCGCCGAAGAGGAGAACCCATGACCGACAGCACCCGTGCGATAGCCGCCACCGTCGCCGCCCTGCCCAGCTCCGCGGCACAGCGGTACGGCGACAATCTGGCGGCCCGCCACCGCGACGGCGACGACTGGCGCGAGCTCACCTATGCCGAGGTGGTGGGCGCCATCGAGGAGGTGGCGCTGGGTCTGGCCGACCTGGGGATCGAGCCCGGCGATCGCGTCGGCGTCCTGGCCGACACGCGGGTGGAGTGGACGATGGCCAGCTACGGCATCTCGGTGGCCGGCGGGGTCGTGGTGCCGGTCTACCCCACCAACTCGCCGCGCGAGTGCGCGTGGGTGCTGGGCAACTCCGGCGCCAAGGCCGTCGTCTGCGAGAACGCGGCGCAGGTGGCCAAGATCGAGCAGGTGCGCGACGAGCTGCCGGAGCTCGGCACCGTGGTGGCCATCGAGGGTGAGAGTGGCGACCTGTCGTTGGACGCCCTGCGCGAGCGCGGCCGCGGCCGTGACCGCGGTGAGCTCGCCGAGCGCCAGTCCCAGGTGGCCCCCGAGGACGCCTACACGATCATCTACACCTCGGGCACCACCGGTCCCCCCAAGGGCGTGGTGCTCACCCACGGCAACGCGATGGCCGTGTGCGAGATGGTGGAGGAGCTCGAGTTCATCGAGCCCGGCGAGACCACCTACCTGTTTCTCCCTCTGGCTCACGCCTTCGCGCTGACGGCCCAGCTGGCGTCGTTCGATCAGGGCACGGCGATCGTCTACTACGGCGGAGACACCAAGCAGATCCTCCCCGAGGTGATCGAGACCCATCCGACCTATCTGCCGTCGGTGCCGCGGATCTTCGAGAAGCTCTACACCGCCGCGCTGAAGATGGCGGCCACCGGGTCTGAGCAGGACCAGGCCCGCTTTGAGCAGGCGGTCAAGGTCGGCGTCGAGGTCCGCCGCCGCCGCGACCGCGGTGACGAGGTTCCCGCTGAGATGCAGGAGGGCTTCGACCGCGCCGAGGAGGCGCTGTACTCACGCGTGCGCGGCCTGTTCGGCGGCAACATCCGCCGGGCCGTCACCGGCGCCGCGCCGATCGCCTCCGAGATCCTGGAGTTCTTCTACGCGTGCGGGGTCCCGGTGCTGGAGGGCTGGGGCATGACCGAGAGCACGGGCGTCGGCACCGTATGCACGCTTGACCACGTCAAGTTCGGCACCGTCGGGCGCCCCCTGCCCGGCGTCGAGATCCGCATCGCGCAGGACGACGGCGAGATCCTCGTCCGCGGGGCCCACATCTTCCGCGAGTACTGGCAGAACCCCGAGGCGACGGCGGAGACCCTGGTCGACGGCTGGCTGCACACCGGCGACCTCGGCTCGATCGACGACGAGGGCTATCTGTCGATCACCGGGCGCAAGAAGGACATCATCATCACCGCCGGGGGCAAGAACCTCACGCCCTCCAACATCGAGAACGACCTCAAGCAGAGCCGCTTCATCTCCCAGGCGGTCATGCACGGCGACCGCCGGCCGTTCCCGGTGGCGCTGATCACCCTCGACGCCGAGGAGATCCTGCCCTGGGCCAAGGAGAACGGGCTCCCCGAGGATCTCGTCGCTCTGTCGGAGGCCGACGAGGTCCTGGCACTGGTCCAGGACGAGCTGGACCGCGCCAACGCGCACTACGCCCAGGTCGAGCAGATCAAGAAGTTCGCGATCCTGGAGCGCGACCTGACCGTGGAGGACGGCGAGTTGACGCCGACCCTGAAGGTCAAGCGCGCTGTGGTCAACGAGCGCTTCGCCGATCTGTTCGAGGCGATGTACGCGCG
>DATJTQ010000132.1:0-20586 GCA_035503355.1 Solirubrobacteraceae bacterium
ACAGCGCCGAGGCGATGGTGTCGCCCTCGTAGGCCTCGACCTTCTTGCCGTCGAAGGTGAAGGAGATCTTCTTGGTGCGGTCGATGCGCTCGCCCGGCTGGGGCGTCAGCCGGCTCATGGGAGCTGCACCATCTTCACCTCGTTGGTGACGGTGTCGCGCTCGGCGATGAACCAAGCCCGGCAGCCGGAGCGGTGAAACCACCATTCGCGCTGCACGCCGGCCACGTTGCGGCGGAAGTAGTTGTAGGTGTTGAGCTCGCGGAAGCTCGGGCGCGACTTGGGCCGCGGCGAGATCTCACCGCCGAAGCCGAAATCGGTCACCTCGCGCACCCCGCAGTTGGGGCACTCCAAGAGAAACGACATGGGCGAGGACGCTAAGCCTGGCGCTTGATCCTGTCCAATATCGAATTACGATTTATTGATTTGGTTCTCGTATCAGAGATCTCTGAGTTTCCGCCATCGCATGGAGGGTGGTCATTGTGGAACTGCGCCAGCTGCGTTATTTCGTCGCCGTCGCCGAGGAGCTGCACTTCCGGCGTGCGGCCGCCCGCCTGCACATCTCCCAGCCGCCGCTCAGCCAGCAGATCGCGGCGCTCGAGGCTGAGCTGGGCGTCCGGCTGCTCGAGCGCAGCCGCCGCCGCGTCGAGCTCACCTCCGCCGGCGAGGCCTTCCTGCGCGATGCTCGCGCCACGCTGGCCGAGCTCGACGCCGCCGTCTCCACCGCGCGCGCCATCGGCGATGGCCAGACCGGGGTGCTGCGCGTCTCCTTCGTGGGCTCGGCGCTGCTCTCCATCGTGCCCGCCGCCGTCCAGCGGTTCCGCCGCAGCCGCCCCGGCGTCGAGGTGGAGCTGCGCGAGCGCTCCACCGTCGAGCAGCTGCGGGCGCTGAGCACGGGCGTCGTGGACGTGGCGCTGGTGCGCCCGCCGATCCAGTCAGACGTCGATCTCCACCTCCACGACGTCATGCGCGAGCACACCATCGCCGCCCTCCCCGAGGACCATGAGCTCACCGCCCTGCGGCGCATCCCGGTTCGCCGCCTGGCCGCCGAGCCGCTCGTGCTCTTCCCCCGCCCCCAGGCGCCGGGGTACCACGACCAGCTCATCGGCCGCCTCGCGGCCACCGGCACCACCCCCCGCGTCGTCCAGTACGCGCCGGAGATGACCACCATCATCGGGCTGGTGGCCGCCGGGATCGGTGTCTCCCCGGTGCCCGCGTCGGTGGCCCACCTGGCGTTGGACGGCGTCACCTACCGGCCGCTCACCGGCGCGCCCGACACCGAGCTGGTGGCGCTCACCCGCGCCGGCGAGGCCTCGCCGCTGGCCGAGGCCTTCGTCGACGATGCGCGCGCCGTCGCCGTGTAGGGTGCCCAGGATGCCCGGCCGCGACCGCCTTGACCAGTGCTGGAAGGAGGATCGCCCCGCCTTCGGGCTGTGGGCGTCGATTCCGACCCCGCTCACCGCCGAGCTGGCCGCCGCGGCCGGCATGGACTACGTGTGCGTCGACCTGCAGCACGGAGGCGCCGACGAGCAGCGGATGATGGCCATGTTCTCGGCCATCGAGGCGCGGGGCGCCGTCCCGCTGGTCCGCGTGCTCTACAACGAGCCGTGGATGATCAACCGGGCGCTTGACCTCGGCGCGGCCGGGGTCGTCGTGCCCCTCGTCGGCACCGGCGACGATGCCCGGCGCGCGCTCAGCGGCTGCCGGTACCCGCCCGACGGCGTGCGCTCCTACGGGCCGCTGCGCGCCGCGCTCACGGTGGGCTCGGCTGACCCGGAGCGGCTGGCCTCCGGGGTCCTCTGCTTCGTCATGGTCGAGACCCGCGAGGGCCTGGAGAACGTCGAGGACATCGCCTCCTCGGGCGTCGACGGGATCTACATCGGCCCCTCGGACCTGTCGCTCGGCCTGGGTCGCGAGCCCGGCCACGGCGGCGAGGTGCTCGAGAAGGCGATCACGCGGGTGCGCGAGGCCTGCGCCGGCGCGGGCATCATCGCCGGCATGCACTGCCTGGGCGGCGGCGAGGAGGCGCGGGCCCGCGCCGCCGACGGCTTCCGGCTGGTCACCGTCGCCGGTGACGCTGCCCTGCTCGGGGCGCAAATCGCCGCCGAGCTGGCCACCGCGCGCGGTTAGCCGGCGCGGCGCAACTGCGGGCGCTGCTCCCCGCGCGCCTCGATCTGCTCGAGCTTGGCCAACAGATTCTGCGACATCCGGATCGACGCGGCGTCGATGAGGCGCCCGTCGAGCGACACCGCGCCCTTGCCCTCGGCGGCGGCCTGCTCCATGGCGGCGATGATCCGCCGGGTCCGGTGCGCGATGTCGGCGCTGGGCGTGAACACGTCGTTGGCCAGCGCGACCTGGCTGGGGTGGATGGCCCACTTGCCCTCGTAGCCGAGCACCGCGGCCCGCCGAGCGGAGGCGATGTAGCCCTCGGGGTCGGTGAAGTCGCCGAATGGCCCATCGATCGGGCGCAGCCCGTAGGCGCGGCACACGACCGCGATCCGCGACAGGGCGTAGTGCCACTGATCGCCGAGGTGGCGCTCGCGCTCCTGTCCGAGGAAGAGGAGATCCTCGCGGTCGGCCAGCATCGCGTAGTCGGGGTTGGTGCCGCCGATCGAGGTGGTGTGGCTCTGCAGCGACGCCGCGTAGTCCGCCACGCCGAACACCATCGCCTCCATCCGCTCCGGGCAGGCGGCGGCGATCTCCTCGATCTTCACCATCCCCATGGCGGTCTCGATCAGCACACAGAGGGCGATCCGGCGCTGCAGCCCCATCGCCTCCTCGATCTGGGCCAGCAGCGTGGCCACCAGATGCACATCGCCCGCTCCGGAGGCCTTGGGGATCATGATCGAGTCCAGATGCCGGCCGGCCTTCTCCACCACGTCGACGATGTCGCGGTAGCAGTAGTGGGTGTCGAGGCCGTTGATCCGCAGCGACACCGAGCAGTGTGACCAGTCCAGCTCGGTGAGTGCGTCGATGATGTTGGTGCGGGCCTGGGCCTTGTCGTCGGGGGCGACAGCGTCCTCGAGGTCGAGCATCACGATGTCGGCGCCGAGCTGCGGCGCCTTCTCGAGCATGCGGACGTTGGAGCCCGGGACGGCGAGCTCAGAGCGGTGAAGGCGAGTGCAGGTGGGCGTCATGGCGCGGCAGAGTAGGGGCCGCGATCGCCGCCGCGCAACATATTTGGATGAATTTGTTCAATACATAGAACGCAGTCGATGGTTGCCCGGCCGTGCCACAACTAAGCTCGCGGAATGACCGAGATCCCCCCGCCTGCCCACCCGCCCGAGCGCCTGCTCTGCGGCCCCGGACCGTGCAACGTCTCCCCCGCCGCGCTCGCCGCCATGCAGAAGCCGCTGCTGGGTCACATGGACCCCGACTTCGCCGACATCCTCCTGGAGGTCGTCGCGCTGCAGCGCATCGCCTACCAGGCCGGCGGCGGGCTGGTGCTGCCGCTGCAGTCCACCGGCACCTCGGGCATGGAGTGCGGCCTCGCCCACCTGCTCGAGCCCGGGGACACCGCCATCATCGGCGTCAACGGCTTCTTCGGCCGCCGCATCGTCGAGATCGCCGGCCGCCTCGGGGCCAATGTGGTCAAGGTCGAGGCCGACTGGGGCGAGCACGTGTCCAACGACGCGCTGCTGGAGGCGCTCGAGCAGCACCGCGACGCCCGCCTGATGTGCGTCGTGCACGCCGAGACCTCGACGGGCGTGCGGCATCCGCTGGCCGAGCTCGGTGCCGCGTTGCGCGGCCACGACGTGCTGCTGATGGCCGACTGCGTCACCTCCCTGGGCGGCATCGAGCTGCGCTTTGACGACTGGGGCCTGGACTTCGCCTACTCGTGCTCGCAGAAGTGCGTCGGCGCGCCACCCGGGATGTCGCCGGTGGCGGTGTCAGACCGCGCCCTCGGCCGGATCGCCGCGCGCACCCACCCGCTCCCCTACGCCATCGACCTGACGCTGCTTCAGAAGTACTGGGTCCAGCGGCCCCTGGCCTACCACCACACCACCCCGGTGCTCGGGGTCTACGCGCTGCACGAGGCGCTGCGTGAGGTGGCCCTCGAGGGCCTCGATGCCCGCTGGGCGCGCCACGAGGACGCCGGGCGCTTCCTCCAGGACGAGGTCCGCTCCCGCGGGCTCGAGCTCCTGGCCGAACCCGACTACCAACTCCCCCAGCTGACGGCGGTGCGTGTGCCCGAGGGCATCGACGGCAAGGCCGTGGCCGGCCGGATGCTGCGCGAGCACGGGATCGAGATCGGCGGCGGGCTGGCCGGGGCGCCGGCGATGTGGCGCATCGGGCTCATGGGGGTCAACGCCTCCCGGGCGACGGCTTCGCGGGTTCTGGACGCGTTCGACGAGGTGTTGGCTCAGGAGCCTGCGTTCGCCGCGAGCGCGTAGAACGGCGGCTGTCGAGGAGCTCCGGGCGCGCGGTCGTGCCCCCGCCGCGCGGTCGTGCGGCCGCCCCGCGGTCGTACCCCCGCCGTTCGGTGGTACCCCCGCCGCGCGGTCGTGCGGCCGCCGCGCGGTCGTGCGGCCGTCGCGCAACAGCCCGCGACCTGGATATCGCGTGAAACCCGGAATTCGCGGCCGGGTTTCCCGCGAAAACCATCAGGGACATGGGTTTTGCGGGAAACCCACGGGCCCAGCGCACGTTTCCCGCGTTTTCCAGGTCGCCGCCGGCGCCCGGGCTCACGGCCTCACCATCAAAGTGATATCATTTCGATGGTAACGGTCTCCCGCCGACAGGCCCTCACCACGGAGGGACCATGAACACCACCTGGCTGTTGAAGCGCATGCCGGGCTTCGAGAAGCGCCACGCCCGCGGCTGGGCCCGAGCGCGCGTGGCCATCGCCGCCTGGCTGGTCCTGCTCACAGCGATCCTCTACGGCTATGGCCGCGCCGGCTGGTGGACGCCGCTGTTGCTGGTGGCCGCGGCGGCCCATCTGTACGCCGCCTACTGCCTCCACCAGCTCGACCACGAGCGCCGGGCTCGCGGCCTCGCGGCCTGACGGCCGCGCCCCAGCCGTTTCGCGGACCCGCTCAGGCCACCGATGCCGCGGCGTCGGCCGCCTGAGCGGCCTGCAGCGTGTTGCGGAGCAGCATCGCGATCGTCATCGGGCCCACGCCGCCGGGCACCGGGGTGATCAACCCCGCCACCTCGACCGCGGAAGCGAACTCGACGTCGCCGACCAGCCCGGACTCCGTGCGGTTGATGCCGACGTCGATCACCGTCGCGCCCGGCTTGATCCACGAGCCCTTGACCATCTCGGGGCGCCCCACAGCGGCGACCACGATGTCAGCCCGACGGCACACCCCCTCGAGGTCACGCGTGCGCGAGTGACACATCGTCACCGTGGCGTTCTCGGCCAGCAGCAGGGCGGCCACCGGCTTGCCCACCAGGTCTGAGCGCCCGACGACCACCGCCTCCGCCCCCTCCAGCGTTACGTCGTGGCGCTTGAGCAGCTCGATGCAGCCCGAGGGGGTGCACGGCCGGAGTCCGGGCAGGCCCTTGGCCAGCAGGCCGGCCGACACCGGGGTGAGGCCATCGACGTCCTTGCCGGCGTCGATGAGGGTGGTGAGGTGCGAGCCGTCGATGTGGGCCGGCGTCGGCAGCTGCAGCAGGATGCCCGACACGCGGTCATCGGCGTTCAGCTCGTGCAGGAGCGCGATCACGTCGTCCTCGGGCGTGTCGGCGGGCAGCTGGTGGGCGAAGCCCTCGATCCCGACCTCGGCCGAAGCCTTCTGCTTGCCGCCGACGTACACCGCCGACGCGGCGTCGTCGCCCACGAGCACCGTCGCCAAGCCTGGGCGACGGCCGCCGCCCGCGACCCACTCTTCGATCTCTCCGCGCAACTCCGTGCGAACCTGTTGCGCGATGGCCTTGCCGTCAATCAACGTTGCAGTCATTAGACCAATTCGTACAGTATGAGCAGCGTGCCGGTCAAGCCCACCTTAGCGTCGCCTCCCTCAGCGCCCTCGGCGGCGCTCACGCGCGTCGCACTGGAGTGCTCACTGTCGCCCGCGCAGGTGCTCCGGCTGCTCGCCGAGCGCGAGCCGCTGCCCTTTGCCCTCTCGGGCAAGTGGGCCGGGGGCGGCGCCATCGTCGGCGCCGATCCGCTGCGCGTGGCCGCCGACACCGAGGACCCGTTCACGGTGCTCGACGCGCTGCCGACGCTCGACGCAGGGTCGCCAGTCGACCCGGGAGCGGCGCCCGGCGCCGGCCACCCGGGCGCCCCAGCCCCACCCGGCTTCGTCGGCGGCGGCTGGTTCGGCTGGCTGGGCTACCGGCTGGCGGCGCGCGTGGAGCGCATCCCGCTGCACCCGCTCCGCCCTGTCGCTCTCCCCGAGTTTCACCTCGCCTACTACGACAACGTCCTGCGCCAGACCCCCGATGGTCGCTGGTGGTTCGAGGCGCTGGTCACCGCGGCCCGCCGCGACGCACTCGAGCGCCGCTGCCGTGAGCTGGGCGGGCTCCTGCGCCGGCCCGCCCCGGCGCCCGGGCCGGTGCACGTCTCGCCGCTGCACATCAGCGGCGGTGACGCCGCCCATCACCTCGACGCCGTGGCCCAGTGCCGCCGGCGGATCGCGGCCGGCGAGATCTTTCAGGCCAACCTGTGCCTGCGCCTGCGCGGCGAGACCGACGCCCGGGCCACGGACCTGTTCGCCGCGGCGCTGACGCGTCTGGACCCGCCGTACGCGGCGGCCTTCGCCACTCCCCGGGGCGGCATCGCCTCGCTGTCGCCCGAGCTGTTCCTGCGCCGTCGCGGCCGCCACATCGTCACCGGCCCGATCAAGGGGACGATCGCGCGCGACGCCGACCCGGCCATTGCCGCTGCCGCGCTCGGCGCGTTGCGCGGCTCGGTCAAGGACGCGGCGGAGCACGTGATGATCGTCGACCTCATGCGCAACGACCTCGGGCGCGTGTGCGAGTACGGGAGCGTGGTCGCGCCCCGGCGGCCCACCGCCGAGCCCCATCCTGGGCTCTGGCATCTCGTCTCCCACGTCCACGGCCGCCTGCGTCCCGACGTCTCCGACGCCGACGTCCTGCGCGCCACCTTCCCGCCCGGCTCGGTCACGGGAGCGCCCAAGGTGCAGTCCCTGCGGGTCATCGCCGAATCCGAGCAGGCCGGGCGCGAGGTCTACACCGGCGCGGTCGGCTTCGCCAGCCCCGTCGCCGGCCTCGAGCTCAACGTCGCCATCCGCACGCTGGAGCTGGCCCGCGGCCAGGTGTGGCTCGGCGCCGGGGGCGGGATCGTCGCCGACTCCGACCCACGCACCGAGCTCGAGGAGGCGCTGACCAAGGCCCGGCCGATCGCCGCCGCCGTGGGCACGAGCGCCGGCGTGGAGCGGGCCGCACCGGTCACCCGTGCGGCCTGACCCGGCTCAGGGCGTGTTCGAGACGATGTTCGTCAACGACGGGCGCGTGATGGCGCCGGCGCGACACCTCAATCGCCTCGCCGGTTCGACCGCGGCGCTGTTCGGCCACCGGCCGCCCCGGGATCTCGCCGCTCGCGTGCGTGCCGCCGCGGCGGATCTGACCGGCCGGCACCGTCTGCGGGTTGATGTCGTCCCCGGAGAGGACGCCACCCTGACCGTCGCCCCCGTCGCCGCCGGGCCACCCCGGCCGGTCACCCTCGACCCGGTCGTCGTCCCCGGCGGCCTGGGCCCGCACAAGTGGCGCGACCGCCGCCTCCTCGCCACTGTCGCATCACGATATCGTGGCACGATATCGGGGTTCGAACAGGTGCCGCTCCTCGTCGACGCGGACGGCACGGTGCTGGAGGCGGCCTGGGGCAACGTGTGGATCCTCGAGGGCGACGCGCTGGTCACGCCGCCGGCCGACGAGCGGATCCTCCCCGGGGTCACGCGGGCCCTCCTGCTGGAGCTGGCGCCGGCGATGGGCCTTCGCCCTCAGGAGCAGCCGATTTCCCTACGCCGCCTCCAGGCCGCCCCGGTGAGCTTCGCCACCTCGGCCATCCGCCTGGCCGTGCCGGCCACTCTGGGCGGTCAGGGCGCGCCCGCCTCGACCGCTGCCGTGAACCGCATCCGCACCGCGCTTGGCGCACACTGCTGACGCATGAACATCCGCCACGCCGATCCTGACCGCGACGCCGCCGCCTGCGCCGCCATCTACGCGCCCAACGTCACCACCGGCCTGGCCTCGCTGGAGGAGCGGGCGCCGGAGCCCCACGAGATGGCCGAGCGCATCCGGATCTACTCCCGTACCCACCCGTGGCTGGTGGCCGAGATCGATGGCGAGGTGGTCGGCTACGCCTACGGCTCGCGCCACCACGATCGCGCCGCCTACCGGTGGTCGGCCGACGTGACCGTCTACATCTCCCCCGCTCACCACCGCCGCGGCATCGGGCGCACCCTCTACGAGGCCCTGTTCGAGCTGCTGCGTCGCCAGGGCGTCTACGAGATCTGCGCCGGGGTGACCCTGCCCAACGACGGCAGCGTCGGGTTGCACGAGTCGATGGGCCTGCGCCCGGTCGGCGTCTACCGCGACATCGCCTTCAAGTTCGGGCGCTGGCACAGCGTCGGGTGGTGGCAGATGAGCCTGCGCCCGCGCCCCGACGGGGAGGCGCCGGCCGAGCTCGGCCCGCCCGCCCGACTCAAAGTAAACTCATAAATTTACTTATTTACCGTCGGCCGCCGATTCGTCGCGAACCACCGGCAGCAGGAGGGTGAACGTCGACCCGTCCACCCGCACCCGGCCGTGGTGGTGACGCGCGATCTCGGCCACGATGGAGAGCCCCAGCCCCGACCCGGGCCGGTCCGAGGCCCCCGGGCCGCGCCAGAACCGCTCAAACAGCTGGCCGTGCAGCTCCGGGTCAGGGCCCTCCCCTTGATCGGTCACCCGCAGCAGCGCCCGCTCGCCCACCACATCGAGCGACACCGTGACGTGCCCGCGCGGCGGGCCGTGCACCAGCCCGTTCTCGATGAGGTTGCCCACCGCGCGGCGCAGCGCGTCGGCGTCGCCGGCCACGGTCACGCGATCCAGCGAGCCCACATGCACCCGTCCCGGGTCGCGCTCGTCGACGGCCACGCGGACGAGCTCGTCGAGGCGCAGAGGCGCGAGCTCGGGCACGCCCTCCCCCGCGCGCTCGAGCGCCAGCAGCGAGTCCACCAGCCGGGCCATCCGCCGCGCGTCGTGGCGCAGGTCGGCCAGCACCTCCGCGTCGGCCCCGTGGCGCGCCGCGTACTCGACGTTGCCCAGCAGTGCGGTCACCGGCGTGCGCAGCTCGTGCGACGCGTCGGCGAGCAGCCGCCGCTCGCTGGCCCGCGCCTCCTCCAGCGAGGCCAGCATGCGGTTGAGCACGCCGGTGAGCCGGCCGATCTCGTCCAGCGTGGCGGCCTCGGGCAGCCGCCGCGCCGGGTCGGCGGTGGCCTCGATCTCCCCGGCGGCTGCGGCCAGGGTGCGCAGCGGACGCAGGCCCCGGCGGGTGAGCGCCGCCGCGGCCAGCGCCGCCAGCACGGCCACCGCGGCACCGGTGAGCCCGACCAGCACCCCGAGGCGCGAGGTGATGTGGGCGATGTCGGAGGTGTCGGAGGCGACCTGCACCGCCCCGCCGGCGGCGGGGCCGCCCGCGTCGGCGATCGGCGCCGCGTAGATGCGCAGCGGCCGGCCGTTGAGCTCGACGTCCTCGGCGCCGGTGCGCCCGTGCACCCGGGCGGCCTGCTCCAGCGCGTCCTCAGGGAGCACCTGCGCCCCCAGGTTCAGTGACCGAGCCACGATCCGCCCGTGGCGATCGACCACCTGGACTGAGATCTGCCGGCCGGACACCGGGCTCTCCAGGGCGCCCGGATCGGTGAGCACGGCGGGCGTGGAGATGGCGAGCTCGGCCACCTCCTGAGCGCGCTCGCGCAGCGCCGAGTCCAGCGAGCTGCGCAGCTCGTGGTTGACCAACAGCACCGTGATGGCGACGAGCAGCGCCACGGCGGCCAGGATGGCCGCCCCGGCCGCGACCGCGATTCGTGCGCGGAGCGAACGAAACGGGCGTCGGGCGAACCTCACGGCCAAGACTTCATTTTTTTGTTTTTATGGTCAAACCTCTCATTTGCGGCTAAGGTTCCGACACGCAACACGGAGGTTTGCAAGGTGGTGATGGAGCTGTACGGGCCCGGCAAGCCCGCGCGGGTCTTGCTCGTGGAGGATGACGCGCGCGCGGCGCTCGAGCTGGGAGAAATGCTGCGGTCGGTGTGGAGCCGCGGTTTGGTCGTGAGCCACACCCGGCATGTGGCCGATGCGGTACAGGAGTTGGCCGATCACGGCGCGACGTGCGTCCTGCTCGACGTGCGCGAGGAGGCGACGCTTGACGCGCTGAGCCAGCTGAGCGACGCGTCGCCGGCGACGCCGATCGTGGTGGTGGCCGACGAGGACGATGAGGACGCGGGCTTTGCCGCGGTCCGGGCCGGCGCCCAGGATTACCTGGTGCGCTCGGAGCTGAGCCCGGGCCGGCTGGCGCGCGCGATCAGCTACGCGGTGGAGCGCAAGCGCAGCGAGGCGGCGCTGGCGCTGCAGGCCCTGCACGACCCGCTCACCGCGTTGCCCAACCGGGCCCTGTTCCTCGACCGGCTGCGGGGAGCGCTGGACCGCAGCCGCCGCACCGGCGGGCCGGTGGCGGTCCTCTTCCTCGACGTCGACGGCTTCAAGGAGATCAACGACACGCTCGGGCACGGGGCCGGGGACCGGCTGCTCAACGTGCTCGCCGAGCGCTTCCGCGGGATGCTGCGCCCGATGGACACCGTGGCCCGCTTCGGGGGCGACGAGTTCACCTTCCTCTTCGAGGGGCTGGAGAGCGACCAGGAGGCCGCGCTGGTGGCGCAGCGCATCAGCCAGTCGGCCAGCGTGCCGCTCACGCTGGGCGGTCAGCAGCGCACCGTCTCCATCAGCATCGGCGTGTACATCGTCACCGATCCCGAGGAGGAGATCGACGACGTCATCCGCCAGGCCGATACCGCCATGTACCGCGCCAAGGAGTCCGGCGGGGCGCGCTTTGAGGTCTTCGAGGACGTCATGGCCCACCTGCCGGGGCCGCGCACCCACCTGGAGCGCGAGCTGCGCCAGGCGGTGGACCGGGCGCAGCTGCGCGTGCACTACCAGCCGCGCGTCTCGTTCAACGACGAGACCGGCCTGGAGGGCTTCGAAGCCCTCGTGCGCTGGGAGCACCCCGAGCTCGGCCTCATGGAGCCGGTGGAGTTCATGTCGATCGCCGAGGAGACCGGTCTCATCGTCGAGATCGGCGAGTGGGTCCTCGCCGAGGCGCTTGACCAGGTGGAGCGCTGGCGGGTGTCGCGCCCGGGAGTGACGATCTCGGTCAACCTGTCGGCGCGCCAGCTCGGCGACTCGAACCTCGTGGAGCATCTCGCCGCCGCCATGCGCGACGGCGGCCATGACCCCGCCGTGCTGTGCCTGGAGGTGGCCGAGGGCGCGTTGGAGGCGGCGCCCGAGCTGGCCATGCGCCAGCTGGCGGCGCTCAACGAGCTCGGCATCACGCTGGCCATCGACGACTTCGGGACCGGCACCTCGTCCTCGATCATGCTCTCGGAGCTGCCTGTGCACATCCTCAAGATCGACACCACCCTTGTCTCGCGGCTGGGTCGCGCCGACGGCGATGTCGACCCGGTGAGTGACGCGGTCGAGGTGGGCCACGCGCTCGGGCTCAAGGTGGTGGCCGAAGGCGTGGAGACCGACGCCCAGCTGGCCCAGCTGCGCCGGCTGGGATGCGACGGCGCCCAGGGGTTCCTGTTCAGCCAGCCGATGCCCGAGGAGGGCGTCCTCAGCCTGCTCGGCACCGCGTAGCCGCGCGGCCTCGAGCGCGATCAGGCGCGGAGCACGAACCCCGTCCCTCGCAAGGTCCGGATGAGCGGTGGGTCCCCCAGCTTGCGACGCAGCCGGGTCACGTAGCGGTCCACGACATTGGCCTCGGCGGCGTCGTCCCAGATCTCCTCCAGGGCGTGCTGACGGGTGACGATGCGTCCCGGCCGCCGCAGCAGCAGCTCCAGCAGCGCCGTCTCGCGACCGGTGAGCTCCAGGGCGCGCCCGCCGCGCGTGGCCGTGCGCGCGGCCACGTCGAGGCTGAGGTCGGCGTAGGCCAGCGCCCCGGCGGCCTGCCCGCGGCGGGTGAGCGCCCGCAGCCGTGCCACCAGCTCCTCGACGGCGAAGGGCTTGACCAGGTAGTCGTCGGCGCCCGCCTGCAGACCGGCGACCCGGTCAGACACCGCGTCGCGCGCGGTGAGCATGAGGATCGGCGTGGGCAGCCCCTTGTCGCGCAGGCGCCGGCACACCGCCAGGCCGTCGAGCGTCGGCATGGCCACGTCGAGCACGATCACGTCGGGGGCCACCCGCTCGGCGGCGGCCAGCGCCGCGCCCCCGTCGCCCGCCACCGTGACGGCGAAGCCCTCAGCCGACAGGGTGCGGGTGAGCATCCGCTGCAGGGGTGGGTCATCGTCGACGACCAGGACGCGCTCGGCATCCGCCGTCGCGTCAGCCACCGGTGTGTCAGCCGCCGGCGACATCGCGACGGATGAAGATGAGAAACGCCGCGCCGATGGTCGGGATCCCGTACAGGGCGCAGACCCACGCCGCGCGGACGATCGGCTCCCAGTCGGTGGGCGTGCGCAGCAGGCCCTGCCAGGCGTTGAACTGGGTGGAGAGCAGGTACGGCTGCAGGGCACCCAGCCCCGGCAGGATGCCGATCAGCTGGATGAGCAGCGACACCATCAGCGTGCCCACCACAGCGGCGGCACTGTTGCGGGTCACCGAGGACAGCAGCAGCCCGATGCAGACGATCGCGGCGATCGGGATGAGATACACGAGCAGGCTCACGTAGACGAGCTCCAGCGCCTTGGGCGCCGAGACGATCGTCCCCGAAAGGCTCTGCAACGAGTTGAACCCCGACTGGAGGCTGCCGGCGACCACGGCCACCGTCCCGCAGAGCAGGATCGCCACCACCGCGTAGGTGCTGGCCGCCAGCGCCTTGCCGGCAAACAGCTGCCAGCGCTCCAGCGAACGGGTGAAGATGGTCTTCAGGGTCCCGTTGTGATCCTCGGAGGCGAAGATGTCGCCGGCCACCAGCGCGGTGATGAGCGGGAACATCCACACCGCGCCGAAGAGCAGGATGACCAGCGGTACCGCGAGCCCGCTGCGGTCCAGGTAGTCCGAGAAGGCAAAGCCGCCGCCCCGGTCGTGATGGTGGCGCAGGTGGATCGCCAGCACGAAGAGGATGGGGACGATGATGGCCGCACCCAGCCCGATATAGGTGCGCTTCTGGTGGCGGAGCTTGAACAACTCCCAGCGATAGACGGTCCCGACGCCGGGCATCAGCGGGCGCGCTCCCGTGCAGGGGCGGGAGGCGGCGTGCCGGCGGCGGGCGCCGGCGTGGGGGCCTCGCCCTCGGTCAGCTCGAAGAAGAGGTCCTCCAGTGTCACCGTCTCGGGGGCCATCGCCTTGATCAGCGCGCCCGATTCCACCAGCGCCTGTGACAGCGCCGCCGCGGCCGCCTCATCGGCGGTGAAGGTGATGTGGCCATGGGCCTCGCCGAGGTCCTCGACCCCCGGCTGGGCCCGGCACACCGCCGCGGCCCGCTCGTCGTCGGTGGTCTGCAGCCAGTAGCGCGTGCCCGCGCCGCGCTTGAGCTCCGCAATCTCGCCCTCGTAGACGATGCGGCCCTGGCGGACGATGGCCACGCGGTTGCAGACGTCCTCGACCTCGGTGAGCAGGTGGCTGGAGAGCAGGACGGTCATGCCCTGATCGGCCAGCCGGCGGATCAGGAGGCGCATGTCGCGCATGCCGGCCGGGTCAAGGCCGGTGGCGGGCTCGTCGAGGAGCAGCAGCTTGGGATCGCGCAGCAGCGCGGCGGCGATGCCGAGCCGCTGGCGCATGCCGTGCGAGTAGCCACCCACCCGGTCGCGCTGGCGGCCGGCCAGCTCGACGGTGTCAAGCGCCTCGTCGATGCGCTCCGGCGCGCCGTTGCCGTCGTAGGCGGCGAGCATCTCGAGGTTCTTGCGGGCGTTGAGGTAGGGATAGAAGGTGGGCGCCTCGACGAACCCCGCCACGCCCTGCAGCGCCCGGACGCTCTCCATGGGGTCGCGCCCGAACAGCCGGACGGACCCCTCGGTGGGGCGGATGAGCCCCAGCATCATCCGCAGCGACGTCGTCTTGCCCGCGCCGTTGGGACCCAGGTAGCCGTACACGTCCCCGCTGCGCACGGTGAGGTCCACCCCGCCGACCGCGGTCAGCTCGCCGTAGCGCTTGACCAGTCCGCGGACTTCGATCGGCGGCGGGGTGGATGGGGACGCGTCGGCGGTCACGGAGTGGCTTGGGTCAGCGCCCGCGCCGCCGTCTCGGCCGCGTAGGGGGCGACCGAGCCCAGCACCGTGTAGGCCACGCCACCGTGCGTGAAGCGCACCACCGTGCCCAGCGGGGTGGCCAGCTCCTGGCCGGTGGCGCCGTTGATCGACACCGTCGGCAGGTTCAGGCCGCCGGTCTCAGACGATGAGCCGCTCCGGGCCGACTGCTCCGTGCTGCTCTGCTCGATCACCGCGATCCCGCCCAGGCCCTTGCCGTAGGTGACCATCGCGGCCGGCTTGCCGCCCCAGCTCAGCAGGCTCACGTCCGCCCGCGGGAGGCCCGCCAGCGCGCGCGGCGCACCGAGGGTGAAGGGCACGTGGCGGGCAACCGCGGCGACGCCCGTGACCTGAGCGTGCTTGGCCCTGGCCCGCGCGGCGTGCGCGCTCTTGGCCGCGGCGGCGGCAGCGTGCTGGTCGGCGCCCGAGACCTTGACCACCTTGTCGCCGGCCGGCGGCGCGATGTTCAGATCGGAGTCCGAGATCTGCCCGTAGGAGATGTTGGTCGCGCTCAGCGCCAGCACCGGGGTGGGGTTGCCGCGCGCGTAGATGGCGATGCGCAGCGGCACGCCGGTGACCGCATCCCACGCCACCTGGGCCTGGCCCAGCAGCCCGCCGGAATGCTTGGGCGAGACCGACACCGAGTAGGCCGGGCGCCCGGCCACGTCACCGGGGCTGGAGGTCTGCGCGCCGCCGACGTCGACGTGGGTCATCAGGCGGGTCAGCCGCTTCTGGATCTCCGCCGCCGAGGGGATCTGGTCAGCGGTGTCCTTGGAGCGACTGGAGCTCGACGTGTCCGACGGCAGGCTTCCCTCGTACACCGTCTGCTGCATCGGATCCGACACCCAGAACGAGTTCTTGTTGACCACGAGGTTGGCGTCGCCGTTATCGCCCTGCAGCTCGATCCGCATCCGGCCGTCATCAGACAGCCACACCCGGCCGTGACGCGTGCCCTGCAGCAGCGGGTCCGCGGTCTCGCCGGGGATGTCGTCGGAGCTGATGAGGTTGTTGGTGAAGGTGATGTCGGCCGCGATGCCCTTGACCGGCTTGGCCGCCAGAGCGTCGTGCAGCGAGGAGGCCAGCGGCTTGGGTTTGGGGACCGGGCCGCCGCTGGTGGCGGCCACGGCGATCGCCGTGCCGGCGGCGATGGCGATGATGATGCCGCCGATGAGGGCGAGCAGCCGGGTGGTGGGTGCGGTGCGCAGGAATTTCATGAGCGGTACGCCTTTCTTGGACGAGACCAAGATCGCAGGCGAACTTGAAATTACTTTGACAGACACACATTGCGGCTAATGTCCGCTTTTGAGAGATGTGCCGCCTGTTTGCCATGAGCGGAGGCCGGGAGCCGGTGCACGCCACGTTCTGGCTGCTCGAGGCGCCCGACTCGTTGTCTGAGCAGAGCCACCGCGAGCCCGACGGAACCGGCCTGGGCTATTACGACGGCGACGGCCAACCGGTCGTCTCCAAGCAGGCCGCCGCCGCCTTCAAGGACCGGGAGTTCGCCCGCGAGGCCAAGGAGGTGGACTCGCGCACCTTCGTGGCCCACGTGCGCTACGCCTCCACCGGCGGGCTGTCGGAGCGCAACACCCACCCCTTCGAGCAGGACGGCCGCCTGTTCGCCCACAACGGAGTGGTCGAGAACCTCCCGGCACTCGAGGCCGAGCTGGGCGACGCGATGGAGCTCGTCACCGGCGACACCGACTCCGAGCGGCTGTTTGCCCTCGTCACCCGGGAGATCCGGCGGACCGGCGACGTCGGCGAGGGCATCACCGCCGCGGCCCGCTGGGTGGCCGCCAACCTGCCGGTGTTCGCCATCAACCTCGTCCTCATCGATGCCGACGAGCTGTGGGCGCTGCGCTATCCCGACAGCCACGATCTACTCGTGCTCGAGCGCGACGCGGGGGGCCCGTCCGGCGACCGGCACCTCCACCACCGCAGCCCGCACGGCCGCATCCGCGTGCACTCGGGCGACCTGGCCGACCAGCGCGCGGTGGTGGTCGCCACCGAGCGCATGGACGACGACCCCGCCTGGACCCCGTTGGGCTCCGGGGAACTGCTCCGCGTCGACGGCGCTCTGGGCGTGACGCGTCGGCAGGTGCTCGACGCGCCGCCCGCGCATCCCCTGACGCTGCAGGACCTCGGCATCAAGGCCGCGGCCTCGCAGGGCGCCGAGTCACACTGAGCCGTCGAGCCGGCGGAGCCGGTATGCCACCATCGACGGCGATGACGACGGCGTCCGCCCCGCTCCCGCCCGGCCCCTCCTTCCCGCGCTGGCTGCAGACCCTGGGTTTCATGGCCGGCGGCGTTCGCTACCTGGATTGGTGCCGACGGCGCTACGGCGACATCGTGACCATGGGGACGCTGTTTGACGAGCGGTTCGTGATGCTGTTCGAGCCCAGCGCGGTCAAGGAGCTGTTTCAGGGCTCGGGCGAGCAACTGCATGCCGGCGAGGCCAACGCGCTGCTCGGCCCGATCCTCGGCGAGCGCTCCGTGCTCCTGCTCGACGGATCTGAGCACCTGCGCCACCGCCGGCTGCTGCTGCCGCCGTTTCACGGCCGCCGGATGCTCGCCCACGTGGAGACGATGCGCGAGTGCGCCGACACCGAGATCGATCGCTGGCCGGTCGGCGCGCCGTTCACCCTGCTCGAGAGCATGCAGGCGCTCACCCTCCGGATCATCCTGCGCGCCGTGTTCGGCTACCGCGCGGGCGCCGGCGAGGACGAGTTCGCCCGGAGGCTGCGCGCGATGGTGGAGCCGTTGTCGCGTGCCCGCGGGGTGCTGTTGCTCAACGCCGTGATGCGCGGGCGCGGCGAGCGCCGGTCCGCGGCCGAGTTCGCGTCACGCAAGCAGGCCGTGGACGAGATCCTCTACGCCGAGATCGCCCGGCGCCGCAGCGCGCCCGACCTCGATCAGCGCGACGACGTCTTCTCCGGTCTGCTGCTGGCTCGCGACGAGGACGGGGTTGCCCTCACCGACCGCGAGGTCCGCGACGAGCTGCTGACGCTGCTGCTCGCCGGCCACGAGACGACCGCCACCGGACTGGCCTGGACCTTCGATCTCGTCCTGCATGACGCGCGCGTGCGCGCGCAGGCCCGCGAGGGAGACGACCGCTACCTCGAGGCGGTGGTCAAGGAGTCGCTGCGCCTCCGGCCGGTCATCCCCGGCGTGGGGCGCGTGGTGCGCGAGCGCCCGTTTGCCATCGGCGGCTACGAGGTACCGGTCGGGGTGGAGATCAACCCCTCGATCCGCGGCATCCACCGGCGCGGCGACCTGTATCCCAACCCGCGGTCCTTCTCGCCGGAGCGCTTCCTCTCAGAGGCCGCGCCCGACACCTACACCTGGGTGCCGTTCGGCGGGGGCACGCGCCGCTGCCTGGGCGCGAGCTTCGCCCTGACCGAGATGCGCGTCGTGCTGGCGCGGGTGCTCGAGCGTGCCGCGCTCACCGCCGTCGACCCAGAGCCGGCCAAGGGCCAGTTCCGGGCCATCACCATCGCGCCCAAGGGTGGGGTCCGGGTGCGCCAGGACCGGGCGCCGCTGCCCGCTGCCTCCGCGGCCGATGCGGGCGCAGGGTCCGAGGTGGGCGCTGGCTCCGGGGCGGGCGCTGGCTCCGGGGCGGGCGCTGGCGCGGGCGCGCCGGCTCAGCGCGTGCCGGCGGCGTAGCGCAGGATCGAGAGGTCGGTCAGCCACTCGACGGGGGCCTTGTCGTCGGTGTAGACCGAGCCGCCGGCGAGCGTCGGCCCCAGCCGGCCCGAGGTCGACGCCAGCAGGCCCTGGAGCGCCAGCGGCACCTGGGCGTGGGCGTTCAGCATCGCATCGGGCGACAGGGGCGCCGTCGAGGCCACGAGCAGTGAGTTCTCCGAGCTGAAGCGGTCGCGGACGACGTACGGGAACACAGCGCGCAGCGTGGCGCTGACCACCCGCTCCAGCGACTCGGAGCCCGGCAGGTGCCCGACGTTGACGATGAAGGTGCCGCCCGGTCGCAGGTGGGCCCGCGCCGATTGGAAGAACTGCTGGGTGACGAGGTAGAACGGGATATAGGGCTGGCGGTAGGCGTCGAGGAAGATCGCGCCGTAGCGGGCGTTGCTCGCCTGCAGCCACGGCCGGGCGTCGGCGGTGTAGAGATGCAGGTTGGGCCCTGAGAGGTGGAAGTAGCGCTTGCCGATCTCGGTGAGCTTGCCGTCGAGCTCCACCGCGTCCACGCGGGTGTGCGGGAAGAAGTGCCCGTAGGCGCGGGCCACGGTGCCGGCGGCGTCGCCCAGGATGGCGATCCGGCTGGGCGGCGCCGGAGCGGCCGACTGCGCCGCGAAGGGCAGGACGAGGAAGTCATCCCAGTAGCCGCGGCTGAGGAAGGTGCCCGGCCGGTACACCGAGTGCACCGCGACCCCCTCGTTGAGCTCCAGCCAGCGCACCCCGCTGGGGAACTGGACCACGCGCGCGTACTGGTACGGGGTCTCGGTCTCGTAGATGACCTTGCCGTGGGCCACCCCCGCTCCGACCGCGGCCGGCGGGATGGCCAGCGCGCCGCCGACGAGCAGCGGCACGACCCAGAACCGCCGCAGCCGCAGGCCGGGCACCGAGACGATGGCCAGCGACAGAGCGAACACGATGAAGGTGCGGTGCGTGCCGATGATCGGGATGAGCAGCAGCGCCGCGAGAAACGTGCCCACCAGGGAGCCCACGGTGGAGATGGCGTAGAGGTTGCCGACGGTGCGCCCGGTCTCGTTGACGTCCTGCACGCTGAGCCGGCTCACGTACGGAGCCACGGTGCCGAGGAGCATGATCGGCACCGCCACCAGGACGAGCACCGCGGCCAGGGAGCCGACGAAGCCGCCCACCGACAGCGACCCCAGCGCGTCGACCGACAGGCGCAGAAACGGGTCGGCCACGAAGGGCACGAGCGCCAGCAACAGCGACGCGACGAGGACCACGGCGCACAGCCCGCGCAGGTCCGCGCGCCGGTCGGCCAGCTTGCCGCCCAGCCAGTAGCCCGCCGACAGCGCCACGAGCACGGTGGCGATCGTGTTGGCCCAGATGATCGTGGAGGCGCCGAAGTACGGGGCCAGCAGTCGCGCCGCGGCGATCTCGGTGCCGAGGCTGGCGGCACCGACGACGAAGGCGATGGCGCGGACCGCCAGCGGGTGCGGCGCGCGACCGGCGACCCCCACCAGCAGTGCCGGAGGCGCCGCCTCCGATTGCTCAGTAGGGCGGGTAGCCTCGGCCATGCTTCGAGGGTAGTCATTTGACCCCGGTCCGGTTTCAGCTCCCGCGGTCGTTTAAGGTCCGACCCCATGCTCCTTTACGACTCCGCCGTCTCCGGCAACTGTTACAAGGTCCGGCTGCTCCTCACCAGACTCGGAATCAGCTTCGAGCGCCGCGAGCTGAGCGTGTTCGATCGCTCTGACCGGCCCGACGTGCTGGGCACGCTGAACCCGGCGCTCCGCGTGCCGACGCTGGTGCTGGACGACGGCCGCTCGCTCGGGGAGTCAAACGCGATCCTGTGGTACTTCGGCGACGGCACCGAGTTCGTCCCGACCGACCCCTACGAGCGCGCTCAGGTGCTGCAGTGGCAGTTCTTCGAGCAGTACGACCACGAGCCCAACATCGCGGTGGCCCGCTTCTGGGAGCTGGCCGACATCACCCCGTCCGAGGCCGACCGAGAGGCCAAGGACAAGGGCGGCGAGCGCGCGCTGTCGGCCATGGAGCGCCACCTGGCCGAGCACGAGTTCCTCGTCGGCGACCGCTACTCGATCGCCGACATCTCCCTCTACGCCTACACCCACGTCGCCCCCGAGGGGGGCTTCTCGCTGCGCCCCTACCCGGCGCTGCGCGAGTGGCTGGCGCGGGTGGCCGCCCAGCCCGGGCACGTCGCCATCACCGACTGACGCGCCGTCTGACGGCGGCGGTCGCGGCGACCGCCCCGGTGACTCAATCGGTCCAGAACTCGCGGTCCATCTCGGACTCCTCACCCTCGGTATGGGCGCCGAAGGCCAGCAGTTCCATCCCGTCAGAGCCCGCCTCCCAGCCGCGCATGGCGTCGGGTGAGCAGTAGACGATGTCGAGCGGACCGATGTCGAAGACCTCATCGTCGACACGGAACCGTCCGGAGCCCGACAGCACGAGGTAGGCCTCTTCGGACTTCTCGTGGCGGTGGCCGAAGGCGAGCCGGTGGCCGGGGTTGAGCTTGTACTTGCTGAGGCCGATGTGCTCGGCACCGATCGCACCGCGGGCAAAGCGCGCCTCG
>DATJTQ010000133.1:0-31454 GCA_035503355.1 Solirubrobacteraceae bacterium
GCGGTGACGCCGGAGTTGCCCTTGCCCGACGCACCGGTGGGGAAGCTCACCGCGGTTCCCAGACCGACCTTGCTGCGCCACGTGCTGTTCACCTGGCTGAGGTAGTTGGTGAACGCGTAGGTATCACCGGAACCGTCGGAGCGGAACACCGGCGTGATCTTCAGGTTGGGCAGGTGAACGCCCTTGTTGACCTTCTGGATCGCGGGGTTGTTCCACGTGGTGATGTTGCCCAGGTAGATCTGAGCCAGCAGCGTGCCGGTCAGGTGCAGCTTCTTGCCGGCACCGGGGACGTTGTAACCAACGCCCGTGGCTGACAGGGCCCACGGGATCTCGACGCAGCCGTTGCAGGACCCGGCCTGCGACGGGGTCAGCGGAGCGTCGGATGCGCCGAAGTCCACCGTGCGGGACGTGATGTCCGCGATCCCGGTACCGGAACCCACCGGGTTGTAGTTGACCGTGTTACCGGTCCGGCTATTGAACGCGGCGGCCCACTCGGCCTCCAGCGGGGCGACCAGCGTCGACCCGGCACCGTTCAGCGTGCCGCTGTCCGCGGATGCAGCCGCGGTGGAGATGAAGCCCGCCGAAGCCCCGACAGCCAGCACGGCAGCGGACACCGACGCGAGCTTCCTGCGTTGGAACGCAAAGCCTTTCAAGATTCAGGCCCTTTCGAGTTGGAGACAATGCGCCCGTGCTGGCCCGGCCGACCTTACGAGCAGCATTAGCATGCGGATCGCGCTCCCCCCGCTTGTTGCCGGGGTGTTACCGCGATTTTGAGATGTTGTGATTGCGGGTAGGGCCGCGGCTCGGCTCTGAGCCGGTTCTTTACCCTGCGCCGTCGATGTTGGGTCCCGCCGCCGCCCCAAAAAGCCGTCTGATGAAAATGCTCGCCGACCGCCGCGCCACCGAGCGCAGCCGCGGCGATCAGATCATGCGCGCGCTGTGCCTGGCCGCCGGCCTGGTGGCGGCGCTCGTGCTCTTCGAGATCGCCTACCAGGTGATCTCAGGAGCGCAGCCGGCCATCGCCAAGTTCGGGCTGGGCTTCCTCGTGCACACGGCGTGGGCGCCGAACTTCGACCGCTTCGGCGCGGCGGTCATGCTCTACGGCACCGGCGTGACGTCGCTGATCGCGATGATCATCGCGGTGCCGCTGTCGATCGCCATCGCGCTGTACCTGGCGATGCTGGCGCCGAAGTCTGTGCGGACGATCATCGGGCCGCTGGTGGAGATGCTGGCCGCGATCCCGAGCGTGATCCTCGGCTTCTGGGGCCTCATCTTCCTGGCGCCCTTCGTCCACGCCCACATCGAGCCGTTTCTCTACAACACCCTCGGCTTCCTCGGCATCTTCGGGCCGCCCCAGACGACGGGGCTGAGCCTGTTCACGGCCGGGCTGATCCTCACCGTCATGGTGGTACCGATCATCGCCTCGCTCAGCCGCGACCTCTTCCTCACCGTCCCCAACGACCTCAAGGAGGGCGCCGAGGCACTGGGCGCGACCCAGTGGGAGGTGATCCGAGGCGTCGTGCTGCCCTCGACGATCTCCGGGGTGGCCGCGGCCACCACGCTCGGACTGGGGCGTGCCCTGGGCGAGTCGATCGCTGTGCTGAGTGTGGTGGGCACGGGCGCCACGATCCAGAAGTCGTGGTTCAACACCGGTAACACCCTGGCGGCGCGGATCGCGCAGGACATCCAGTACCCGGTCAACCACCTCCAGGTCCACGCGATCTTCTACCTGGCCCTGATCCTGCTCGTCCTGGGCGTTGCCACCAACCTGTTCGCGCGGACCATCGCGCGCCGCTATGACGTCAGCCGCACCATCTGAGCTGCCCTACGACCCGACGGCGCCGCTGACGCCATCGGGCAACCTGCGCCGGCGGCTGATCGTCAGCCGCATCACCCAGGGCATGGCGGTGGCCGCCGCGTTCATCGCCGTCGCCGCGCTGGCCATCGTCGTCTTCGACGTCGTGAAGTCCGGCGCGTCGGTGCTCAGCATCGACTTCCTGATCAAGGACCCGTCGCAGTACGGCGTCGGCGGCGGGATCCGCTCCACCATCATCGGCTCGGCGATCATCGTCGGGCTGGGAGCGGTGATCGCGGTGCCCATCGGGGTGCTCATCGCCATCTACATGACCGAGTTCGCACGGCCGGGGTCGCGCATCGCCGGCCTGCTGCGCATGGGGCTGGACCTGCTGCAGGGCGTCCCCTCGATCGTCATCGGCATCTTCATCCTCGGGCTCATCACCGAGCCGCGCCACCAGGACACCGGGTTCGCCGGGTCGGTGGCGCTGGCCATCATCATGCTGCCGCTGGTGGCCCGCTCCGCCCAGGAGGTGCTCCGGCTCGTGCCCTCCCCCCTGCGCGAGGCCTCCGACGCGCTCGGGGTCGACCGCTGGCGTTCGATCATCACCGTCGTCCTGCCCACCGGCCTCGGCGGGATCGTCACCGGCTCCATCCTGGCCGTGGCGCGCGCCGCGGGCGAGACCGCCCCGCTGCTGGTCAACGACTCGACGGCGGCCCCGCACCTGACCTTCAACCCCTTCGGCCCCATGCCGAACGTGCCGGTCCAGATCCTCACCGCCTCCGAGGCGCTGAACCCCGCGGGCTTTGCCACCGCGTGGGGCGCCGCCCTGGTGCTGTTGGTGCTTATCCTGATCGCCAACGTGGGTGCCAGGTTCCTCCTGGCCCGCAGCCGCCGCAAGCTCACCGGATGACCGAAAGGGACCGTGACGTGACCAGCTCCGTGCCCAGCGAGGACGTCGTCCCGCGCCAGCGCATTCAGACGACGGACGCCGTGCCCGTCCCGGCGCCGGCGCCCCGGACCGACGGCGCGCGGCCCGAGCCCGCGCGGGCGACGGTGTTCGACATCCGCGACCTGTCGGTCTTCTACGGCTCCAAGAAGGCGCTGGACTGGACGAGCCTGAAGATCTACCGCAACCTCGTGACCGCGGTCATCGGCCCGTCGGGGTGCGGCAAGTCGACCTTCATCCGCAGCCTCAATCGGATGAACGACTCGATCCCCTCGTTCCGCATCGAGGGCCAGGTGCTCTACCACGGCCACGACATCTACGCCCGGGCCACCAACCGGGTCGAGGTGCGCCGCCGGATCGGCATGGTCTTCCAGCGCCCCAATCCCTTCCCCAAGTCGATCTACGACAACGTGGCGTGGGCCCCGCGCAACCTCGGCCTGAAGAGCAACCTCGACGAGCGCGTCGAGCGGGCGCTGCGCGGCGCCGCCCTGTGGGGCGAGGTCAAGGACCGGCTCAAGGTGAGCGCGCTGAGCCTGTCAGGCGGCCAGCAGCAGCGGCTGTGCATCGCGCGGGCGATCGCGGTGGAGCCCGACGTGCTCCTTCTCGACGAGCCGGCCTCGGCGCTGGACCCCGTCGCCACGGCGTCGATCGAGGACCTCATGCACGAGCTCAAGCACCGCTACACGATCGTCATCGTGACGCACAACATGCAGCAGGCGGCGCGCGTGGCCGACCGCACCGCGTTCTTCTCCCTGGACCCGCAGGAGCGCGTGGGCACGCTGGTCGAGTACAACGACACCAACGTGATCTTCAGCAACCCGGCCGACACGCGCACACGGGACTACGTGACGGGGCGCTTCGGCTAGCCCGCTCCAAGTAAACTTATAAGTTTACTTGTGACATACGAGGCCTCTCCCAGGGAGACGTGCCTCGCCTGGTGCACCGTATGCGGGCTTATTTTTCGCGTGGCGGGGCCGGTGTGTGACTAGTGTCCCAAACGGGACGCTAGGAGTGGATCGCGTCCGGGCTGACCTGGGCCAGCAGCGGCTGGCCGCACTGCCAGCAGTACGACGCACCGACGCTGTGGGGCGAGCCGCAGTTGCCGCACACACCGGCCATGCCGGTCTCCTCGAGGCGCAGGATGCGCTCGACCTCGCCCAGCTCGGCGTCGGCCTCCTGGAGCACCGCGGCGCGCTGGACCAGCACCTCGACGCGGATCCGGTTCCGGATGGCCATCTCGTAGACCAGGCCACCCAGATCCCACTGGAGCTCGGCGACGCGGGCGTTGAGCTGATCGCGCCGGCGCCGCAGGTCAAAGGTGCGGTCGTCGCCGATCTTGGTCTTGGAGGTGAGCGGGGGCGCGGCGATCGGCCCCGACGGCGTCGCCGTCTGCTCGGGCGCCGGTGCCGGCCGCAGGACCGTCGTCTCGGCGGTGTCCCCGTTGGAGGCGGCGCTGCTCATTGGCCGAAGTAATTGCCCGTCAGCTTGCCGTTCTGGCAGCCGGCGGTTCCGCTCTCACAGGAGCTGCCCTGCTGCGCGGTGGCGCCAGCGGTCTTGGCGCTGCCGCCGGTAACCTTGTTGGCGGCGGCCTGGGCCTTCTGGACGACCACCTTCGACACCCCGCCGGACGAGGCCTTGGCCGTCTTGGTGGAGCCCTTCTTGCCCTTGCCGTTGGAGCTGCTCTTGCCCGAGCTCGAGCCGCTGGATCCCGTCGACGTGCCGGTGCTGGCGGCGCTGCTGCCCGACCCGCCACCACCGTTGACGACGATGTTGGGCGCCGCCGCCTGCTTGGTGTTGCTGTTGCCGGCGCTGCTGTGGCCGATGAGCACCCCGACCCCCATGGCCAGCAGCAGCGTGGCGATGCCGGCGATCAGGTTGAAGCCCGCCGAGGTGCGCGGACGGCGCGGCGAGGACGATGAGGAGGTGGTGGTGACGACCTCCTGCGTGGCCGCCTCCGGCTGGTTGGCCAGGGCGAAGCGCGGCTTGCCGCGGCGCTCGCCGCAGTTGACGCAGTAGCGCTGGTCCACCGCCAGCGGCGCGCCGCAGTTGACACAGTGCTCACTCGTCCCGGCGACCGAGAGCTGACGGGTCGGCTCCTCGCCGGTCGCGGAACCGTCCATCACGGGCGGAGCGGCAACATCGGATCGTTCTTGGCCGAAGCTCATCGCACTCGTCGGATCGGCGGCATGGACGTGAGCTAGCGTAGGTGGGAGACCAGGACCAGATGTGAACAACCTGTAACCAGTTCTGCAGGCCTCGTGCAACCGGTGAGACCATGCGGGGTTCTGGATGTTCACATCCCGCCGCCGCTGACCGAACACACTCACACGCTGATATGGACATGGACGACCACAGTGGCGCGCGCCTGAACACGGGCATCGGCCGAGACTGCGCCAACTGCGGTACGCGCCTGGCCACCGATCAGCGGTACTGCGTCAACTGCGGGACGCGGCGCGGCCCTCTCCCCGCCGCCGTCGACTCGACCCTGCATGACATGCAGGTCCCGCCGGCGCCGGTCATCGAGAAGCTGCCACCGCCGCCCGAGCCGCGCCCGCCGCTCGGGCTCACCCTGCCGACGCCGCGCGTGGCCTCGCTGGCGGTGCTGGCGATGCTGGCCTTCGGCGTGGTGGCCGGATCGCTCACGCAGCCGGGCGGCGTCGAGGCGCTGGCGCGCAACATCGTCGTCAATCTGCCCTTCACCGCGCCCACCACCCCCACGGTGGCGGCCAGCACCGGTGGGGGTGGAGGCGGCGGCGGTGGCGGTGGTGGCGGCGGCGGCGTGATCACCGAGACGATCACCGAGCCCGCGCCTGGGGGCGGCGGAGGCGGGGGCGACAGCTCGACGCCGGCCGACACCGATACGGGGAGCGGTGGCGGTGGTGGCAACGGGTCGGCGGCGGTGACCCTGCCGCCGATCAAGCATGTCTTCGTGGTCATGCTGTCGGGCCAGGGGTTCAACCAGTCCTTTGGCACCACCACGGGCCACCCCTACCTGTCGAGCACCGTGCGCAAGCAGGGCGAGCTCATCAGCCAGTACTACGGGGTCGCATCGTCCTCGCTGGCCAACGAGATCGGGCTGCTCAGCGGCCAGGGTCCCACCCAGGACACGGCGGCCAACTGCCCGGTGTTCACCCCCATCGCCCCGACCGGCAACGCCAAGAGCGCGCAGGTCATCGGCAACGGCTGCGTCTATCCCCAGACGACGCAGTCGCTGCTCACCGAGCTGGCCGACAACGGGGACACCTGGCGCGCCTACATCCAGGGGATCGACCAGGGGCCCGCCGGCCAGCCCAAGAGCTGCCGGACCCCGAGCCCGGGGCAGCCGGACCCCAACCAGGTGGCCACGGCAACCGATCCCTACGTGACCTACCTCAACCCGATCGTCTACTTCGGGGCGCTGACCACCGGGACCCAGTGCGCGCAAGACGACGTCGGGCTCGACAAGCTCGCCAAGGACCTCAAGCAGGAGAAGACGACGCCCAACTTCTCCTACATCGCCCCCGATACGTGCGACGACGGGTCCGACACCCCCTGCACGCCCGGCGCCCCGGCGGGGCTGGCCCAGTCCGACACGTTCCTCAAGAGCGTCATCCCGGAGATCGAGGCCTCCCCGGCCTACAAGCACGACGGGATGATCGTCGTCACCTTCGACCAGGCGCCGCAGACGGGCGCCACCGCTGACTCGAGCAGCTGCTGTGACCAGCCGACGTTCCCCAACCTGTCGGGGTCGGCCGCCACCACCACCACGCCCACCACGACCACGGGGACCACGACAGCACCGGGCGTGACGACGCCGCCCGGAGCCACCACTCCCCCGGCGACGACGACCGCCGCCACCACCACCGCGCCGCCGCCGACCACGCCCACCACGCCGCCGCCAGGCGCGACCACCACGGCGACGACCACCGACACGACGACCACCACGACCACCTCCTCGACCACGACGTCGTGCCCCACCACGACCACCGGCACCACCACCGGCACGTCGACGTCGACGACGGCCCCGGGCGCCACCACTCCCGGCGTCACCACCACCACGACCACCGCCGCGCCGGTGACGCCGACGAGCGCCACCACGACGACGCCCACCCCGCCCGCGACCACCGGGACCTCGACGACGACCAGCACCCCGACGACGGGCACCACGGGCGACTGCACGAGCACCGGGACCCCGCCGGGAGGCGGCCAGGTCGGCGCCGTCGTCATCTCGCGCTACGTGAAGGCCGACTCCGAGGACGCCGCGGACACCTTCAACCACTTCTCGCTGCTCAAGACGCTCGAGGGTCTGTTCGGCGTCCCGCAGCTCGGCTACGCCAAGGACGCGTCGCTGCCGGAATTCGACACCGTGGTGTTCAACAACTTCACCGCTGGGTGAGCCCGGCTGCCCCTCGCCGAGCGGCGGTAGACCCGTGAACACCCCTGGTTTACCAAATATTCACCTGCACGCCCTCGCGCGACCGACAGAATCCCGCGCCGCATAGGTTCATCCGTCTCACAACGAATCAGGAGATAGCGTGAAGCGCATCTGCCTCCTCGGCGCGGCCATCGCCGCCGTCTTTGTCATCGGTGTCGCGTCTGCCCTGGCCGCGACCTCACACGCCTCGAAGGGTCCCAAGAAGAGCAAGACGCCCTCCACGGTCACGACCAAGGTGTCCTGCGCTTCGTCGCTCACCCTTCAGGTTCCCGCCGGGGCCACCGACGTCTCGCCCGCCTCCCAGGACGGAACCGAGATGGGCACCGTGAACTGCGGCCCCGTCGGCAAGGGGGTCGAGCTTCAGTCCTTCACCACCGCGGACTCGGGCGACCTCACCGGTAAGTGGCAGGCCTGGTTTGCCACCGGGAGCGTGTTCGGCACGTTCGACCTGACACCCAGCGACAACACGCCGCCGACGACGACGACGTCGTTCACCGCGGCGAGCTACACCGGGACGTTCATCGTCAAGAACGGCACGGGCCCGTATGCGAAGGCGACGGGGACCGGCACGATCACGTGCAACACCCAGGACTCCGTCCACTTCACGTGCAAGCAGAAGGGGAAGGTCATCACCCCCGCACCGAAGACGACGACCACCAAGAAGTAGCCATCTCGAGATGAGGCGCGTGCGGCGGCCGAACCGGCCGGCGGCCGCCGCCCCGCCTCACTCGATCTCTCTAGTCGCGCGCGCCGCGCCCGTAGAGCAGCTTGTAGAAGCGGCGCAGCAGCATCGTCTGACGGGGCTTGTAGGGGAACATGAACGGCTCGCGCTTGAACGGGGCGCGCCGGGTCACCAGCAGTGACTGGGTCTTGGTGTACTTGAGGATCCCCCCGGACCCGTGGCGGGTCCCCAGTCCCGAGGTCTTCCAGCCGCCCATCGGCAGGTTGAGCGCCGAGTAGTTGATCTGAGCGTCGTTGACGCACACCACTCCGGCCTCGATGCGTCGGGCCAGCTCCTCGCCGCGGTCGGCGTCGCCCGTCCACACGCTGGCCTGCAGGCCGTAGGCCGAGTCGTTGGCGAGGCGCACCCCGTCCTCGGCGTTGGCGATCTTCATGATCGGCAGGGTCGGGCCGAAGGTCTCCTCCTGCATGAGGCGCATCGAGTGGTCCACGTCGACGAGGACCGTGGGCTCGTAGTAGCGGCCGCGGTCGGCGTGGGCGTGACCGCCGGTGAGGACCTTGGCGCCCTTGGCCACGGCGTCCTGGACGTGCTGATCGACGATGTCGAGCTGCGGCGGGAAGATGACCGCGCCGACGTCGACCGTGCCCACCCCCGTGGGCTCACCCTGGCGCAGGGCGCGGACCTTGTCGGTGACCCGGGCCACGAACTCGTCGTAGATCGGCGCCTCGACATAGCAGCGCTCCACCGAGATGCAGACCTGCCCCGCCGTTGTTCATCGAATAGAAGGTGGCGGCGTTGGCCGCGCGCTCCAGATCAGCGTCGGCGCAGACGATCATCGGGTCCTTGCCGCCGAGCTCCAGGTAGCAGGGCACGAGTGCGTCGGCGGCGGCCCGCATCACCGCTTTGCCGGTCCGGCTTGAACCGGTGAACATGACGCAGTCCACCTGGCCGATGAGCGCGGCGCCGGTGCTGCCGTCGCCGGTGGCGACCTGAAAGACGTCCTCGGGGAGGCCACACTCGCGCATCATCTCGGCCATCAGCAGCGAGCTGAGCGGCGTGACCTCCGACGGCTTGAGGATGACGCTGTTGCCCGCCATCAGCGCCGGGATGCAGTCGCCGAAGGAGTTGGCGATCGGGTAGTTCCACGGTCCGATCACCCCGACGACGCCAACGGGCACGTGGCGGATGACGAGCTTCTTGCCGGCGGCCACCGGGTTGTTCCATGACTTCACCCGCTCGTCGGCGAGATAGGTGGCGGCCTCCTTGGCCCAGAAGCCCAGCGCCGTGACCGTATAGCCGAGGTCGGCGAGCTGGGCGTCCTCGTAGGTCTTGCCCGACTCCCGCACGACCGAGTCGAGCACCCGGTCGGCGTTGTCGAGCATCCACTTCTGGGCCCGGCGCATGATCCGTGCGCGGCCGTCGAACCCGATCGCCGCCCACTGGGGCTGCGCCTGGCGGGCGCGCACCGCCATGGCCTCCAGGTCCGCCGCGCCGAGCACGGGGACGGTGGTGATGAGCTCGCCGGTGGCGGGGTTCTCCACGGCGATGGTGGGTGCCGCCGCGCCGTTGGTCTCGGCCGTGGTGGTCTGCTCGACGCTTGCCATACCTGCTCCTCGTGCGCTCTCAGGGGTCGGCGTGCAACGTTAGCGAGCGACGACCTCCGGGCGTGGCCGATACACCCGGGTCCAGAGCGGCCGGAGCAGCTGGACGGCAAGCGGCAGCGCCAGCACGAGGTAGAAGGCCGAGAGCACCGTCCACACTAGCGCCGGCGGCGCCAGCTTGGCCAGGATGGGGTAGTAGCGCAGCGACAGCACAACGGCGAAGGCCACCGTCAGCACCGACCACACCAGCGAGGCGACCGCGTAGACCAGCAGCCGCCGCGAGTCGGCGGGGCCGCGTCCCGACAGCACCTCGTGCAGGTGCCGGGTGGCTCGGCGGCGCAGCCCGGGCTCGCGCAGGAGGTCGACGAGCACGTGGTAGCCGTCGCGCTCCATCAGCGGGTTGAGGTTGAACAGCGCGCCGACGTAGCCGCCGAAGGCGACCTGGAAGAGCACGTCGCGCACGCCCCCCGGCGCGGTGACCAGGCAGGCCAGCGCGAAGGCACCTCCCAGCACGATGTCCGACGCGGGCCCGGCCAGGCTGATCATCATCCGCCGCCGGCGCGACTCGAACCACGCGTCGGTGGTGTCGACGAAGACGTAGGGGAAGACGAGCGCCACCTTGATACCCGCGCGCGAGATGGGCCGGCCGAACGACTCGGCGATGAGGCCGTGGGCGAGCTCGTGACAGACGACGAGGGCAAAGCGGGCGAGGACGAACACCAGCGCGCCGAGGCCCACGCGCTGCGCGACCACGAACGGCGTCCCGTAGCGCCCGATGACCAGGGCGGCGAAGGCGACGAGTCCGCCCACGGCGATCACCCCCAGCACGCCGAGCACCGCGGGGGTGAAGAGCAGCCAGCCGCCATGACGGTACGCGGCAGCCATCGCCTCCGGCACGCGCGGCAGCTCGCGCTCGCGGGGCTTGACCAGTCGGGTCAGCCACGGCAGCGGCCTCGCCGGCGGCTCCTCGGACTCGACGCCGGAGAGCAGGCCCTTGTCGGCCAGCTCGGCGAGCAGGCGGGCGAGGCGCGCGGGCCCGTCGGCGCCC
Source organism: Solirubrobacteraceae bacterium (assembly GCA_035503355.1). Classification (GTDB taxonomy): domain Bacteria; phylum Actinomycetota; class Thermoleophilia; order Solirubrobacterales; family Solirubrobacteraceae; genus Palsa-465. The sequence goes on from DATJTQ010000133.1 coordinate 10,490, forward strand.
CACCGTGTCGCGGCCTCGCCGAGCAGGGAGACGAGGTCGTGGTCACCGTCGAGCAGTTGGGCCATCTCGGCCTCCTCGGTGGCCAGCCGCACCATCGCCGAGGAGCGATGGTCCTTGAGCACGAACCGCGCGCCCCCCACCGCCTCGGACGCCTCCAGGCGCTTCAGCGACCAACCCGAACGCAGCTTGGGCTTGCGGTTCTGCTGCCCGCGCAGGCGCGCCCGGCGCACCGAGGGCTGCTCGACGATGAGGCTGATGCCCGCCGGCACCGACATCGTCCTGCCCGCCGCCGCCCGGTCGACGCGCTCGGCCACCTGCAGCCGACAGTCACCCAGCTCGATGTGCATCCCGTCCGCGAGCGCGACCGCGTCGGAGAGCCGGCGGCCGTCGACGAACGTCCCATAGCTCGAGCCCACGTCCTGCAGCACCGCACCCTCCGGGCCGACAACGATCTGGGCATGGGCACGCGAGACGCTGGGGTCATCCAGGACGAGATCCGACGCCGGAGCACGGCCGATCGCCAGAGGGCGGTCCAGCGGCACGCGCTCACCCCCGGGGAGCACCAGATCGAGGTGCACCGCGCCGTCAAGCGGGGTCCCGCACGATCGGCAGCGGGCATCGGATCGCGGCACCTGGCGGTGACAGACCGTGCATAGCATCGCGCTAACGGTGGCAGACTCCTAAGGGCAATGGAGGAAGTGCTCAAGCGGGTGGGTCGGTTCGACCTGCTCGAAGTGATCGGGCGCGGGGGCGCAGCCGTCGTCTACCTCGCCCTACAGAGAGATCTGCAGCGAAACGTCGCGCTCAAGGAGCTCGCGCCGTTTCACCTGGCCGATACCAGCTTCGCCGAGCGCTTCGTGGAGGAGTCACGCCTGGCCGGCTCGATGAACCACGCCAACATCGTCACCGTCCACGAGTTCTTCGAGGACGGGTCGGTGCCCTACATCGCCATGGAGTACCTGCCGCACGGGTCGCTGCGCCAGTACATCGGGCGCCTGTCGATGGCGCAGATCGCCGGTGTGCTGGAGGGCGTGCTGGCCGGCCTCTCGCACGGCGAGGCTCATCGGATCGTCCACCGTGACCTCAAGCCCGAGAATCTGCTGGTGGCCGTCGACGGCCGCGTCAAGATCGCGGACTTCGGCGTCGCCCGGGCCTACAGCAAGGCGGCCACCCGCGCCGTAGTCACCGTGGCCGGCACCACGATCGGCACCCCGGCCTACATGTCGCCCGAGCAGGCGCTGGGCCAAGACCTCACGCCGGCCACCGACCTGTACTCGCTGGGGGTCGTCGCCTGGGAGCTGCTCACCGGGCAGGTCCCCTTCGACGAGACCGACACCCCGGTCGCCGTGCTCTACCGCCACGTCCACGAGCCGGTGCCCTCGGTGCGCTCGGTGGCGCCCGAGGTGGACGAGGGGATCGCCGAGTGGCTGGAGAAGATGCTGGCCAAGCGGCCCGAGGATCGCTTCCAGTCCGCCGACGAGGCGTGGGTGACGCTCGAGGACGTGGTGCTGGACCTGCTGGGGCCGCGGTGGCGTCGCGAGGCCCGTCTCGCCTTGGAGGACGAGGCGTCGCGTGGCCACCGCACGCTCACCCCGGCCTCGTTTCGCTCGGTGACCCTCGACACCCCGTCGCCGGCGGCCGATGAGGCGCCGGACGCGGAACCGGCGGCCGGCCGCACACCGGTGCCCGAGACGATCTCCGGCCCCTCGGTGAAGACGCCACCGCCCACCGTCGCGCCCGCGAGCCGGCGCCAGCCCAGTCACACCACGATGTTCCGCCTGGCCCGGCGCCATCGCGACGTCGATGAGGACGAGGGGTGGGCGGGGTCATTATCCCCCGACGTGATGCGCCGGCGCCTGGTCGCCGCGGGCATCGTGGTGGGCATGATCATCGCCGCCGTGGTGGGGGTCGTGGTGGCCACGTCGGGCAAGCCCGCTCACCACGGGCCCACCGCCGCCCAGATCCGCACGCAGCGCCAACGCCAGGCCGCCGCGCAGCGCAAGGCCAATGCCGCTGCGGCCGCCACCGCCGCCGCCAACACCAAGCTCGAGACGATCCTCACCGGATTGGCCCACACGCGCAATGAGACCGTGGCCCGGCTGCTCAACGAGAAGACCCAGACCACCGAGGTCCGCGACGCCGGCTCGGTCCAGAAGGCCTACAGCACCACCGCGCACAAGGTGGCGGCCCTGGGGTCGACCACGACGCTGGCCCCGCCCATCGCCACGCAGCTGACCAAGCTGGCCGGCGACTACGGGCGTCTGGTCAAGGCCGGCCAGGCCAACAGGCCGTCGGAGTGGAACCGCATCTACAAGACCGTGGACGCCGACGAGACCAAGCTCCAGGGGCTGGTGGGCAAGGTCTAGGGTTCTGAGGCGGTGGGGTGAAAGGGTGGGAGATAAGGACTACGTGATAACCCTTATCTACCAAGGATCCCTGCAAACCGCCCACATTTCGCCACCACGGCCGGCACCCTCACCGCCCTCTCCACCAGGCCGTTGACGTTCGCGTAGCACCCGCGGAAACGCCAAGCCCGCAGCGCTTGGCGGGTATGGCGGGGTTCATACCCTGGGCCACTTTTAGGCCTGATTGGTCGGGGTGATACTCCGAGTGCGTCGTGTGGTGCGGCGCCTACCAGACAAGTACGGAGGGTGTTTCACATGAGTCTCATCAAGGTCACCGCGGAGGAACTGCACAGCCTCTCCTCCAACGTCGCAACCGGTTCCAACAGCATCCAGGACCAGCTCAGCCGCATGCAGGGCGAAGTCCTCGGCGTCGTCGGTGGCGACTGGCAGGGCGCCGCCTCCGGCCAGTTCCACGCCCTGTGGGACGAGTGGCAGCGCTCCGCCGCCGGCCTCAAGGACGCCCTGGACGGCATCAGCCGCCTGCTCAACAACGCCGGCACCCAGTACCAGCAGACCGAGGACGCCATCCGCTCCTCCATGGGCTGACGGGCGTGACCCCGGCCGCTTTCGATCCAGGAACAGAACGCCGATGACGACCTTCACCGTCGACCCGGCCACGCTTCAGGAGCTCTCTCGCACCCTGCAGGGCGTCCACTCGGAAATGTCTGACATGCACGAGACGGCGTCGGGGTACGAGGGGCTTCTGGGCGGCAGTGACCTGGAGGGCGAGATCGGGGGCTTCTGCAGCCACTGGGGCTACGGGATCGGTCAGCTCGGCGACCACATGACCAAGGTCGTCGGGCACCTCGACGACGCCGCGGCGGGCTATCAGAACTCAGAGCAGCACATCATCGACGCCGCCAGGCAAGAGGGATAGCCGTGGGCGATCCGCTGTCAGACCCGCGCGCCCAGCAGTTGCTGAGCGCCTCGCCGGCCGAGGTCGGCGCCCTGGCCGCGCAGTTTCGCCGGGTGGCCACCCAGGCCGAGAGCTCGGCGGCGGCGCTGCGAGGCGCGTACGGCGACGGGACCTGGACCGGTTCAGCGGCCGATGCCTTTCGCACCCAGCTGGGCAAGCTGCCCGGGGACCTCGACAAGGTCCAGCAGTCCTACGGTGAGGTGGCGCAGGCCCTGGACGCCTACGAGGCCGAGCTCGGCCCCCTCCAGAGTCAGTTCCGCACGGTGTCGACACAGCTGACAACGGCCCGCGGCAACCTCACCACCGCTCAGGGCAACCTGGCCACGGCCAAGAGCAACCTCACCACCGCCACCGGCGCGCCGCACGCCACCTCCAGCACTCCGGCTGTGGTCAACGCCCACACCGCCGTGTCCAGCGCCTCCGGCGCGGTCGGCAACCTGCAGGGCGAGGTCACTGGGCTGGAGAGCCGCGGCTTCCACATCCTCGATGAGTTCGACACCGACCGGGGGCGGGCCCGCTCCGCGGTCTCCAGCGCCAAGGGGATCGCGCCGTCGCAGAGCTGGCTCTCGGGCGTGTTTCACGCCATCGGAAACTTCGTGGTGGGCGCGGTGAAGGATGTCTATGACGACATCAAGGATCTCCCGCACGCCATCAGGAATGTGTGGGATCACCCGGGCAGCCTGGCCGCGTGGGGCGAGCTGGCCAAGGACCTGGCCACCACCGCCAGCATCGTCGCCATCGCCGCCGCGCCGTTCGCGGCGCCGGAGCTGCTGGAGGCGGATGCCGCGGTGGACGGAGCGGCCGACGCTGCGGGCGAGGCGGCGGGGGAAGCGGCCGGCGACGCCGCGGGGGATGCCGCGGGGGATGCCGCCGGCGACACCGCCCAGACCACCGCCAAGGGGTTTGACCGGCTGCGGACGAACACCGCGCGCACCATCAGCAACGTCAGCGGCAAGGCGTCGACCGGCTTCGGGCTGGCCAACTCAGGGACCGAGTTCGGCCAGGGCGACTGGAAGGGCGGCCTCACCGACCTGGCCTTCACGGCGCTGCCCAACGTCGGCTCCTACGGCAGGGCGGCCGCGGAGATCAAGGGCATCGACAACCTCGGGACGTTCGGCAAGGCGCTGAAGGACGGCTTCAACGGCATCAAGAGCCCCGGGGAGATCCTGACCGACAAACTCGGTCTCGGCGAGCAGACCGCGGAGGCGGCCAAGGAGACGGCCGAGTCGTGGGGCAAGGCCGCCGAGGCCGCCCAGAACTACAAGCTCCTGCGCGCGCTGGGCCTCAACAAGGCCTTCGCCCAGAGCAACGCCTTCCACGACGGGCTGCCCGACGTCCTGAAGGGCATCAACATCGACGATGCCTCCGCCGTCTCGGCGGGCAACGCGGCGTCAGTGGCCACCGCCAACCACGCCGCGGCCACCGCCCTGCACGTGGGTCGTCCGCTCTCAGGGGCGGTTGATAAGTTGGTGGCCGAGCCGATCAAGAACCGGATCCACGATCAGGTCTCCCCCGAGCCGGTCGGCGCTGGATGACCTTCAACCTTCTCGAGGAATTCGCCCTTCATCGCGCCCGGTCCGCCTCCCAGAAGTCCTGGGAGGAGCATCACTGGGCGGCCCACTACGGGTTCGGCGTGCCGCGTGACAGCGGCCCTCCGCTGGTCTTCGAGATCCGGATGCCGGACGGGCTGGAGATGGTCGATGCCGTGGCGCTCGCCCAGGCCGCGCGCGGCGCTCCGGCGTGGGTGGGCAATGCGCTGACCGGGCTGCAGCAGGCGGTGGAACTGCCCGGCGTGGTGGTCATCGGCGCCCTCCGGGGCACCGCGACCCCCGAGGCCCAGCGCGAGGTCGTGGCCACCCTCACCGTGACCTTCGTCGACACGGACGACCCGGTCGATATCGAGGCCCTGATGCCCAAGGACTCGGCGTCCACGATCCAATCCCAGCAGGACCATCACCAGCTGTCTGATCACATGTGGCGGATCCACCGCATCAGCGGCGAATCGCAGGGCGAAGGCAAGGATCCGCTGCCGGTCCTGCTCATCGAGTACGTGTGGAAAACCACCTACGGAGTGGTGACGATGGCGTTCGCCACGACGCGGGTGGACATGATGGGCGAGAAGGCGAGCGAGCTGTTCGATCAGATCCGGCAGTCGGCGTACATCGGCGAGCAGCCGAGCATCGCCGCGTAGCGGCCGCCAGGGCCACCCGCCCTCAGTCGGGCAGTCGGGGCCACCCGCCCTCAGTCGGGCAGCGCCACCTGCACCAGCTCAAAGCCGCCCGGATCCACCCGGTAGCCACAGCCGGGGCGCACCGGCGGGGTGGGTCGGCGGGGCAGGGTCACGCCCAGCAGCGGGCCGTCGACCTGGACGTCGGGCTGCAACAGCAGCCCCGTGCGCGAGCGACGCGCCCCCACGCTCCAGTGCCCCAGCGTCTTGAGCGCGTCGGTGCGCCCGGCGACGATCGCGTGCAGGTTCGCGCGCGGGGCGGCGAAGAGATCGGAGAGCCCTCGCGTGGGATCGTCCACCACGTCGGCATCGTCGATGAGGAGGACCTGCAGCCGCTCAGCCTCGCGCAGTCCGGCGACGAGCTCGCCGAGCTGATCGGCGGCGGTGATCACCCGGCTCAGCGCCGGGCAGTCACGCAGGGCCGAGCGGCGGGTCGCGACGCCGACGAGCGGGATATCCGGGTACAGGCGTGCGAGGACCTCGGCCACCACCAGCAGCGCCGTACTGCGGCCGGTCCGGGCGGGGCCGGCGATCATGGCGTGATCACCCTCGTAGAGCTCGAAGCCCGCCGGCTCGAGCGTCTCATCGCCGATCCCGAAGGGGATGAACAGCGGCTCGCGCTCGTTGCGGCCCGCGCCCAGCAGCGCCTCGACGCCGACGCTCTCGGGCAGGACGCCCACCGGCGGCGGCCCGCCCTCGGCCGGGGTGGCCCCAGCCACGCGCTCGGCCCTCGCGGCGACCTCGTCGGCGAGCGAGCGGTCGGGGCTGGTCCGCGCCACCTGGATGACCTGGGCCGAGCCGCCCACCACAGCGCGGCCGGGCACGAACTGCGGGATGGCGCGGCGCATGAGGCCGAACTGGGCGTAGTCGGCCACGTCGGCGAGCTGGAAGGCCAGCCGCTGCTGGGCCAGCGAGGCCAGGGCGGTGGGAACCGCCCCGAGGCGATCAGCGGCGATGGCGACGTGGATGCCGAGCTCCGCCCCATCTGACCACACCCGGGCCAGCGCCTCGCGCAGCGCGTCGCCGCCGATGTCGCCGTGCTCGGAGGCAAAACCGCCGTAGCCGTCGAGCAGCACCACGATGCGTGGTGCCGCGGCCCGCGCGGCCGGATCCATCGAGCGCCGCACCGCCAGCTCGCCGCGCAGGCGGCGCAGCAGGCGCCGCTGGCGCTCGTGCTCAGAGGCACCGATCACCGCTCCCACGTGCGGCAGCCCCGTCAGCGCGCCCAGCTCACCGGCGCCGAAGTCGAGCACGTACATGTGCAGGCGGCGGGGGTCTGAGGTCTCGGCCAGCGCCAGTGCCAGCGTGCTCAGCGCCGTCGTCGTCCCACTGCCGCCGATCCCGTACAGCAGCAGGTTGCCGGCGGCCAGGTTCCAGCCGATCGGGTACTGGGCCTGAGCCTCGGGATCGTCGGCAAGGGCGAGGGGCACGACGAGCCCGGCGTCGCCGCCGAGGCCGCGGGGCGGGCCCATGGCCAGCAGCTCGTCGAGCCCGACGTGGCCGGGCAACGGCGGCAACCACGGCCGGCGCAGGCTGTGGGTGCCGGCGAAGGCGTCGGTGGCGGCGGCCACAAGACGCTGCAGGTCCGATGCCGCCGAGGACTCGAGCACGGCGCCGTTGCGATGCTCGCCGTCTCCGGCCACCACGAACGGCTCCGTGGAGACCGCCGCGGCCGCCGGGCCGGCAGTGATGCCGGAGACGAGCGCGGTCTGCACGGGGATGAGCTCGGACGGACCGAGGCGAACCTGGGCGCGTCCGGGCTGGTTGCGCGGGATCCGGGCCGCCGCGGGCGAGTCGATGACGTCGGTGGAGTCCTGGGGGGTCTGCACCCGCAGGCAGACGCGCAGGTTGGTGTTGGCGCGGATGTTCTCGTTCACGGCGCCAGACGGCCGCTGGGTGGCCAGGAGCATGTGGACGCCGAGGCTGCGGCCGCGCTGGGCGATCCCGACCAGAGAGGGGACGAAGTCGGGCAGCTCCGAGGCCAGTGTCGCGAACTCGTCGATGACCACCAGCAGGCGCGGGAGCGGTGCGGCCTGCCCCTGCGCGACGAGCCGGTCGTACTCGATGAGGTCGGTGGCCCGGTGCTCGCGCAGGACACGCTCGCGATAGCGCAGTTCGGCCTCGAGCGAGAGCAGTGCGCGCTCGCCCAGCTGCTCATCGAGATCGGTGACCATGCCGACGGTGTGGGGGAGCTCGGCACACTCCCCGAACGCCGACCCGCCCTTGTAATCGACGAGGACGAAGTTGATGCGCAACGGCGAGTGGGCGGCGGCCAGCGCGGCCACCAGGCTGCGCAGCAGCTCGCTCTTGCCCGCGCCCGTGGTCCCGGCCACCAGGCCGTGGGGCCCGTCGGTGACCAGGTCGATGTCCAGCGGGCCGTCCTCGGAGAGCGCAAAGCGCGCCCGCAGCGCGGTCTCACCGGTGGTGGCCGCCCAGCGCGCCCGCAGATCCTCGGGGTCGGGCTCGCCCATGCCCAGCAGCGAGAGCAGCGCCACGTAGCCGGGCAGGGCGCCCCCGGACAGCTGCAGGTCGGCGTCCTCGAAGCGGGCCAGCGCGATGGCGCACTCGCGCGCGGTCTCGGGGGCCATCCCCGCCACCAGCAGGGGGTCGATGCGCTGGCCGGTCTGGGGGCGCAGCAGCCGGGCCTCGCCGGCCTCGTCGGCCAGCTCCACCACCGTCGTGCAGGCAGCGGGCAGGCGCTCGCTGGAGCGCGCGATGACGATCCCCGACACCTTCTCGCCGGCGCGCAGCAGCGCGCGGCCGGCGGCACCGCGCCCCTCGATGAGGGCTGGGCTGTCGAGCACCGCCAGCACCTGGCGCGGGTCCTCGTCGTCGCGGTCGGCGAGCTCGGCGGCCAGGGTGGTCCCGGCGCTCGTGCCAACGGCGAGCTGGCGCCCGGCGGCACCGCCGGCGTCGCGCGCGTGGGGCAGCCATTTGACCCAGTCCCAGTCCTCGCGGCCCTCGGGCTCGGTGAGGACGGCGAGGGTGAGGTCGGCCGGGCCATGCAGCACGGCGGCCTGGGTGACCAGGGCACGAGCCAGGCTGAGCGCCTGCCCGCGCTCGCCGACGATCCCGACGACGCCACCCTTGGCCAGCGGCACCTGGACCGGGGCCAGCTGCAGCCAACCGTGCTCGGCCAGCACGATCTCGGCGGCGGCCCCCGGCGTGTGGCGCTCGGCCAGACGCGGACGGAAGGGCACCTCGCCGTAGCCCGCCGACAGGGCCAGGAAGTCGTCGTCGAAGGGCCGGCGCTCCCACAGCCGCGGATCGGGGGCGGTGGCACGGCGGGCGATCTCGGCCAGATCGGGGAACGTCTCGCGCAGGCGGGTGAGCTCGTCCTCCTGGCGGGTGGCCACGTCGCGCCGGAACGCCTTCATCTTGTCGTCGTAGTCGCGCCGGTCGCCGCGGGAGGTGCGCGTCGCCTGGCGGCGCTGCTCCAGCCAGCTGCCGATGACCATGACCGGGCTGAGCAGGCAGAACAGCGCGAAGAGGATGTTCTTGAGCACCACCACCATCACCACGCCGAGGATCAGAGGGCCGAAGGCGGAGGCGAAGCTGAAGCGCGGCCGCGACGCCTCCTTGGGCTCCTCGGGCGGGCTGAGCGCGGCGTCGATGGCCGGCGGGCGATTGCGCGGGGGACGATTGAAGGGGATCGTCCCCGCCAGGTTGGCCTGCCGCACCGGGTCCACGGGCAGACCCGCCACCCGCGGCGCGACGATGAAGGCGACATCGCCGGCCTCGAACACGGCCTCAGGCGCAACGTCGGCGGGACGGCGAATGCGCTTGCCCTCCACCCACGTCCCGTTGACGGACTCGAGGTCGGTGACGGTGGCGCGCAGTCCGCCGGGGCTCGGCGAGACGCGCAGATGGCGTCGCGAGACGCCCTCGTCGGTGAGGGTGAGATCGCAGTCGGAGTCGCGGCCGACGATCACCCCCTCGGGCGGCAGCGGGACCGACCGGCCGGCATCGAACCCGGCGATGACGCGCAGCTCCAGCACCGCGGCCGCGGCCTCACGTGCTTCCGGAGCGCCGTCGGCCGGCTGGATGCGCGCGCCCTCGTAGAGGCCGATCTCGCTGAGGGCGAGGTCCACGTGGCAGAAGCGGCCATCGACGACGATGCCGCGGGCGTGGGCCGCGTCAGGCAGAGCGTCGAGCAGATCGCCCACCGTGGCGTCCTCGCGTCCGAGCCGGAGCTCCAGATCCTCCGGCGCTCCGGCGTGAGTGTCGAGTACTACGCGCATAGATCCACCGGAGAGCGGAGCGTACCGGCGGTGTGGGCGCCTCGGGTACTGCGCGGTCGATACCCCGGGTCACTTCCGCCACGCCCGGCGCCGCCTGATACTCCTCGCCATGTCCGGGTTTGTCGTCGATTCGCGCACCCTCGTCGCCGTCCGCGACACGCTCGGGCAGCTCAACGAGCAGCTGGTGGCCATGCACACCGTCATCTGGCACCAATGGGGGACGCTGGGCGGGAGCGCCCTGGAATCAGAGCTCGAGCACTTCTGCGGCACGTGGCACTACGGCGTCAGCGAACTGGGGGGCCAGCTCGGTGACCTGACCCGCCGTCTGGGCGAGGCGGCTGCGGCCTATGACCGCATCGAACAGCGGATCACGCACGCCAGTGGCGGGTCGGGCGCAACCGGCGGCGCGCCGATCGCGCCCACCACGGGCTCCGGACACGCCGGCGCTCACCATCCGGCCAAGCACGCCCCGGCCAAGCACCGCAGCTCGAAAGCGCACGGTGGCACCGCCACGCACTCCGGGTCCACGCATCACTCGACGCCGGGCGGGGCGGGCAAGCACTACTCAGGCGGGGCGGGCCTGGTGGGCGGCCCGACCGGCACCGGCAACGCCGGCCGCACGGGCGACAAGCACGGCGGGAGCGACAAGCACGGCGGGAGCGACAAGCACGGCAACGGGGATCAGCACGGCAGCGGGGACAAGCATCCGGGAGAGGGGTCGGGGACGACGGTGATCGGCGGTGGTGGCACCGGCGGCGGCCACGACTCCGGGCGCCGTCACCCAAGCAGCGGCTCGGGCTCGGGCTCGGGGACCACGATCATCGGCGGCGGCCCGACCCACACGCGCTCGGGGTCCGGCACGCGCTCGGGGTCCGGCACGGGCACGGGTTCCGGGACGGGCACGACCACGATCGACGAGAAGATCCACCGCGACGAAGAGCGCCAGCGGGCCGAGCTGGACTCGGTCCGCCGGATGGTCAAGGGCTGAGATCCGTCCACTAGAATTCCGTGCGCTTGAGGGGAATCGCGAACGGATCACGCGGCATCATCGGGTTGGCGCTGGCGACGCTGATCACGATGGCGGTGGGCGTGTCGGCGGCGCATGCCAACACCTGGATGCTCGTCTCCTGTGTGAATCCGGACGGCTCGGCCGCGCCCAGCGAGGGATGGTCAGCCTTCAGCCAGGGCCAGGTGACCGTCGGCGACGGGACCAACACGCACTGCGCACCCGGGGTGCCTCTGGAGGCTGAGCTCGGCAACCAGGTGACCGCGGTCAACGGCCAGAGCCAGGTCCTCCAGTTCACTCCGCCGGCCGGTTCGGTGCTCGTCGGCGGAACGCTGAACGTCCACACCACGGCCTTCGGCGGCCATCTCAATGCGGCCGCCGCGGAGGCCGACGTACTGGAACCCCAGGACACCATTGACGCGGGCGACGCGGTGTTCCTCTGCGTGGACCAGAGCGGCTGCGGCAGCGCCGCGGTGGGCAACCCGTCCTACACCGGCCCGGTGGCGCTCCCGGCCGACCGAGGCGGGAATCTCTACGTGACCGCCATCTGCACGGCACTGAGCGGCTCCCAGTGCGATCAGAACGTCCAGGGCAACGACGGCTCCTGGGCCCGGGCCCAGGTCAGCTCGGCTCACCTGTTGCTCTCCGACCTCAACGGTCCGGGGGGCACCGACTTCAGCGGCAGCGCGCTGCAGGGCCACGCGCGCGGTCTCGCCCATGTGGTGTTCACCGCCACTGATCCGAACGGCCCGGGGGTGTTCGTGGTCACGGCGACCGTGGACGGTCACACCGTCTACAGCGCCACCCCCGATACCAACGGCGGCACCTGCGCCTCCGTCGGCCAGGACAGCTCGGGCGCCTTCATGTTCGACTTCGCTCAGCCGTGCCCGTCCACGGAGGTGGTGGACCTGCCGATCCCGACCGCCGGACTCGCCGACGGCCGTCACTCGCTGGCCATCACCGTCATCGACGCCGCTCGCAACAGCGCGACGGTGTACGACAACGTGATCACGACCTCCAACCCGCAGACCACCCCGGCACCCACGGGCCGCCGCGCACTGCACGCCCGCTTTGTCATCTCCTGGCACTGGAAGGGGGCACAGACGGTGCTGCGCTCCATCCGGGTCACGCACCTGCTCCGCGGCGCGCGCGTGGCGGTGGCCTGCGCGGGCACGCGCTGCCCGCGGGTGAACGCCGCCGCTCGCGGTGCCCGCAAGGTGGCCACGCTGCTGCGGCGGCTCCAGGGCCGCCGGCTGCGTGCCGGGCAGACGCTGCTGATCGGAGTGACCGCCCGAGGGCACGCCGCGGAGCGCATCGCCATCAAGATCCGTAAGGGGCGCAAGCCCAGCGCACGTCTGGTGCGCTAGGTGGAGGCGGCGGGGTATCGCGAACTCGATACCTCGGGTCACTTTCCGCACCGCCCGCCGCGCCTGATACTGGAGCGGTGCTCGATCCGCTCTCAGATCCTCGCGCCGCGGACCTGCTCGCCGCGGTGCCCGCGGACGTCACCACGCTGGCGTCGGCCTTCCACACCGCCGCCCAGGAGGCCGCGATGACCGCCACGGGCCTGCTGGCGGCTCGCGAGGACGGGACCTGGACGGGCCACGCCGCCACCGCCTTTCGCGACTCGATCGGCCAGGTGCCCGCCGAACTGGAGAACATCCGGCGGGGCTACTCCGCTGTGGCCACCGCGCTCAGCGATTACGAGGTCACGCTGGCACTGGTGCAGAGCGACTTCGTCAAGGTGGTGGGCCAGCTGAGCGACCTGGACACCCAGATCGGCACGGCACGCACCACCGCGACCACCGCCCAGAGCGGGATGACCCCGGGGCACCCCATGACGTTCGCGCAACTGCGCCAGGCCGAGCTGGCCATCGCCCAGGCCCGCCAGGCGCTGGACGGTTACCACGCCGAGGCGGCGTCGCTGCGCTCGCGGGCGTTCACGCTGCTCGAGGAGTTCGACACCGCCCGCCAGCTGTGCCGCGCCACCGTCACCGCCGCGCAGCGCACCGCGCCGGTGCGCCCGCAGTCCGGGCAGGGCAGGCATGTCGCCGCACCCGAGGGTCGCCTCGCGGGCGTCAGGGGCGCGACGTTTGCCACCTCGCCGGCGGGCGGCGGCGACGACCAGGGGCTCTCGCCCGCGGAGCGCCAGCGGATCGAGGCGATGATCCGCGAGGCGGACGGGCTGCTCGGCACCCCGTACGTCTACGGCGGCGGGCACGGCGCCGCGGGTGGCCTGGACTGCTCCGGGTTCGTTTCGGCGGTCCTGCGCTCGGGCGGCTTCCTCAACGGCCCCGTGACCACCGAGGGGTTCGCCACCCAGCCGGGGATCACCTCGGGCCCCGGGCGCTACGTGACGATCTACGACCGCACCGCGTGTGGCCCCGACGAGCACGTGATCATCTCGATCAACGGCCGCTTCTATGAATCGGGCGGCGGCAGTGCCAGCGGTGGTGCTCCCTTCGTGCACCACTTCACCCCGAGCGCGTCGTATCTGGCGTCGTTCAACACGGTCCTGCATCCCGCGGGGCTGTGAGCTCTGAGGACCGTCGGCGCCGCCCATCCATCGGGCCGGTCCGAGGTGTATCGCGCCGCTCGGTGAGCTCGTGGTGCCCGCGCCACCCTGTACGCTGGCCGGGTGCCGGCTCAGGAAAGGGCGGTCTTGGGAGCCGCGGTCAGCGCAACGGAGTTGCAGACGCTGATCCACACTGCGCGTCGGGGCGTTCCCTTCCTCTTCCTGCGCGACGACAGCGGCGAGCAGATGGTGGTGGTCCTCGACGGCGATCGCCTGGTGCTGGGTCGCGCGCCCGGCAGCGACCTCGAGATCAGCTGGGATCCGCGGGTATCGGGAGTCCACGCCCATCTGGAGCGACGCGGCCCGCGGTGGACGATCGAGGACGACGGCCTGTCGCGCAACGGGACCTTCATCAACGGGGAGCGGCTGCGCGGACAGCGCACGCTGCGCGACGGGGATGTGATCGGTGTCGGGGACACCGTCCTCGGCTTCCGCCATCCCGAGCCCGAGCCCGTCCTGGCCACCATCTCGGTCCCGACGCTGTCGGCCCCGGCGGTCTCCGACGCTCAGCGGCGCGTGCTGGTGGAGCTGTGCCGGCCGTTGGCGGGGGCGGAATCAGCGGCGCCGGCGACCAACGAGCAGATCGCCGCCGAGCTCGTGCTGAGCCTGTCGGCGGTCAAGGGGCATCTGCGCGTGCTGTTCACGCGCTTCGGGCTCGAGGATGCGCCCCAGAATCAGAAGCGGCTGCTGTTGGCCGAGCGGGCGCTCTCCAGCGGCGCGGTCCGCGCCGACGAGCTGTAGCCGCGCGCTCAGCCGCCGATCGTGGTGGTGCCGGAGCCGCCGCTGCTGCCGCCGCTCTTGTGATGCGTGGCCGAGCCGCTCGACGACGAGTGTGTGGGAGCGGACGAGGAGGTGCTGGGGGCGGGCGAGCTGTAGGTCGGCGTGGGCTCCACCGGGGTGGTGGGCGCCTCGGTCTGCGGTGTGGTGGCGGGCGCCACCGGCGTGCTGGAGACCGCCGGCTTCGGCTTGGCCTTGTGCTTGTGGTGGGGCTTGGGCCGCGGGCGCAGCGACGCCTTCAGCGGCGCGAACTGCGACACGAGCTCGGCGTTGACCTTGCGCGACGCGGAGTGCGAGGTGACGGCCGCGACCGGGGTCAGCTTGGGGGGCGGCGTGGCCGCACGGGCGGGCGTGTCGTGGTTGACCGCCCGAGCCACGAGAAAGGCAGCCCCAAACGCCGCCACGATGCAGATCACGGCTGTCCCTGCCACTCGCACAGCCAAATAGTACCCGCCGGACAGGGTTCATCCACCTGCTCTGCGCAGCCATCGACGGATATTCGGTGCAAATCCAGTCCATTGCGGGGATACTCCCCGATGGTGGGACGCTCATGACCGACGAGCTCCAGCGCAGTGTGGAGCTGCTCGAGCAGTTGCTCGGCGACCCGCAGCTCCGACGCCGCTTCCGCACCGATGCCGCCACTGTCCTCACCGAGGCCGGCCTTCCGGAGCTGGCCGCGGGTCTCGGCCACGGCGGCCGGGCGCTGATGACGCTGGAGATGCGCGAGTCGCGTTCAAGCCTGGCCGGCGTGATGGTGGCCGCTGCGGCCGAGGGTGTCGACTTCGCCCAGTTCGCCGAGCACGCCGCCCCGGCGCTGGCCCATGACGCGGGCGACGCCATCCACCAACTCATGCAGCACCCCCACCCGGCGACGCCCAAGCCCGTCACCGAGACGCCGGCGCCCCAGCAACCCGCCAAGCCGGACTTCGATCCCCCGGCCACCAACCCGGAGCTCGTCCCCCGCGAACCGAAGGCTCCCGCCGCTGACACGTCGCTGCCCTCCGCCGGGCAGCCGGCCGGCGTGGCGCCGACGGGCGCGGCTCAGCGCGAGGCACCAGCGGCGCCACCGGCGGCGACGCACGGGGAGGGCGCCCAGCTGGTTACCAACTCCGAGACCAGCGGCGCCACGCATGGCGCCGGCACGCCTCACGCGGGGTCCCGGCACGCAGGGTCGGGCGGCGCTGCCGTGGGCCGGCAGCCCGCCGCGCACCAGCCCGCCGCTCACCAGCCCACGAGCGGTGCCGCGCCGGAGCCGCCGGCGCCCGACCCCACCACCGCCGGGCCCGCCTACCCCGGTGACCAGGCCACGCCCCAGCAGATCGCCGCCTGGATGGGCGCTCATGCCGCCCAGGCCGGGCTGCCGCCCGAGCTGCCGGTGATGGCCGCGCTCACCGAATCGGGGTTGCGCAACCTCAACTACGGCGACCGGGACTCCGTCGGCTTCTTCCAGATGCGCCTGGGGATCTGGGACGAGGGGGCCTATGCCGGATACCCCAGCAACCCGGATCTGCAGGTCCAGTGGTTCATTGATCACGCCGTCGCGGTCAAGAGCGAGTACCCGCAGCTCGCGGAGAACCCCAACAGCTGGGGCGAGTGGGTGGCCGACGTCGAGCAGCCCGCCGAGCAGTACCGCTACCGCTACCAGCTCCAGCTCTCCACCGCCCAGGCGCTCCTCCATGGCGCCAACCTGACCTCGGGCGCCCCCGCGCCCGCCGCCACCCCGGCGCCGCCGCCGGTCCCGGTGGGGCAGGCGGCGCTGAAGGTCGCCATGCACTTCACCGGCGGCGGACAGTCGGGCTCCAGCCTCGACACCGGGCCGACCTCAGCCGAGCTGGTCCAGTACGCCTACTCCCGCGAGGGGGTGCAGCTGCCCAAGGTGGCGGCCCAGCAGTACGACATCGGCATCCCGGTCTCCCAGCAGCGCCTCAAGCCCGGCGACGCGGTGTTCTTCGCCGAGCCCGGCGGCTACGTGGACCACGTCGGGCTGTACGTCGGCAACGGCCGCTTTGTCACCGCGGCGACCGGGGGCGGTGGGGTCAAGCTCGCCGCGATCGGCGACCCGCCATTTCCGGGGCACTTCGTCGGGGCCCGGCGCTACACCGCCGAGGCGCTCTCAGACCCCGGGCACTACGCCCGCCCGCTGCCCACCATCAAGGGCTGATCAGCGCAGCAGCCTCACGTTGGGCTTGTGGCCCCAGCGCATGGTGAGCTCCGCGCGCTCCCGGCGGTACCCGGGAGCCTGCAGAGTGAGGATGAGCTTGGTGCCGGCCCGGTAGCGGCGGCCGACCAGCGCATGCAGGAGGTGATGGACGCCGCGGATCCCCTTGGCGCTGTCCTCTCGGTGATGGCGGGGACAGCCGCGGCCCTGGCACTGGACCTCGAGCCGGGTGCGGCCCGGGAAGGTGCCCACCTTGACCTTGTGCACGCGTGTGGTCGCGCGATCCCAGGTCCAGCTGATGGTGAGCTTGACCCGGAGCGCGCGGTGGGTGCGGGGCCTCGGGATGGGCGTCGGCACCGGCACGGTGACGACGGGAGCGATGGTCGTGGTGGTGGTGGTCACCGGCGGCGCGGGCGGCTGGGGCGCGGGACAGGTCACCGGCGCGGGCGCGTGCGGCGCCAGGGACACCCCTGACCCCTTGTGGTAGGTCTTGCTGCGCCACAGCACCGTGCCGCTGGTGGCGACGATGTCGACGTTGCCGTCGCCGAGCATGTCCAGGTGCGCGCCGGGATTGCCGTTGGTGGCCGTCGACCACAGGGCGTGGCCCGTGGGGTCATAGACGACGAGGTTGCCGTCGGTCTGCATGGAGGCGTAGGCGCCGGCGTGACCGTAGGTCTTGGTGGACCACAGCTCGGTACCCGAGCCGTCGAAGAGGGCCAGGTTGCCGTCCGCGAGCATGGTCAGCCGGTAGGCCTCCGGGTCGCGGGAGTACACGCTCCAGCCCGACTTGAGCAGGTCGCCCTTGAGCATCTTGTTCACCGGGGCCCCATCCGCCCAGCCGGCCTTGGCGGCGCCGTAGATGACGACGTTGCCGTCGTTCTGGACGATGAGGCGCGGACAGCCCGTGGTGGTGCTGTTGGAGCTGAACACCGCGGTGTTGGTGGGGTCATAGATGACGAGGCTGCCGTTGACCTGCATCACCGCCCGCGACCCGGTATGCGTCGCGGTGTTGGTGGCAAACAGCGTGCGCCCGCCGGCGATCGTCTCCACCAGATTTCCGCTGCCGCGCATGATGAAGCGGAAGTGCCCGTCGGCGGACTGCAGGTACTGATTGGGCCCCAGCACGCCATTGGCGCTCAGCGTTGTGGACGGCGGGGCCGTCGCCGCCGTCGCCGTCATCACGGCGGCGGTGAGGATTCCGATCACGCCTGGCACGAGAACGGCCGCGCGACGTCCCCGCCTGCCCCCCGCGTGCCGTCTGGTTGTCATCCACACCCCGCGCATTGCCGTCCGACCTTTCCTATACCCGGAAAGGGCCGCGAGTTGCGCCGCTGGTCAGCGAGGGGGCGCCGGTCAGGCGGGGTCCAGCTCGATGGAGTCGATCGTCGGCGGATCCAGCGGGCGATCCTGCGCGCCGGTGGGGGTCGCCTCGATCGCGTCGACCGCCTCCATCCCGGCGGTGACCTGGCCGAAGACGGTGTGCTTGCCGTCGAGCCACGGTGCACTGTCGGTGGTGACGATGAAGAACTGCGAGCCGTTGGTGTTGGGGCCTGCGTTGGCCATCGCCAATGCGCCCCGCACCACCTTGTGCGAGTTGAACTCGTCCTCGAAGGTGTAGCCGGGACCGCCGGTGCCGATGCCGTCGGGGCACCCGCCCTGGATCATGAAGTCCGGGATCACGCGGTGGAAGATGATGCCGTCGTAGAAGCCGTCGGAGGCAAGCTTGCGGAAGTTCTCGACGGTCTTGGGGGCGTCGTCGTCGAAGAACTCGATGGCGATGGTGCCCAGGCTGGTGTTCATGTTCGCTGTGCTCATTGCTGCAGACAGTAGCCGCGATCCGGGAGTAGCCGCGATCCGGGCGGCCTCTCGTGGCCGCCCGGATCACAGTGGCATGCGCGTGGTGCCCCGCCCCCGGGGTGGTCCTGTGCGCGGTCCTGCGCGACGGTTAGCTGTTGCTGGCCGTCTGGATGGCGTTGATGGCCGAGGTCACCGAGGTGTCAGGCGCGGTGCCGTTACCCGGGACCGAGTTGGTGCAGCTCACCGAGCCGGTGCCCGCCGGGCCCGCCGCCTGGAGCGGGATCGAGGCGCTGGTGGTGTCGCCGGTGGTTCCGGTGGTGTCGATGGTCGCCGAGCGCGTCTCGGTGTTGGAGCCGACGGTCAGGGTGCAGGACACGGTGACGTGCTGCGTAGTGGCGCCGCTGGTCACGGTCGCCGTCGGGTTGGCGAAGGCCAGGTACGACGCGCCGGCGGGGAGCGTCAGGCTGCTCACCGTCGCCGCGGTGGAGGTCACCGTCGCCTTGTTGTCGGTGGTCCCGAACTCGGACGGCAGGGCGTTGTTGCAGGTGACCTTGCCGACCTGGTTGACGGTCGCGATGGCGGTCCCGGTGGCGCACGTGCCGCTCACGCGCACCTGGAGCTGGCCGGTGTTGGCGCGCACGATGCCGACCGAGCCGGGGTTGATCTTCTTGTAGGTGACGGCCCCGTTCTTGATCTTGCCGCTGGTGACGGCGTTGTTCTTGAGCTGCGCCGTGCCGACGCTGTTGTCGGGGATCGAGATCGCGGCGTAGCCGACGCCGCCCAGCGACAAGAACAGCGCGGCCGAGGAGATCACGATCGCCGCCGACGGGCGACGGCTCATGAGGGACTTCAATCGCAAGGAATTACCTCCCGTACGTGGGTCGGTTAGATGGGTCACTTCCACAACACGGAGCGTGCGGGCGAAGTCGCGGCCGCCCGTCCGGAGGCTGACGCCAGGCTTACGCGGGCGGTGGTTTGGGCGAAAAGTTGCAGTGACGCGCGTCAGGTGCGCGCGAGCTCGAGGCGGAGCACGTGGCCGCGGATCTCGGTGCCGCCGGTCTGCTCCACCACCCGCTCGGCGTCCTGGAGCGGCACTTCGGCGAAGGCGAAGCGCTCCAGGACCCGGACGTTGCGGACCGATTCGCCGTCGAGGTCGGTCGCCGCGGTGATGGCGTGGATGATGTCCGAGGGCTCCAGCCCCTCCGCCCGGCCCCCACCGACGATGACCTTGGAGTAGACCTCCTCGCGCGCGTCGCCGTTGGCCGAGACGCGTGGCTTGGAGTGCCGGCGCGGTGGCGCCTTGAACGGGGTCGGAGCGACATGCGCGTCCTCGACCCACGGTGAGAGCTTGACCCCGGCATGGCGCTCGATCGCCTGGATGTCGCGCACCTGGCGCTTCTCGTAGAAGGTGATGGCGCGGCCGCTGCGCCCGACCCGCCCGGTGCGACCGATGCGGTGGACATAGACGTCGGGAGAGGTGGGCACGTCGTAGTTGATGACATGCGAGACGCCGGAGATGTCCAGCCCGCGGGCGGCGACATCGGTGGCCACCAGCAGCGGCACGCTGCCGCCCTTGAAGGAGATCATCACCCCGTCGCGGGCGCCCTGGGTCATGTCGCCGTGCAGGGCGCGGACGTTCAGGCCCTTGTCGCGCAGCGTCCGGTAGAGCTGATCGGCGCGGATCTTGGTCCGCACGAAGACGATCGCCTGCTCGGGCCGCTCGGCCTCCAGGACCTTGGTCAGCGCATCGGTCTTCTCGCGCGCGGAGACCTCCAGCGCAAACTGCTCGACGGTGTCGACGGTCAGCGTCGCCGCCTTGACCTTGACCGTGACCGGGTCATAGAGGTACTGGTCAGCCAGGCGGCGGATCTCCGGGGGCATCGTGGCGCTGAAGAGCGCGGTCTGCCGGCTGGACGGCGTGAGCGACAGGATCCGCTCCACGTCCTCCAGGAAGCCCAGGTCCAGCATCTCGTCGGCCTCGTCGAGCACCACGAACCGGCACGCGTGCAGCACCAGCGAGTGGCGGCTGATGAGGTCCTTGACGCGGCCGACCGTCCCCACCACCACCTGGCCGCCGGCACGCAGCTGGGACTGCTGGCTGCGGATCGGCGCGCCGCCGAAGACCGCCACGACGTCCACGCCCTTGCGCTTGCCGTACGCGCGCAGCGCCTGGGTGACCTGGATGCAGAGCTCGCGCGTCGGGGTCAGGACCAGCCCCTGGACGTCTGACTCGTCGGGATCGACGTACTGGAGCATGGGCAGCCCGAACGCCGCCGTCTTGCCCGAACCGGTCTGGGCCTGCCCGATCACGTCCAGGCCCTCGAGCAGCGGCGGGATCGCCTGCTCCTGGATGGGGCTGGGCGCGTCGTAGCCGACATCCCTGAGCGCTTCGAGGATCGGTTCGGACAGTCCGAGATCGGCAAAGGTGGTCATCGGCCCCGGACGATAGCTTCACGACGGCCGTGCAGGGGTTTCGCGGTGTTATCGGATGGTGTTCGTGGGGGCCGGTGGGGCCCGTCGGGTGGGGGTTGACGCGTGCCTGGGGCATGAGGTGGCTGAACGGCAGGCGACGAGAGAGCGCCGGAAGGCTCGCGGCGTTCGCGGGCCGGGGACGGGACGTCCCGCGACTAATGCACCGCATGCGGGCTTATTTTTGGGTCACGTCGATCGATCAGGGGGCGTGTCGGCCGATCAGGGGGCACGTCGACCGATCAGGCGACGTACGTCGCCGGCACCCGCGCGCTTGACATGAGATACTTCGGTGGCTAAACTTCGGTGCCTAAACTTTAGGAACCAACTATTTGTGACGACAACACCTGATATGGCCTCCACAACTTCAGACTCAAACCGCATCGACGCTTAT
>DATJTQ010000134.1:0-6394 GCA_035503355.1 Solirubrobacteraceae bacterium
CCTAGGAGGCCGGCACGGCCAGGCGCTGGGCCGCGGCGCGGGCCAGGGCGGCGTGGTGGCGCTTGGCCCCGCCCAGCAGGGCCCGGTCGACCTCGCCTCGCTTGTAGAGCCAGTGCACGTCGGCCTCCCAGGTGAACCCGATGCCGCCGTGGGCCTGGATCGCCGAGGCCGGCACCTCCCGCGCCCCCGTCGCACCCGCCGCGGCCGCCAGCGCCGCGGCCTCGCCCAGCCGAGCGGGCTCGGCATCGGCCGCCCACGCCGCGTAGTAGGCGGCCGAGCGGGTGCTCTCGGTGTGCAGCAGCATCTGAGCGCAGCGGTGCGAGACGGCCTGGAAGGACCCCACCGCCACCCCGAACTGCTTGCGCTCCTTGACGTAGTCGAGCGTCATCTCCAGTGCTCGCTGGCAGACGCCCACGACCTCGGCCGCGACCGCGGTGCGCACGCGGTCGGCGGCGTCGGCTCCCAGCGCCTCGCCCTCGCCCCGCACGGTGGCGAACCGGCGAGTGGGGTCGATGGCCACCAACGGTTCTGACTCCGGCGCTGACACCAGCCGCGCCCCATCGTCGTCGAGCAGGACCACGACGTCGGCTCCGGCGCCGTCGACGACGAGGTCGGGGCTGCCGACACCGGCGCGGGTCTCACCGGCGATGAGGCCGGGCAGCCAGCGGCGGCGCTGCTCGTCGGTGCCGCCGGCCTGGATGACCGCCGCGGCCACCGCGGTCGACAGAAACGGCGTGGCGGCGCAGGCGTAGCCCAGCTCCTCCAGGAGCACCGCCAGCTCCACCGCGCCCAGGCCCTGGCCGCCGTGCTGCTCGGCCACGGCGATCCCGGGCCAGCCCAGCTGCACGATCTCGCGCCACAGCGCGTCGTCGTACTCGGCCGCCTCCGCCGCCTCTCGCACCTTGGCGAGCGGAGAGCGGGCGCTGAGCAGCTCGCGCGCGACGTTCTTGATCTCCCGCTGGTCCTCGGTCAGGTCGAAATCCATGCCAACCCTCCTAACGGGCCTTGGGAAGGCCGAGCACCCGCTCGGCGACGATGTTCTTCAGCACCTCGGTGGTGCCGCCCTCGATCGAGTTGCCGCGAGCGCGCAGCAGCTCATAGGACCAGCGCCCGCCGGCGGTCAGCGCCGACGGCCCGAGCAGGTCGGCGGCGAACTGGGTGAGCTGCTGGTTGGTCTCTGACCACATCCACTTGGTCAGCGACCCCTCCGGGCCGGGCTGGCCGTACTTCTCGATCGCGGTCAGCCCGCGGTAGGCGGTCAGGCGCAGGATCTCTGACTTGAGATGCAACTCGCCGAGCCGGTCGGCGATCACGGGGTCGTCGAGCAGGTCGCGCTGGGCGGCCTCGGCGATGAGGCGGTCCAGCAGCTGGCGCAGGCGCACCTGGAGGAAGAAGGCGAGGCCCGCGCGCTCGTTCATGAGCGTGGTCAGCGCCACCTTCCAGCCGTTGCCCTCGCCGCCCAGCACGTTCTCGCTGGGGATGCGGGCCCCGTCGATGAACAGCTCGTTGAACTCGCTCTCGCCGGTGATCTGGCGCAGCGGGCGCACCGTCACCGCCTCCTGCTCCATGTCCATCAAGAAGTAGGTGAGCCCCTTGTGCTTGGGCGCCTCGGGGTCGGTGCGGGCGACCAGCATGCACCACTTGGCGTACTGCGCGGCGCTGGTCCACACCTTCTGCCCGGTGACCACCCAGTCGTCGCCGTCCTTGACCGCGCGCGTCTTGAGGCTGGCCAGATCGGAGCCGGCGTCGGGCTCGGAGAACCCCTGGCACCAGATCTCCTCGGCGCTGAGGATCGGGGTGAGATAGCGCTCCTTCTGCTCCGGCGTGCCCCAGCTCATGATGGTGGGGCCGGCCAGCAGCAGCCCGAGCACGTTGGCCGGCAGCGGCGCCCCGGCGCGGCCCAGCTCCTCGAAGAAGATGGCTGACTGGGTGAGGGTGGCGCCGCGGCCGCCGTACTCGGGCGGCCAGTGGACCGCCGCCCACCCGTCGCGCGCCAGGGAGCGCTGGAAGTCGACGCGCCACTCGTAGTTGGCGTCCTCGGCGTCGGGCTCGCGGCCCGGCTCGTGGTCAGCCAGCCACGCGCGCAGCTCCTCGCGGAAGGCCAGCTCGGGCTCGTTGAAGGTCAGGTCCATGGGCTCTCCATCTCGTGTCAGTCAGCGGTCATCGCATAAGGATGACCTATATGAAACAGCAAAGGCTTCGTGTCTCAATTGTCGGCCACGGCGATGCTGAACGCGGTGCGGTACTCGTCGCCGGGCGCGGCCAGGGTCAGGGCACGGCCGTCCTGGAGCGCATTGGTGGGCGCGGTCATCGGCTCAAAGCAGATGAAGTCCTGGCCGTCGGGGGCGAAGACCTGGGCGTAGCGGTACCCCTCGTCGAAGGTGACGGTCACGGTCTGCGCGCCGGCGCGGACGCTGAACTCGGGCGGCGAGTCCAGGCCGGCCAGGCCGTCGTCCCAGCTCTGGCCGTCAAGGGCAAAGCGCCGCGAGGCCAGCGGCTCGGTGGCGCCGGTCGGGATCATGCGGTCGTCGAGGACGAGGCGCTCGGAGGCGCCCAGGGCGACCTGCCACTCCGGCCGCGGCGCGTCGCCCGGCGGATGCAGGTACGGGTGATAGCCGAACGCCACCGGGACCGCATCGGCGCCGGTGGGGCGCAGCGTGGTGACGAGCTCGAGACCGCCGTCGCCCGCGAAGGCATCGATGCGCAGTTCGTGCGCGAAGGGGAAGAGCTCCATGAGCTCTGGCGTTGTCCACTCCAGGCGCGCGCTGATGCGGTCAACCGCTCCGGTCTCGATGAGCTCCCAGCGCAGGAGCCCGGGGAGAGCCCCGTGGATGGGCAGGCCGTTGGGATCGGTGCCGTAGCGGCCGTCCGGGGCCGGGAGGGTGACCTCCTTGCCGGCAGCGGTGTAGCCGGGCCGCGCGAGCCGGTTGGCCCACGGGTGCAGGAGCGGGATGCCCATCGTCTTGCCGCGCTGTGCGTAGGCCTCCACGCCGCGCCCGGTGTGCAGCAACTGCACCCCGTCGTGGGTGAGCGAGTGGCAGAGCATGTTCGCGTCGGGCACGAAGCGCGCCTCCAGCGCGCCGCCCTCCGACACGATCCCCACCGTTGCGAACCCGTCCACCGTAGCCATCGCGCAGAGCATCGCACGCCGCGACGCCCGCGCGCCCGCTCCTGCGAAGATGGCGCGGTCGCACCCCTTACCGATCCTGTGTCCGCTTCGCCCCAGATCCTCATCGTCGGCGCCGGCTTCGGCGGCATCGCGGCCGCCATCGAGCTGCGCAACCACGGCTTTGACGACGTCACGATCCTGGAGGGCGCGTCCGAGCTGGGCGGCACGTGGTTCTACAACAGCTATCCGGGCGCGGCCTGCGACGTCCCCAGCCACCTGTACTCCTTCTCCTACGAGCAGCGCACCAGCTGGTCACGCCTGTGCTCCCCCCAGCGGGAGATCCTGGAGTACCTGCGGGGGGTGGCGCGCGACCGCGGCGTGAGCGACCTGATCCGCTTCTCTCAGCGCGTGCGCGACTGCACCTTCGATCCGGTCCGCCGCCGGTGGGCGGTCGACACCGAGCCCGGGGACCGGTACGAGGCCGACGTGCTCATCCTCGCCACCGGCCAGCTCAACCGCCCGTCGATCCCGGACCTGCCCGGCCGCGATCGCTTCGGCGGCGCCAGCTTTCACTCGGCGCGCTGGGACCACGACTATGACCTGCGTGGCCGGCGCGTCGCCGTGGTCGGCACGGGGGCCAGCGCCGTGCAGTTCGTGCCCGAGGTGGCGCGCCAGGCGGCCGCGCTCACCGTCTTTCAGCGCACCGGCAACTGGTTTCTGCCGCGGCACAACCGCGTGTATCCGCCCCTGGTACGCGCGGCGATCCGCCATGTCCCCGGCCTCCAGCGCCTGCGCCGGAGCTTCCTCTTCAACTACTGCGAGAGCCTCACCCTGGCGATCCGCCATCCGCGGACGGTCGGACGCCTGGCTCAGATGCGCTCGGCGACGTTCATGCGCCGCCAACTCCCCGACCCCGAGCTCCGCCGGCGCGCCTGGCCCGACTACGCCTTCGGGTGCAAGCGGGTGTTGTTCAGCTCGCAGTACCTGCCCGCGCTGTCGCGCCCCAACGTCTCGCTGATCACCGACCGCATCGACGAGATCACCGAGACCGGCCTGCGCACCGTCGACGGGCGGCTGCATGAGGTCGAGTGCATCATCTGGGGAACCGGTTTCAAGGCCACCGAGTTCGTGGCCCCGGCGCGGGTCACCGGCGCGGCCGGACGCACCCTCGACGAGGTGTGGAGCGGCGGCGCCCACGCCCACCTGGGGCTGACCGTGCCGGGTTTCCCCTCGATGTTCCTCGTCTACGGGCCCAACACCAACACCTCGGGCGGATCGATCATCTTCTACCACGAGGCCCAGGCCGGCTACATCCGCCGGGCGCTCGAGCACCTGCGCGCCGGCGGCTACCGCAGCCTCGACGTCCGCCCCGAGATCGAGGCGGCCTCTGACCGCCAGCTGCAGGCCCGCTTCGCCGGCACGGCCTGGACCGGCTGCGACTCGTGGTACCGCGACCGCGACGGGCGGATCGTCACCAACTGGCCCGGGTACATGCGCGACTACCTCGAGCAGACGGGGTCCTTCGCGCCCGCGGAGTACGTGTTCAGCTGACCGCTGCTAGGCGGGAACCTTCACCGGCTCGGGCCGGACCGCCTCCAACCGGTCCACATGCGCCAGCGCCGGGAACAGCCGACCCCAGCTGACCGCGATGAGCATGGTCATGATGCCGCCGCCCACCACCGCGGGGATCGTCCCCACCAGCGCCGCCGCCAGCCCCGACTCGAAGTAGCCGAGCTGGTTCGACGCGCTGATGAACACCATCTCCACGGCATTGACGCGCCCGCGCAGGCGATCGGGACTGGCCAGCGCCACCGTGGTGGAGCGGATGTTCATCGAGTAGAGGTCGACGAAGCCGCTGACCCCGAGCGCCGCCAGCGACAGCGGGTACGAGCGCGAGAGCCCGAACACGACGATGCAGGCGCCGTAGACGAAGACCACGGTGAGCAGCAGCCGGCCGGCGCGACCGGCGATGGGCCGGCGGGTGACGACCGCGGCGCCGAGCAGCGCACCCACCGCGGGGGCGGCGCGCAGAACGCCCAGGCCGGTGGCGCCGACGTGCAGGATCGACTTGGCGAAGATCGGCAGGAGCGCCACCGCGCCACCGAAGAGAACCGCCAGGAGGTCCAGCAGGATCGCCCCCAGCAGGATCGGCGTGTGCCGGACGAAGCGCAGGCCCTCGAGCACGCTGTGCAGATCGGCGCCCTGCCGTTCTCCGGCCTCCTGCGCATCGGCGGCGTCAGCCGTGACGGGCCCGGCCACGTCGGCGGCCTGAGCGGGGTGCATGGCCAGGACCAGCCCCGCCGCGACCAGGCACGCCCCGCCGGCCAACAGGTAGACGAGCGAGGGCGACACGCCGTAGAGCAGGCCGCCGAGCGCCGGACCCGTGACCTGCCCGGCCTGGGTGGCGATCGAGCGCAGCGTCATCGCGCTCTGCAGCAGGTCGGCGGAGACCAGGGTGGGCGGCATGGCCCGGGCGGCCGGGGTGCCGAGGGCCATCGAGATACCCGCGCCGACGGCCAGGGCCAGGTACGGCGCAACCGCGGTGTCGCCCGAGCCACTCACCAGCGCCAGTCCCACCCCGACTCCCGTCCCGATGAGCAGCGATCCGGCAAACACCACTCTGCGGGGGGCGCGATCGGCGAGCTGGCCCGCCGGGAGCGCCAGCACGAACATCGGCACGAATTCGGCCAGCCCGATCCAGCCCAGGTCAAGGGCGGAGCCGTGCTGGGCGTAGACCTCCCAGCCGATGGCCACCTCGAGCATCTGCAGGGCCAGCCACATGCATAGGATGGCCAGCCACCACAGGCGGAAATCGCGAACGTCCAGGGCGGGGCCGATCCGTCTCACCGAGCCCCGAGCCTAGTCACCGGCAGCCTCGCTCTATGGTGGCCGGCATGCCCGACCCACCCCCCCTTCACACCGAGCGCCTGACCCTCGATCGCTGGACCGAAGCTGATAACCGCCTGCTCGGGGACCTCGCCCGGACCCCGGCGGTGATGCGCTATGTCGGCGACGGCACGACGTGGAGCGATGCCCGGATCCACGGCGTGGGGGCGCACGTGGTGGCGCATTGGGCCGAGCACGGCTTCGGCTGGCGGGTGGCGCGCTGTGAGGGAGCGGCGGTGGGACTGATCGCGCTCAACTTCGCCGGGGAGGGTGCCGGCATCGCGGCCGGCGAGTACGAGATCGGCTGGTGGCTGGCGCCGGACGCCTGGGGCCGCGGGCTGGCCCGTGAGGGCGCCGCCGCTCTGCGCGACGAGGCGTTCACGCGGGTCGGCGCCCCCA
>DATJTQ010000135.1:0-25332 GCA_035503355.1 Solirubrobacteraceae bacterium
TGGAAGCCGAGGAGCGACACCGGCTGCCCGCAGGCCTTGATGGCGTCAGGCCCGCCCTCTTGGGCGATCACGCCGCGCAGGCGGTCGATCATCTTGGCGGAGTGGCGGGCGTTGTCGATGAGGTGGCGCGCCGTGTGGGCGCGGCTCTTGCCGGCGGGGACGAGGGCGATGACCAGGCCGAGCGCCACCACCGGTCCCAGCCAGCGCAGGACGCCCAGGGGCCGGGCGCCCGAGAGCAGCCAGCCGATGCCCGCGCCGGCGACGGCCACCATCACCGCCGCGGGCTCGATCATGTAGCGGCTCACCGCCGACCAGCCGTGGTAGGCGAAGCCGACCTCGATGACCAGCCACAGGAGCGCCGCGGCGACGACGAGCAGCGTGGTCCGGTCGCGGCGGAGGATTGCGAGGATCACCGCGACGAGGCCCACCAGCTGCATCGGCAGCTCGTAGAGGCTGCGGAAGCGGCTGATGACGCCGACGATCTTGTTGCCGTGGATCACCGTCTGCTGGTTGAGGGCGAGGTCCCCGGAGATGAACCAGCTCTTGGAGGTGAGCGCCGGGATGCTGAACCAGAAGGCGGGGATGAAGATGAGACCCACCATCACCATCAGCCACATCGAGGGGGTGCGCACCGTCCACATCAGCCACAGGCCGTAGAGACCGGCGAACACCCACGCCTCGGGCCGCCCCAGCGAGGCGAGCACCAGCATGCCGAAGCACAGCCGGCGACGCCCGACGAGGTGACAGTCCACCGCCGCCAGCAGCGCCGCCACGATGAGCGCGTCGGAGTTGGCGATCAGCACGAGGTGCAGGTAGTCGTTGATCCCCAGGACGCCGAGCCCGGCGAAGATCCCCGCCACGTACGGAGCGTATGGGCGTCCGGGCGCGGGCCCGGTCAACCGGAAGGCGACCCGCGCGGCGAACACCGCCCCCAGGACCGCGCCGGCGACCGCGGTGCCCATCCACAGCCACATCTGGGCCGAGCCCGTCAGCGCGTAGGGCAGCGTGAACAGAAACGGCAGGGGCTTCCACGAGGGCGCCCCGTCGGTGTTGAGGTTCCAGTGCAGGACCTGCTTGCCCCACACCAGGAACCCGAACCCGTCGTAGGACGGGCGCATGTCGGAGACGACGACGAACAGCGCCGAGACGGCGCAGACACCCAACACGACCCACGGCCACCAGCGGCGCCATGGCGGACGGCGCGAGGCGGAGCCCGACGCGCGCAGGGCCGGTTCGCCGAGGCCTGGTTCTGTCGCCGGAACCGAGGTGCTCACGTATCGGTCACCGGGGCGTCAGGGGGAGCTCGCGACGTGCATCACAGCAGTTCTCCCAGTGCGCCCAGGAACCGATCGTTCTCGGCATCGGTGCCGACCGTCACGCGCAGCGATCCCTCGCGCCCCAGGGCGGCGCCGGCCCGGACGAGCACCCCGCGTGCCTGCAGTCCGGAGATCACGTCGGCTTCGACGGTGTCCTGCGGGAGGTGGGTCCAGACGAAGTTGGCGTCAGACTCGGCGACCCACAGGCCCAGCGCGCGCAGCCCCTCCATCAGATCGGTGCGCGCGGCCACCGTGTGGGTCACGCGGCGCTCGACCTCGTCCTGGTGGCGCAGCGCCTCCACGGCGGCCGCCTGCGCCGCCATGTTGAGGTAGAAGGGCTGGCGGACCTGATCGACGGCGGCGCGGAAGTCCTCGGAGCCGCAGAGCCCGTAGCCGACTCGCAGCCCAGCCAGGCCGTAGGCCTTGGAGAACGTCCGCAGAAGCACGAGATTGGGCCAGCGGCGCAGCAGCTCGATCGACGCGTAGGTATCGCCCAGGGCGAGGGCGAACTCGCAGTAGGCCTCGTCGAGTATCACGCACACGTGGCGCGGCACACGCTCCATGAACGCCGCCACCGCGTCGAGTCCCAGCGAGGTCGAGGTCGGGTTGTTGGGGTTGCAGACGAGCACCAGCCGGGTGGCCACCGTGATCTCGACGGCCATCGCGTCGAGATCGTGGCGATCATCCTCGTCGAGCGGCACCTCGATGGCGCGCGCTCCCGAGGCGGCGGCCAGGTGCGGGTAGACGCTGAACGCCGGCCAGGCGTAGATCACCTCGGCGCCGGGCTCCAGCAGCGCCTCGCCGGCCGCGAGCAGGATGTCGCAGGACCCGTTGCCCAGCGCGATCCGCTCCCGGGCGATGCCGTAGCGCTCAGACAGCGCGCTGCGCAGCGGCACGTAGGACGGGTCGGGGTAGCGGTGCACGCCCTCCAGGGCCCGGTGGGCCGCCGCGATCACGCCCGGCGCCGGCGCAAAGCACGACTCGTTGGACGCCAGCATCGCGGTGTCGGCACCCAGGTCATAGCCCGCCGCGAGCGGGTAGGACGGGATCCGGCGGATGCGCTCTCCGAATTCGATGGCCATCGCCAACCGCAGCCTATTGTGCGGCCTCGAGGTCGGAGCGCAGGGCCCGAGCCTCGCCGAGGTACACG
Source organism: Solirubrobacteraceae bacterium (assembly GCA_035503355.1). GTDB lineage: Bacteria > Actinomycetota > Thermoleophilia > Solirubrobacterales > Solirubrobacteraceae > Palsa-465. The sequence continues at coordinate 2,467 of DATJTQ010000135.1, forward strand.
TGCTGGGGCGTGTGCTGCTCGTCGGCGTAGTAGTGGAGCATCAGCCGGACGATCCGGGGCATCGCGCCCGGCACAGGGATCTCGCGGGCGCACAGCAGCGGCACCTTGTCCAGGCCCAGGCGGCGGGCGGCCAGCGCCGGGAACTCGGCGTTGAGGTCGTCGGTGAGCGTGAAGAGGCAGCTCACCATCGCGTCGGTGGTGAGCGCGTTTCGGTCCATCAGCTCGCGGATCAGGAGGGTGGTGCCCTCCAGGATCGCGCTCGCCTCGTTGACCTCGACGCTATTGGCGCCTCGGAGCGCGAACAACCGCATGGGACGGTAATTCTGCCAAAGGACCCCGGGGCAGGGCGGGTGAGGCCACCTCGTAGACGGTCGCGCAGCCGAAGTGGGTGGTGGAGACGACGAGGTCGCCGAGGAGGCGCTGCAGGTCGGCGTGCGCCACGCAGCTGGCCAGCAGGAACCGCGCGCCGCTCTGGCGCACCAGCGCGCGAGCCTGAGCCGGGGTGTCCTGGCCGCGGAACAGCGCATCGGCCGCCTCGGAGCGCGGGAAGCAGCCGGGCTCAGACCACAGGCAGTTGCCCACGAAGGTGCGCCGACCAGTCGCCCCGGGCACGGCCTCGCCGAGATAGAACTGCGTGAGCACGCCGCCGGGGTCGGGATCCGTGTCCAGGTAGTGCAGCGCCGCGTGCTCGTCGTGGGTGATGAAGTTCGCGTTGCCCCCGGCGGGGTCCACGAATTCGTGGGCGGTGGCCAGCGCGTAGGCGTTGGCCGGGATCACCCCGAGCGCGATCACCCCGGCCGCCACCAGGCGCCCTCGTGGGAGCGCGCGCAGCGACGTCTGGGTCACACCCCTGACCGCCAGAACGGCCAGCGGCACGGTGATCCCATCGAAGGCATGCAGCGGCGTCGCGCTCAACCCCGTGGCCGAGAAGATGTAGATGAGGACGGCCACCGGCGCCCACAGGCGCAGCAGCAGCTCGAGCATGGTCTGAGGGCGCCCGCGGTAGCCGAACAGGGCCGGGATGGCCAGCGGGGCGATGCCGATCGCGATGGCCGAGGCGGGGAAGGCGTGCTTGCTCTGCACCCGGGCCAGCTTCCAGGACAGGTCCAGGTGGCCGAGCAGCAGGTAGTAGAGCAGCGGCAGCCCGGTGAGGGCGAGCGTCAGCACGGGGAGCGCCAACCGCCGCCACTGCGCCGTGCGCCACCACAGCAGCAGATCGCGCCAGCGGATGAGCTCGGCGAAGAGGACGAGGAGGATGAGCGTCTCGCCCTGCCACGGGTGCAGCGCCGAGGCCAGGCCACCCAGGAGGCCGCAGATCCAATCGGGTCGCCCGGCGGCGCGCATGCGGTCATAGCGCACCACCGCGAAGGTGATCAGCGCGACCGACAGCAGGCCAAAGGGATATCCCCACGACAGCCAGGTGGGCATCATGTCGCCGACGATCCCCAGCGCTCCGGCGATCACCGTGAAGGAGCCGAATCCGACTCCGAGGGCGAGCGCGGCCCGGCGGTGGGCCACCTCGGTGAAGCTGCGATCGGCCGCCGCGCGCATGCCCAGGAACACCGCCACCACCGCCACCGGCTTCCACAACAGCAGCGCCAGCCACGACGGGACTCCGGTGGCCGCCACCGCGCCGGAGATGAGGATGGCCGGCTGGAAGTAGTCAGACGGTGTGTCGCGCAGGACGAACAGGTTGGCGATCAGCCCGTGGTGCGCCGCGGACCGGATCCACGACAGGTACTGCATCTGGTCCACGATGTAGTAGCCGTCGGTGCCGGTCCAGGTGAGGCCGTCGTGGGCGGCGTGAAAGACGTCGAGGGCGACCGTCCACATCGACATCGCTCCGAAGGCGGTCAGCAGCGCGATCTCGAAGCCGCCGAGGCGGCGAAAGCGCGGGGGCGCCGGCATCGCCGGCGGCGGGCCCGCGGCGGGGACTGCCGGCGGAGGTAGGACGCGCACGGGCCGGTAGCTAAGCAGAGCGGGAAACGCGCCGCGCGGGCGCTAGTGGCCCAATTTATATTGAAGTGACGAGCTCGCTCGCCCAGCCGGCGTGTTGAGCAGGTTGATCTGGTGCTGGTTGTTGTACGTGGCCACCACAGGCACGAACGCGAACAGCAGATAGACCGTGAGGACGCCCGCCACGCGGCGAAGGTTGACGCTCGTCGAGAGCGCGGCCAGCGGCAGCAGCCACACCACATACCAGGGCATCAGCCAGCTGAGGCTGGCGATCAGCGCCAGCGTCGACCAGCCGGCCCCGCCGATCCAGTCATGGTTCCTGTAGAACTGGTAGGCCACCACCAGCACCACCCCGACGGCGGCGAGCTTGAGCAGGAAGGGGGTTCCGCCGACGCCGAGCACCAGCCCGAAGAGGTTGGTGATGGAGAAGCCGGTGAGCAATGTGCTCTGCTGTGAGAGGTTGGGCAGCGAGAAGCCGAAGAGCGCCAGGTCAAGCGCGAGGAGCGGCACCGCGCTCGCCACGGCACCCACCAGCACCTGGACCCGCCGCGTCCGGCTGCGCGCCGCCACCAGGAGGAAGGGCAGGAGGATGATCGCGGTGAACTTGACCGCGACCGCCAGCATCAGCACGACGCCGGCGGAGCGGTCGCGGCGGGCCAGCAGCAGCGAGATCGCGCCCAGCATCGGCGCCAGCATGAAGAAGTCGTTGTGGAAGCCCTCGACGGCGTAGATGAGAAAGATCGGATTCAGCGCCACGAAGATCACGGGGAACCGCGGGTCGCGGCCGAGCTGACGTGCGATCTGCCCGACCAGCGCCACCACGGTCAGGGCCAGGACGACCGTCGCCAGCTTCACCGCCCAGTAGGCGATGGGCAGCGACACGAAGGCCAGCGGATAGGTGAGCGCGATGAACAGCGGGCCGTACGGGGCCCGCAGGTTGTGCCAGCTGGAGAACCCGAAGACCGGGTCAAACAGCTCCTGGCGGATCACGTGCGTGTACGGGTTGAGGTGGTGTAGCGCGCCCAGCCGCGCGTAGCCGAGGTAGTTGAAGAGATCGGTGAGCTGCATCGGCGGGCTGAGCAGCAGAATCAGGTGCAGCGCCACCACGGCGATGACGATGGCTCGCAGCGGCAGATTGCGGGCCGCCGCGAGCGCCACCGCGTAGGCCGCGAGCATGACCACCAGCACCAGGCTGAAGACCAGCCCGAGCGTCTGGGGGTCGGTGATCAGCCGCGGGATGATCAGATGCAGCGGCCCCGCCTCCCAGTTGGGGAAGATCTCGTTGGAGCGCGGGACCAGGATCGACGGTCCCGAGCTGGCGGCCGCGACGATCGCAAAGGTCCCGGCGATCACGACGCCGAGCGCGATGCGCCCGGCCGCCGGACCGAGGGTCAGCGCTCGGTGGCGCCGCGTGCGCTCCTCGGGTAGCGCGACTCGCGGCAGGGCCACGGTCGCCTCGGCACCGGCCAGCGCGCCGGTGGTCGGGGCGAGCGCAACCGGAGGATCGGGGCTGCCGGAGTCCTCGCGCATGCGTTGAAGATAGTGGCGCTTGCGACTCAACGGCGCGCTCTGCGCCCCGGTTGTGATCGTGTTAGCGGCGGGTTCGGACTCACCGAGGCCCGTTTTGGCGACCGCACCCGCTCGTTACGCTCGCGGCGTGAGCGTCGGTTCGCTTGCGCATCGCGGCTTTCACGGTCCCCTCAGCGGCGGGCGGCGCACGGTCGGCGAGGGTGTGCTGGCTATGCCGGCGCTGGCCGCGGTGGCGGGGCTGATCGTCCTGGCCACAGTGGTGCGCTTCTACGGGATCGGGCACCAGGGCTTCTGGTTTGACGAGGCCAACACGGCGCAGCTGGTGCGCTTCTCTCCGGGCCGGATGCTCGGGCTTCTCCCCCGCACCGAGTCCACGCCGCCGCTGTACTACTGCGTGGCCTGGGTGTGGGCGCGGCTGTGGGGCGACAGTGAGGCCGGGCTGCGCTCGCTCTCGGCCCTGGCCGGCGTGCTCGTGGTCCCCGTTGCCTATCTGGCCGGCGCGCGGCTGATGACCCGCCGGGCGGGCCTGATCGCGGCCGCGCTGACCGCGTGCAGCCCGCTGCTCATCTGGTATTCGCAGGAGGCGCGCTCCTACTCCCTGCTGGTCCTGTTCACGGCGCTGTCGCTGCTGGCCTTCGTCTACGCCCGCGACACCCCGACGCCGCGTCTGCTCACGCTGTGGGGCCTGGCCAGCGCGCTGGCCCTGGCCACGCACTACTTCGCCGCGCTGGCTGTCGTCCCGCAGGCGGCGTGCCTACTCGCTGAGCATCGCCGCCGGACCGCGGTGCGGGTCGTCGTGGGGCTCGTGGCGGTGTGCGGACTGGCGCTCATCCCGCTGGCCATCTCCCAGAACGGCACCGGGCACGACCGGTGGATCGCCTCCGCGGCGCTGGGGCTGCGCCTGCGCCAGATCATTCCGCAGTTTCTCATCGGCACCGGAGCGCCCGCGCGCACCGTGCTGCGCGACGCGGCGCTGGCCCTGGCCATCGTCGCGCTGCTGCGACTGGCCCTGACCGAGCGCGGGGCTCCGCGAGGCGGTGCGGTCCTGGCCGGTGGCCTGGCCCTGGCGGGGTTCGCGCTCAGCCTGGTGCTCCTGGCCGTGGGCTTTGACGAGCTCATCACCCGCAATCTCATCGTCCTGTGGCTGCCGGCTGCCCTGCTCGTCGCCGGCGGGCTGGCACGGGGACGCGGTCCCGCGCTGAGCATCGCGCTGGCCGGCGCCCTCTGCGTGATCGGGCTCACGGCGGCGATCGGGGTCGCCGCGGACCGCAGCCTGCAGCGCCCCGACTGGCGATACGTCGCGCGGTTGCTCGGTCCCACCCACCCCGCCACCCACCCCGCCGCCGGCCGCGCGATCCTCATCCAGCACTATCGGACGCTGCTGCCGCTGTCGCTGTATCTCCCCCACCTCCGGGTGCTGCCCGCCGCTGGGGCGCGCGTGGGCGAGCTGGACGTGATCTCCATGAGCTCGCCCCGGGAGCCGCTGTGCTGGTGGGGGGCCGCCTGCAACCTCATCCCGTCGCGAATGCAGAGCCGCTACGCCATCTGGGGCTTTGACGTGGCATGGACCCGTCACGTGCTCCAGTTCGACATCAAGCGGCTCGTCGCCCGGCGGCCCGTCCTGCTCACGCCGGCCGAGGTCTCGCGCGCGCTGTCCGCGACGCGGCTGCGTCACGACGTGCTGGAGCTCCAGCCCGGCTGAGCGCGTCGACCTCGGCTTTGGTCAGCCGCCGATGGGCGCCGGGAGCCAGCGCGCCCAGGGTGAGCGGGCCGAACGCCACCCGCTCGAGCGAGCGGACCCGGTGGCCGACCGCCTCGCACATTCGCTTGATCTGGCGCTTGCGCCCCTCGTGGATCGTCAGCTCCAGGATCTCGCCCCGGTCGCCCACGCGACGCACCCGGGCGGGGGCGGTGAGGCCGTCGTCGAGTTGCACGCCGTGGCGTAGCGCGCGGACGTCTCGATCCCGGACGGGCGGACGCCAGACCACGGCCCGGTAGGTGCGCGGCACCTCGAAGCTGGGATGGGTGAGACGGTGCGCGAGCGGCCCGTCGTTGGTGAGCAGGATCAGCCCGGTGGTATCGATGTCCAGTCGGCCGACGGGATACAGGCGCACCGCGGACGGGACCAGCGACACCACCGTGGGCCGGCGCTGTGGGTCGTGTGCGGTGGAGACCACGCCGGCGGGCTTGTTGACCATGTAGACGGCGCGCTCGGCCTGCACCGTCACCGCGGCGCCGTCGACGGTGACGGCGTCGGCCTCGGAGACGTCGCGCGCCGGGTCGGTGACGACGGCGCCATTGACGGTGACGCGTTCCGCGCGCACGATCTCCTCGGCGGCTCGTCGCGAGGCCACTCCGGCGGTGGCGAGGAACTTGGCGAGTCGCATCGGTGCCATGCCACCATAGACACCGTGGATCTCGAACTTCTGACCTCGACGCTGGCCGATCTCGGCGAGCCCGCCTACCGCGAACGCCAGGTGTGGCGGTGGGCCGCCCAGGGGGCCGCCGGCTTTGACGCGATGACCGACCTGCCGCTGGCTCTGCGGGCCGCGCTGGAGGAGTCGGTCCCGTATTCGAGCCTGACCCTCGATCAGGAGGCCCATGCCTCCGACGGCACGGTCAAGGCGCTGTTTCACACCGCTGACGGGCGCCCGGTCGAGGCGGTGCTCATGCGCTACCGCGACGGACGGCGGTCACTGTGCCTCTCCTCGCAGTCGGGCTGCCCGCTGACTTGCACCTTCTGCGCCACCGGGCAGATGCGCTTCGGACGCAATCTCACCGCATCGGAGATCCTGGATCAGGCGCTGCACTTCCGCCGCACCGGCGACGTCGACCATGCCGTGTTCATGGGCATGGGCGAGCCGATGATGAACCTCGACGCCGTGCTGGCCGCCTGCGAGCGGCTGCCCGCGTTGGGCATCGGCAACCGCCACACCGCGGTGTCGACCGTCGGCTGGATCCCCGGCATCCAGCGGCTGGCGGCCCAGCCGATGCCGATCCGCCTGGCCCTGTCGCTGCACGCCGCCGACGATGCGCTGCGCTCGGAGCTGATGGCGGTCAACGACCGCTACCCGCTGCGTGACGTGCTGGCCGCCTGCCGCGACTACTACGAGCACAAGCGGCGGATGGTGTTCGTCGAGTACGTGATGCTGGCCGGGGTCAACGACTCCTACGCCCAGGCCCGCCAGCTCGCCGAGGTGCTCGACCCCCGGATGTTCAAGGTCAACCTCATCCCGTACAACCCCACCGACTCGCCGTATGAGGGCTCCAGCCCGAAGGCGATCGAGGCCTTCCGTGCCGAGCTCGAACGCCACGGCGTGGGGGCCACGGTGCGCCTGACCCGGGGCCGCGACATCGCCGCCGCCTGCGGGCAGCTCGCGGCGCAGAGCGCCTAAGCCGTCTCTCGGGGGCTCAGCTGGGCCGCGTCGGGCGCGGGGTGAGGGGCCCGGCGTCGCGTAACAGGGTGGCCAGGTCCACGGCCCGTGCCATTGCCCGGTAGCCGGCCGCGTTGGGGTGCAGGTGGTCGCCGCTGTCGTAGGCGGGGGCCAGCTGCTCGGGGTCGCCGGGCTCGGCGACGGCGGTGGCGAAGTCGATCACGCCGTCAAATGCCCCGCTGGTGCGGATCCAGCGGTTGATCGCCTCGCGCTTGGCCTCGCCGGCGGGCGTCCAGTAGCGGGCGCCGTGAAACGGGGTCAACGTGGCGCCGAGCACGCGGACGCCGGCGGCGTGGGCCATGGCGATGATCTTCATGTAGCCGTCGACGATCTGCAGCGCGGAGACCGCGGTGTGCGGCGCCGTGGCCGCCCCGTGGCTCTGGCTCTCACCGATGTCATTGACCCCCTCCAGCAGGATGACCTCGCGCACCCCGGGTTGGGTCAGCACGTCGCTGCGGAAGCGGGCCACCGCGCCCGCGCCGCAGCACGGCGTGGCGTGCACGACACGGTTGCCGCCGATCCCCGCGTCCACGACGCTCAGCGTCGGGCCAGACAGCCCGGCGAGGCGACGGGCCAGGTCATTGGGGTAGCGGCCGTTGCCGTTCAGCGGCGAGCCGACGCCGTCGGTGATCGAGTCCCCGAAGGCCACGACGACGCCGCGGTCGCTGCGCGGGGCCAGCACATCGACGCCGGAGAGCACGTACCAGGATTGGGTCTGGGTGAAGAAGGCGCGATCGGACTGGTCAAGGGCGCGCGATCCGGCGGCGACCCAGCTGGTCTGGCGGGCCTGGGTGTGCTGGGTCACCGGGCCCGTCGGGGCGTTCAGGTGCAGGCTGACGGCGAGGTGCGTCCCCGGCCCGACGCGGAGCACGACGGGATCCGAGGCCACCGAGCCGCCCGCGGGGATGACCACCGAGCGCCGTCCGGCGAACGAGAGCGCCCGGACCGAGCCCGGAGCGAGCTCGGCCCCCTCTCGCTGGCGGGCGACCGATGCCCCGGCGATGCGCAGCGGCCGGGCACCGAAGGCGTTGGAGAGCCGCACGCGGACCATGGCCCCACCGGCGCTGGCATCGACGATCTCGCGCACCGTCTGATCGGCGAAGCCGCGCTCGGACAGGTTGCCGGCGATGGGCGCCTGCGGGCTCGCCGCCCACGTGGCCACCCAGTGCTCGCCCGCCCGATGGATGACCGCCGGGCCGTGGCGCACCGACGCGGTGGCACGGCCGGCGCCGTCCAGGCGCGCGGCGGCGGCGACCCCCGCCAGCGTGGCCAGGACCGCAGCCACCCAGAGATATCGACGAAATCGTTGCAGCGACGAACTGAACACCTGACCCCTTGATTCGGAGCGGTGACCCCACAGCTTGAGCCCGCCCCGCAACAGCGCCGATCGTACCGGCCGGGAGATTGAACGGGGGTTAGTGCCGGGCGAGCAGCTTGCGCGCGTCGCCGAGCACGGTGGGCTCGAGCAGCTTGGCGCAGTACACGCTGAAGTGGATGCCGTCAAAGCGGCACAGCTGGCCCTTGACCCGGGCGTCGTAGCGGTTGTCGGGCGACACGGTCTTATCGACGTTCAGCACCTGCACGGAGCCGGGATGGCGTTTGGCCTCGGCGGTGAGCATCGCGTTGATCTCGGCGTGGCGAGCGGGTGAGGCCGCCGGGGCCGGAGTTCCGTCGGCGGCGTCGGGCGGGTGGGTGTAGGGCACCGAGAGAAACAGCACCTTGACCCCACCGCGGCTGAGCACGCTGACGAACTGGTCGATCTGGCGCTCGAGGTAGCTGTCGAAGGCCGGCATGCCGAGATGCACGGTCTGGTTGCCCCAGCGCCAGTCGAACTCGTCCCGGTAGCCGAGCTCCACCACCACCTCCTGGGCGCGCACGCGCTGGACGTCGCTTTCCCATTGCTGGACGGCGGTGGAGCAGCCGGCGGGCGGATCCTCGTAGGTGCCGTTGACATCGAGCTGGCCCTTGGTGGAGAACGCGCAGCCGAGCAGGGCCGCGTTGGAGATCTGGACGCCGTAGTTCTGCTCGTCGTCCATCATCGGCAGCCCGAGGGTGAAGGCCAGCGAGTCACCGACGACCAGCACCCGCTTGGGCGGGCACGTGGTGAACGTCTTGGTCGTCGAGCCGCTCCAGGTGAGGGTGGAATCACCCAGCGCGGCGTACTCGAACTTGGCCACCTGGCCGGCGTTCACCGGTGCCGTGCCGAGATGGGAGCTGTCGGCGAGGTTCATCGTGCAGGGCCCGTCGGTGCCCGCCAGGCGCGCCGGCGCCGTGGGGAGCTTGGCCGAGGCCGGCACGCCGACCGGCAGCGAGGACGCGGCGGAGGCCATCAGCAACGACGCCACCGCGGCCCCGGCGCCCACCGGAGCCAGGCCGCGCACCACCCAGGCCGGCCGCCGGCGCTGGCGGATGGGCTGCTCGATGACCACGTAGGAGAGCAGGCTGACGGCCACCGTGACGGCGAGGCGGAGGATGAGCAGCGATGGGCCTCGCAGGCCCGTCGAGGTCTCGTCCAGCCACAGAAACAGGGGGAAGTGCCACAGGTACAGGCCGTAGGAGATCCGCCCCACCGCGCGCAGCGGTGGCACCGCCAGCAGCCGCGACCCGGCGGCGCGCGGGCGCAGGACGACCGACGCGATGAGGAGCACCATGGTCGCGTCGATGGCGAGCATGCCGAAGGGATAGATCCATGCGTCGTCGCCGTCGGCCACGACGATGGCCGCAGCGAGGATCGCCAGCAGGACGACCCCGGCGGCGCCCAGCGCGTGACGCGCCCATCGCGGTGAGGGCGTGATCGGCGCCCTGGAGTTGGCGGGGTCGCGTCCTCTGCGGATGGCCAGCGCGATGGCCAGCGAGGCGCCGAGGAGCAGGCCGGTAGCCCGCGTGTCGGTGCCGTAGTAGACGCGGTCCAGCCCGCGCCCGCCGTCGAACAGGAGACCCATCTCGGCCGCGGCGAGCAGCCCGCCCGCGAGGCTCAGGCCCAGCAGCACCTGCAGCGAGCGGCGATCCGACGCTCCGCGCCGGCGGGCCAGGGTGAGGATCCCGAGCACCAGCAGCGGCCACAGGACGTAGAACTGCTCCTCGATGGCCAGCGACCAGGTGTGCTGGAGTGGCGACACCGGTCCGCTGGCGGCGAAGTAGTTCGTCCCCGCGGCGACCTGATGCCAGTTGGAGAAGTAGAGCAGCGTGGCGATCCCGTCGCCCTGGAGGCCAGGGACCGCCTTGGTGGCCCCGGCCAGCGAGTAGTAGACCCCGATGGCGGCCACCAGCACAAACAGGGCCGGGAGCAGGCGGCGGGCCCGCCGCGCCCAGAACGCGCGCAGCGCGATCACCCCCGAGCGTCCCCACTCGGCCACCAGCAGCGAGGTGATGAGAAAGCCCGAGAGCACGAAGAACATCTCCACCCCGAGGAACCCTCCGCCCGACCACGACACGCCGCCGTGATAGAGCAGCACGGCGATCACGGCAAGCGCGCGCAGCCCGTCGAGACCGGGGTATTGGGGCAGGGCGACGTGCGGGCGCCGCCTGGATTCACGCCTGGGCATTCCCCTGTTTGTTAGCTCAAAGGGCGTAGGCCAAACGTAAGCGCTGTGATCAAATGCTTATGTGCGGCCGGTGACCGACGCCCCGAACGTGCTCGCCCGGCGCCTCACCGCGCAGCTGCTGGCCGGTCGTCCGGCGGGCTCGCCGGTGGCGGTGGCCGAGCGGCTGCTGGCCATCCAGGGCCAGGATCCACGGGCCGCACGGTTGGCCGTCCGCGCCCGTAGCGCCGGGGTGTCCAGCGGCGATATCGATCGGGAACTGACCGAGGAGCGCTCCCTGGTCATCACCACGCTCAACCGCGGGACCCTGCACCTGGTGCGCAGCGAGGACTATCCGCTGCTGCAGTCGCTGACGACGCCGCCGCTGATGACGGCCAGCGCCACCCGACTGGCCCAGGACGGGCTGGACCCGGCCACCACCGCTCGTGCCGTCGATTGGATAGATCGCTCTATTCAGCGTGAGGGACCACTGACCCGGGCGCAGCTGCGCGAGCACCTGGAGCGGGCCGGCATCCCCAACCTCCAGCACTCGCTCGTGCACCTCATCTTCCGCGCCTCGATCGAGGGCCGGATCGTCCGCGGGCCGATGATCGGCCGCCAGCACGCGTTCGTCCGGGTGGCCGACTGGCTCTCCCCCGCCCCGCCCCCACCCCGCGCGGTCGCCCTGGCCGAACTGGCCCGCCGCTACCTCGCCGGCCACGGCCCGGCCACCGACCGTGACCTCGCCCGGTGGGCGGGGCTGCCGCTGCGCGACGCCCGCGCCGGCCTGTCGGCGATCGCCGGCGAGCTGCGCGAGCATCCGGGCGGCCTCGTCGACCTCAGGCGCCGCGGCCGGGCGGCGAGGCTGCCGGAGCCGCGGCTGCTGGGCGCCTTCGAGCCGCTCCTGCTGGGCTGGTGCTCACGCGCCGACGTGCTCGGCGCCGGCGACGCGCGCGTCGTGACCGGCGGCGTGTTTCGCAACTTCGCCCTCGCCGGCGGGCGCGCCGTCGCCGTGTGGCGGCTGAACGGCTCCGCGGTGGAGCTCGAGCCGTTCGCCCCGCTCGATGACGACACCCTCAGCGCCCTGGCCCGCGACGGCGAGGCGGTCATCCGCTTTCTCCGACAGAAAACCGACGCAACGAACGCCACCGTGTAGCGTTATGTCTACAGAGTGGTAGACATGCAGAGCATTGAGCGGCCCCGGCAGTACGTCTCGCCTGCCCGCCTGTACGCGATGTACCCGGTGCTGCGCTTCAGCTATGAGCGCGGGGCCTACGTGCTGCGCTTCGTCGGCGAGACCCGCGGGCCGGTGCTGCGCAAGAACCGGCGCCGGCGCCAGCGGGCCTTCTCGGGGGGCGATCGGCGAGCCGGCGGCATCGATCCGATCCTCGCCTCACGGCCGGTGGGCAACGTCCGGCGCATCGAGCCGGGCAGCGTGGCGACCGCGGCTGCGGAATCGCCGGCGCCACCGGCTCGCGTGCCCAACACCAAGCGCAGCCGCGCCGAGCAGAGCCAGGCTACGCGTCGCCGTCGGCCGGAGGGCCGACAGCAACCGCCGCGCCCGCATCGCTGACGCCGCTGCGCGCTTCGCCGGCCCGCAGCAGACGCTCGCGCAGCTCCTGCTCGAACTCCGGCGACGGGTCAAAGCCCTCGATCTCGGGCAGCTCACCGATCTCGGTGAGGCCGAACAGCTTCAAGAACAGATCGGTGGTCCGGTACAGCACGGCCCCGAACTGGGAGCGTCCCGCCTCCTCGATGATCCCTCGCTCGAGCAGCGTGGCCGCCGCCGACTCGGCACTCACTCCGCGGATGCGCGCGATCTCCGGTCGCGACACGGGCTGCAGGTAGGCGACGATGGCCAGCGTCTCGGCCTGAGCGGCCGTGAGCGGCGGGGTGCGGGGCTTGGCCAGCAGCCGGCGCGCGGCAGGCTCGGCGTCGGGGTGGCTGGTGAGGGTGTACCCGCCCGCCAGCTCGCGGACGACGAAGCCGCGGCGCTCATACTCGTAGTGCTCCCGCAGGGCCTCGAGGGCGGTGACGACCTCATGCAGCTCGGCGCCCGTGGCGTCGGCCAGCGCGTCGGCGCTGACCGGGTCGGCGCTGAGGAAGAGCAGCGACTCGAGCGTGCGCTCGAGCTCCGCGGTCATGCGCTGAGCCTCTGGCCCAGGCCGTCCGCGCCGCCGCCCGCCGCCGCGGCACGGCGCTCGGCCAGGTTGGGCAGGCGGTGGGGCGAGGCCAGGGCCTCCACCGTGATCTCGGCGAACGGCTCATCCTGGGTCCACGTCGCCTCGCCCTGCTTGTAGAGCTCGAGCAATGCGTACAGGGTCACCGCGACCGTCACCCGATCGGCACGGCCCACGGCGTCAGAGAAGGTGAAGCGGCCCTTGGAGAGCAGCGCGCGCAGGTGCGCCAGGCGCTCGGCGACGGTCACCTTGGCGATCGTCATGTGGCTGATGTTCACCGGTGGCGGGACCTGGAGCAGGTCTCCGATGGCACCGGAGAGGCTGGCCGGGTCATAGACCGAGGCGGCGTCCTTGAGCGATGCCTTGCGCAGGTGCGCGGGCAGCGGCGCTGAGCGGAAGCGGTGTCCCTCCTCGTCGGCCAGACGCTCGCTCAGGTACGCCGCCGCGCTGCGGTAGCGCTGGGCGGCGAGCAGCCGCGCCAGCAGCTCCTCGGCGGCCTCGCCGGGATCGAGGTCGATCTCCTCGATCTCCTCACCGGGCAGCAGCAGCCGCGACTTCAGCTCCAGGAGCGCCGCGATCAGCACCAGGAACTCGGTGGCCGCCTCCAGGTCCAGGTCGCCCTTGCGTTCGAGATGGTCGATGTAGGTGATGACGACATCGGCCAGGTCCACCTCGAGCAGGTCAACCTCCTCGCGCAGGATCAGGGTGAGGAGCAGGTCAAACGGCCCCGCGAACACGTCGAGGTCGAGATCAAGGTAGGTCAACGTCACCGCAGGGGCCTCCGCATCTGCGCAAGGACCTTATCGGCGGGGTCGGACCGGTCCGACCCCCATGACCCGGCGGACGTCCTCCATGGTCTCGGCGGTGATCACGCGGGCCTTGCTCGCGCCCGCCTCCAGCGTGCGCTCGAGCTCTGACTCGTCGGCCCGCAGCGCCTGGTAGCGCTGGCGCACCGGCGCGAGGTAGTCCACGACCGCGTCGGCGACCGCCTGCTTGAAGGCGCCGTAGCGCTGGCCATCGAACTCGCGCTCCACCTCGTCGGGCGAGATCCCGCGCACCGCCGCGAGGATGTCGATGAGGTTGGAGATGCCGGGCTTGTCGGGTGAGCGGCGGACCTCGGACCCCGAGTCGGTGACGCTCGAGCGGATCTTCTTGGCGATGACGTCGGGCTCATCGAGCACCAGCACCGTCCCCTGGACGGTCCCGCCCGTGGTGGACATCTTGCGATCCGGCGCCTGCAGGTCCATGATCCGCGCGCCCACCTGCGGGATGCGCGCCTCGGGCACGACGAGGGTCTCCCCGAAGCGGGCGTTGAAGCGGATCGCGGCGTCGCGCATCAGCTCCACGTGCTGGCGCTGGTCATCGCCGACGGGGACCTCGTTGGCACGGTAGGCCAGGACGTCGGCAGCCATCAGCTCGGGGTAGAAGAACAGCCCCGCCGAGACGAGGTCACGCTGGGCGCCCGCCTTGTCCTTGAACTGGGTCATACGGTTGAGCTCGCCAAACGACGTCACCGCCGAGAGCAGCCAGCACAGTTCGGAGTGCTCCTGCACGTCTGACTGGCGAAAGAAGATGCAGCGGTCCGGCTCGAGACCCGCCGCCAGCAGGGTGGCGGCGGTGTCATAGACGGCCTCACGCAGCACCACCGGCTCGTACGGGACGGTCAGCGCGTGCAGGTCCACCACGCAGTAGATCGCCTCGCCGCGGTCCTGGCCGGCGACATACTGGGTGATCGCCCCGATGTAGTTGCCCAGGTGCTTTCGTCCCGTCGGCTGGATGCCCGAGAAGATCCGCATGGCAGCGGAGGCTACTTACTGAGCGAGTGCGCGGTCGATCGCGTCGTGCACCGGGCGGTGCGCGGGCGGGTGCTGTGACGGGTCGTCGCGATCGCGCGGCGGGCGCGTGGCCTTGCGCCCGGCCAGCAGCCAGGCCGCGATCACACCGCCGATGGCGCCGCACACGTGCGCCTGCCACGAGATACCGGTATGGGGGACGACGCTGGCGACCAGGGCTCCACCCCACACCACCCCCACGATGACCCCGGTGAGGATCTCTAGCAGGCTGCGGTCAAACAGCCCGCGGGCGAACAGGTAGGTGGCGTAGCCGAAGACAACGCCGCTGGCCCCGACGGTCTGGCTGTCGGCGGGCGCGATCAGCCAGGTGCCCAGCCCGCCCACGACGATCACGATGAGCGTGACCAGGGCCAGCTTGGCCGCGCCGCGCATGGCGATGATCACCCCCATGAACACGAGCGGGATCGTGTTGTCGATGAGGTGCGGCCAGCTCGCGTGCAGGAAGGGCGAGGTGAAGATCGCCCAGATGCGGTCCACGTCGCGCGGCAACAGGCCCCCGTCGCGGTCCAGCGCATAGCCGTCGATCGAGTTGATGACCTCGATGACCCACATGAGCGCGACGATGCCGGCCAGCAGGGACAGCCCCTCGGCCGATTGGCGGATCGTCTGGGCCCGGGGCTTGAGCGCCGGGCGGCGCGTCATGGTGGTCATCGCTGCCATGAAGGATGCCACGCGCGCACGCGCGCGTCCGCCACTGCTCGACAGATCTTCACTGACTCTTCGTCAGCGGCTGGTGGGCCGGCGCCTCCGCGGCGGACAGGTTGCCGATGCCGCGGCGCTTCTGCGCGCCCCAGCCCTGCTTGCGCCGCGCCAGGTCGACGAAGGCCAGCATCCGCCACAGGTCGTTGATCTGGCGGTACCCGAGGTTCTCCAGCAGCGTGTAGAAGACGAGCGAGACGACGTCGCGGGTGCGCTGGTGGCGGCGGAAATTGAACTCCTCGAGCGCGAGGGCGGCGATCGAGAGCAGGATCGCCACCAAAAAGGCGAGGACCAGGAAGGTGAGGAAGGAGGCCCCGGACAGGTCCCCGACCGCGAAGGCGACGATGGTCAGCGCGGTGCCGACGGTCTCGACCACCGGGCCCAGGAACTCCAGGAACACGAAGTACGGCATGGCCAGCAGCCCGAAGGCCC
The DNA here is from genome assembly GCA_035503355.1 of Solirubrobacteraceae bacterium. GTDB lineage: Bacteria > Actinomycetota > Thermoleophilia > Solirubrobacterales > Solirubrobacteraceae > Palsa-465. The sequence goes on from DATJTQ010000135.1 coordinate 18,072, forward strand.
CGTAGCGCGGGTTGAAGGTGGCGTCGCGGTGGCGCCACAGCGTCTGACCGAGGCCGCGGTGCCAGCGGCGGCGCTGGCGCGACAGGCTGCCGAGATCCTCGGGCACCTCGGTCCAGCACACGGGGTCGGCGACGAACTCGATGCGGTAGGGCTCCTCGCGCGCCCGGAAGTGGCGGTGCAGGCGGACCACCAGCTCCATGTCCTCGCCCACGGTGTCGGTGGCATATCCGCCGACCTCCTCGACCGCCTGGCGCTGGAAGAGGCCGAACGCTCCCGAGATGATCAGCAGCGCGTTGAGCCGCGTCCAGCCCACGCGCCCGATGAGGAACGCGCGGAAGTACTCCAGCACCTGGAGCACGGCGAGCGGGTTGGAGGGCAGGCGGACACCGGTAACGCGCCCATGGTCGATGGTGGAGCCGTTGGCGATGCGCACGATGCCGCCGGTCGCCACCACGTTCTCGGGGTCGTCGAGGATCGGCGCGGCCACGCGCAGCAGGGCATCGGTCTCGATCAGCGCATCGGCGTCCAGGCAGCAGACGTAGGGGTGGTGCGCCGTGGCGACGCCGGCGTTGAGCGCGTCGGCCTTGCCGCCGTTGCGCTTGTCCAGGACCCACACCGCGGGCGAGCGCCGTGACACGTAGCTGGCCTGGATCGTCTGGGTGGGGATCGCCGTCCGGATCGCGCGATGGGCGGGCACGAGGTCAAAGGCGGCGGTGAGGCGCTCCATGGTGTCATCGGTGGACCCGTCGTTGACGACGACGACCTCGTAGCTGGGGTAGCGCAGCGCCAGCAGCGAGTACACGCTCTCGACGATCCCGGCGGACTCGTTGTAGGCGGGCAGGATCACCGTGATCCCGGGCGTGAACGGCGAGTTGAAGGCCTCCTCGACGGCGCTGTAGGTGCGGCCGCGCAGGTGGCTGGACAGCGACCGCCACGCGATCACCGTGAAGATCAGGTAGGCGCCGTTGACGATGGCGAAGTAGGTGATCGTGATCACGCCGACCACGAACAGGGCACTGTTGAGAATGCTCACGCGATCTCCGCCAGGTCGGCGGCCTCCAGCAGGTGCACGGAGCCCGAGGCGGCGGCGCGCTCGGCCGCCTGCGCGGGATCGATCGCCGCCACCGCACGCGCGCACGCGCGCGCCACGTCGAACTGATCCCCGCCGGCGCGGATGGCCAGCAGCGCCACCGACTCGCGGTCGCGCAGCTGCCCCAGGGCGTCGGCGGCCGCCTCACGGACCATCGGAATGCGATCCCACGTCGCCTGGCGCAGCGCCGGCAGGTTGCGCCGTCCACCGATCCGGCTCAGCGCCCGAGCCGCCTGCGCGCGGACCATGGCGGAGCGATCGCGCAGGCCATCCTCGATCTGGGCGGCCTCCGCAGGCCCCCCCAGCAACCCGATGAGCTGGACCGCCCCCGCCCGCAGGCGCTCGCTGTCGGAGGTCAGCCCCGGCATGAGGCGCGGCAGCGCGGGCGCCCCGATCTGCAGCAGCGTCCAGCGGATGAGGGCGGGCGGCACCCGGCGATCCACGGCGGCGCCGAGGAGGTCCTGGGTCGCCTCGGGGGTGCGCAGGCGCCCGAGGCTGCGCGCCGCGGCGATCCGCACGTCGCGGTCGGAGTCGTTGAGCGCCGCCGCGAGTGCGGGGGCGACCGACACCGGGCCGATGTCGCCCAGGCGGAAGGCCGCCGTGGCCCGGCGCCACCCGGCCCGGGCATCCGCCATCACCGCGAGCTCTCGCGCCACGGTGCCCTCGCGCTCGAAGTAGTCCACGATCCGGTCGTGGGTCGGCCCGCGGATGGCGCGCGCGTAGCGCCCGAGAAGGTCCGCCAGCGCCTGGCGCTCTGCCTCGGCCAGATGTGGCGGCGGCTCGGCGCCGGCATGCAGCAGCTCCATCGCGATGCCCTTCAGCCCCTCCTCGATCTCACGCTGGCGCTTGGCGCGACGCGCCAGGTGCGAGCGGCGCACCACCAGCACCCCGAGCATGGAGATGCTCGAGGCGCTCAGCGCGAGCGCGATGATGTCGAGGAGACCCACCGCTCGGAAACGGGGTCAGCGGCGGCCGAGCACGGCCCGCACGCGGGCGACGAGCTCGTCGGGATTGAACGGCTTCTTCAGGTAGTCGTCGGCGCCGACCTCAAAGCCCCGGCTGACGTCGGTCTCCTGGCTGCGCGCGGTGAGCAGGATCACCGGGACCGACCGCAACGACTCCTCGGCGCGGACGCGCCGCGTGACCTCGTAGCCGTCGAGCCGCGGCATCATCACGTCCAGCACCATCAGATCGGGGACGTTCTCGGAGGCGAGACGGAACGCCTCCTCGCCGTCCTGCGCATCGATCACCTCGTAGCCGGAGCGCGTCAGCCGGTAGGACACCAGCTCGCGCACGTCCTCTTCGTCGTCGGCGACGAGGATCGTGGGTTTGCCATCGCTCACGTGCAGACCTCCTCTCGCAGGGTCAGGGGCAGTTCAACGACGAACACCGTGCCGGGCCCGTCTTCGTCGGCAAGTTCCAATGTCCCCCCGTGGCTCTCGGCGATGGCCTTACTGATGGCCAGGCCCAGACCGGTGCCGGTGATCCCGCTCGCCGTCGCCGTCGAGGCCCGGTAGAAGCGCTCGAACAGGTGCTTGCGATCGGCTCGGGGGATGCCGATGCCGGTATCGGCGACCGAGATCCGGCACGTGCCCTCCACCTCGCGGACCCGGATATCCACCGAACCGTCGTCGGGGGTGAACTTGATCGCGTTGGCCACCAGGTTGGAGAGCAGCTGGCCGAGGCGCTGGCGGTCCCCGCGGACGTGCACCGAACCGGCGGCGTGGACCATGAGGGCGATGCGCTTGGATTGCGCGGAGTGGGCCACGGACTCCGCGGTGTCACGGGCGACCGCGGCGACGTCGACGTCCTCGAGCTCGAGGTTGAGCTTGCCGGCCTCGATCTGACCGGCCACCAGCAGGTCGCCGACCAGCCGCATGAGCCGGTCGCTGTTGCGCTTGACGATCTGAAGGAACCGGTGCTGCTCGTCGGTGAGCGGCCCCGGCTCCTCGCCGAGCAGAACGTGCACCCAACCGTCGATCGCCGTCAGCGGGGTGCGCAGCTCGTGGGAGACGTTGGCCACGATCTGGTCCTTCATCCGCTGGGTCTCCTCATCCGCGCGCTGGCGCTCGATGTGCTGCGCCACCTGTGCGGCTACGGCGCGCAGGGTGTCAAGGAGGCCGTCCTGGGAGATGTCGCGGCTGCAGAAGAGCTCGGCGACCGAGATGAGCCCGCCGTCGCGCGAGAGTACCGGCAGGCTCACGCCGATCCGCAGCCGCGGATCGGGTGCCAGCCCCGGGCGCGGCGGCTCGAGCACCAGGTCGGCGCAGACCACGGGGTCACGCCAGTTCGCGCCCAGGCCGGCCAGCGTCCCCTCCGTCGGCAGCGGCGCGCTGCCCAGGGTGGCGACGAGGTCCTCGTAGCCGGGCGCGGCGTAGCTGGAGACGGGACGGAGCACCCCGCCTTCCTCGGCCGGCTGCCAGGTGAAGCCGAGCTCGAACCCCAGTCCCTCGCACACCGCGGCCAGCATCAGCGGCCGGGAGTCCTGGAGCGAGGCCCCCTCGGCAAAGACGCGCGTGATGGCATGGACGGTGTCGCGCTGGCGGGCCAGCTGCCGGCGGGCCGTGCGGTCCAGGAAGGTGACCACCGCTCCGGTGATCTTGTCCTCCTCGAAGAGCGGCGCGGCCGAGTACTCGACGGGGAACGGCGTGCCGTCGCGTCGCCAGAACACCTCATCGGTGACCCGGATCGCGGTCCCCGTCTGCATGGCGCGGAACACGGGACACTCTTCGAGCGGGTAGGGGCTGCCGTCCTCGTGGGTGTGGTGGAGCAGCTCATGGGAGTTGCCGCCCGCCAACTCCTCGCGGGTGAACCCGGTGAGCTCGAGCGCCGCCCGGTTGACCAGCGTGACCCTCCCGGCGGTGTCGACGCCGTAGACGCCCTCGTCGATCGTCTGAAGGACCGCGCCGAGGTCGCGGGCGGTGCGGCTAAGACGCCGAGTGGCCAGCGCCTGCATGCAGCCCGACCCGGTGCGCTCGGCCAGATCGGAGATCAGCTGCCGGTCGATCGGCGAGAACGGCTCGTCGTGGAGGCGGCCGAGGCTGATGGCCCCGATCGTCTCCTCGCCGTGGCGGATGGGCAGGTGCAGCTCATGCAGGACGCGATGGGGACCGGCCAGGCCCTCGATCTGCAGCGTCGTCTCTCCGTAGGAGACGCTGACCGGAGCCGCCTCGGCCACAGCACGCCCGGCCAGCCCGTGCGGGGGCTCGATCGTCGCCGCCACGTCCTCGGGCATCACGCCTCGGGTGGCCACGGGACGCAACCGGTCCTCGTCGCCGTCGCGCAGATAGACGGCGCCGACCTCGCAGTCCGCACCGTCGCCGAGGCCGCGCAGCGCCGCCACCACGACCGTCTCCACCGAGGAGCCCTCCTCCACCATGCGGTCGCCGAACTCACGGACGCGCTCGATGTAGCTGCTGCGCTCCTCGAGAGCCGCCAGCGCCTGCTCGAGCTCTGACTTCTGGGCCTCGAGCTCTGACTGGTGGTCGTCCAGGGATTCCCGCTGGCGTGCCAGAGCATCGGCCATGGCGTTGAAGCCGGACACGACCGCGCCGACCTCGGCCGCGCCGCCCTCGGGGACCCGCGCCGACAGGTCTCCGGCGGTGATCGCGGAGACCGCGCCGGCCAGTCGTCGCAGCGGTGCGACCAGCGCCCACTGAGTCCGCAGCGCGGCGGCGACGATGAGGATGAGGAACAGGACGGTGGCCCCGATGCCCAGCACCCGCACCAGCGTGGCCAGGTCGCTGGCGCGGTTGACCTGCTGGGTGTGGATCGTCGTCTCGTGGTCCAGCAGGGTCGAGAACTGGCCGCGCATGGCATCGACGCGGGCCTTGCCTCCGCCCCCGGCCTCCAGCCGCCGTGCCGCGCCGATGTTGCCCTGGGCGGTTCGGATCACCGGCACCGTCCAGCGCGAGACGTACGCGGAGACCGCGGCGCTGATGGCGACGCTCAGCTGATGGGCCCGCGGATCTCCGACGGTCGCCGCCTGCAGGCTCTCGGCGAGATGCGGGTAGCGCGCCACCGCGGCCTTGTAGGGCTGCAGGAACCCGGGCCGATCCGCCAGCAGATAGCCGCGCAGGCCGGTCTCGAGGTCGAGGACCGACTGCTCAAGCTGGTTGGCGGCGACCAGCGCCCGCGTGGAGCCCGAGCGCTGGTGATCGATGGACTGCAGATGGCCCGCCGTGACCGTCATCACCGCGAAGGCAGCGACGACCACCGCGCTGACCAGCGCGAAGGTGATGATGACCTGGGTGGTGATGCTGCGTCTCATGCCCTTCATGCGCTCGGCCGCCTGAGGGTACAGCGCGTGACACCAACAGTGAGAGTGTCGGCCGCGGCACTCGACTGACCGAGATCTAACAGCATGGATAGTGAGGTTTCGGCATGATTGGCGTCGGATGGACCGGTGTGCCGACCTGTCCGTCGGCGCCCCAATACCGCTGTGTGGCGCGGTTTTCGGGGGGCTACCCGCTAGCATGCCGCCGCTCACTTGTGCGGGCGAAGTCACTCCGTTTGAAACGAAGGTTGCCCGGGCAAGTGACCTTTCGTCATGCCGCAAACCGACACCCATGGAAGAACCATCGTGAACCATCCACTTTGCGTCACTGCCACACCTCATCGCCACGGTTGGCGAGGTATGAGGAGGTTTGGCGTCACCTCGCTTCTCACGGTTCTCGCGCTGACCTGCGCGGTCGCCGCCGGCGCCTCTCCCGCTCAGGCGTCGACATCGTCGCACCACAAAGGCAAGCCCACCGTCCACCGCGTCGGCGGCAAGGTTCACAAGGCCTGGCCTCGTACCGGCGGCAAGGGCCCGCGTACGGCGCTGGCCCGCTGGCTGGCGCGCCAGGTGGGGCCGACGAAGGTCCGCGCGTGCACCAAGCGCGTCCACGGCAAGGCCGTCAAGTGTCGGCGCAAGACGGCGCCCCGCGGCGGCGCCCCCCTCGCGGGCGGCCAGCTCGGGGGTTCGAAGTCCCACGCGGTCTCCATGACGCCGGGCGAGGATCTCGATCCCATCGCCTACGCCGCCGCCAGCACGTCCTCGACGCCCACCACGTCGACGGGGACCTCCAATCTCGCGCTGGTGCGGTCCTACTCGATCCCCACCGACGATCCGTCCTACACCCGGCTCCTGAACTGGTCCTGGACGTACGACTCCGCGATCACCGCCGCGGCCTTCACCGCGTTCGGGGACACCTCGGAGGCCCAGCAGCTGCTGGATCAGCTCGCCGCTCTGCAGCACACCGACGGTTCGATCGAGATCGCCTTCAACGTCGCCGACGGGACCACCGAATCGGTGTTTCGCTCCGGCACCATCGCGACCGTGGGCCTGGCCGCCTCGCTCTATGACCGGACCACGCACACCAACCGCTATCTGGCCATGGAGGAGCACGCGGCGTCGTACCTGATCTCCCTCCAGGGGAGCAACGGCCTGGTCCGCGGAGGCCCCGACGTCAGCTGGTACTCCACCCAGCACAACCTGCTGACCTACGCGTTCCTCAACAACCTCGGCGACGAGCTCGTGGCCGATGGCTCACGGACGATCGCCACCCCGTACTTCACCGCCGCCACCAAGATCTCGACGGCGATCAACAGCAACCTGCTGGTCCAGAGCGGGGGTCAAGCCTGGTTCATCGAGGGCCTCAACGACAGCGTGCAGTCGCTGGACGCCGACGCCCTGGGCATCCTGTACCTCGTCAGCCAGGGCCAGACGAGCCTGGCCCAGAAGGTCGCCACGTACACCAACAGCGCCTTCGCGGTCAGTGGGCGCTCGATCACCAAGTCCACCGCGACCGACACCTACAACAACACCTATGCCGCGACGGGGCCATTCTCCGGCTTCAAGCCGTTTATCGGCACCGGCGCCCCCGACGTCATGTGGACCGAGGGCTCGGCGGAGATGGTGCTGTCTGACCTGGCGGTCGGACAGAGCTCAGGGGCGGTGAGCACGTCGTTGCTCGGGATCGCCGCGCTGACCCCGACCAGCGGTCCGCTGATGGCCGACCGCACGGTGACCAACCAGGCTTACAGCGCCGAGTTCCATGTGTGGCCGTCGGCCGCCGCGGGCGCGTGGCTGATGCTGGCCACCGCGCATCCGACGCTGTTCGCCGGGCAGTCCTGAGCCGCGGGGTCTACGACCCCAGCACTTCGTGGGCGAGCGCGAGCGCCACTTCC
>DATJTQ010000136.1:0-4405 GCA_035503355.1 Solirubrobacteraceae bacterium
GGCTGCCGCGCCGCGCCAGGACGTCCAGCACCGGCTGGTGCACGGCGGCGCAGATGTCGCGGGCACGCTCGGCGTCGACCGTCGGGACCGGCGAGTAGGAGCCCATGCCGCCCGTGTTGGGCCCGAGATCGCCGTTGAAGATGCGCTTGTAGTCCTGGGCGGAGGCCAGCGGGAGCGCGGTGACCCCGTCGCAGACGGCCAACAGCGAGAGCTCCTCGCCCACGAGGTGCTCCTCCACCACCACCTTGGTGGTGTCAAAGCGCCGGGCCACCAGCAGCTCCTCGAGGGCCAGGCGCGCCTCGGCCTCGGTCTCGGCGATGATCACCCCCTTGCCCGCGGCCAGCCCGTCGGCTTTGATCACCACCGGATAGCGGGTGATCGCCTCCATGCCCTCCTCGGGGGTCTTGACCACGGCGTAGGCGGCGGTCGGCACCCCGGCCGCGACCATGATCTCCTTGCAGAACGCCTTGGAACCCTCGAGGCGGGCCGCGTCGCTGGTGGGCCCGAAGCAGCGGATCTTGGCGTCGGTCAGCGAGTCGACGACGCCGGCCACCAGCGGCGCCTCCGGCCCCACCACCACCAGGTCGGGGTTGATCTCGCGCGCGGCGCCGAGAACGGCGCCGGGATCGGCCAGGTCCACCGGGCGCGTTTCGGCGTCGCCGGCGATGCCGACGTTCCCGGGCGCGCACACGAGCTTGGGCCGGCGCGGCGAGCGCGCGAGCGCGTGGATGATGGCGTGCTCGCGGGCTCCCGAGCCCAGGACGAGGACGGTCTCGGTCACTGCGGCGCGGGGCTCAGATCAGGCCGATGAAGTCGTCGATCGGGATGGCCGTCAGCGTCTCGTAGCGACCCGTCCCGCGTGACCCCAGCTCCAGCGAGATCCGCGTGATGGTCTGCTCGTCGGGCGCCTCGATGACGTTGACGAAGTCAAACTGGCCCAGCGTCGCCCACTGGGCCTTGACGGTGGCGCCGAGTTGTTCGACCTCCCGGTTGACCTCGCGGATGCGGCCGGGGTTGTTCTTGATCGTCTGGACCCCGTCCGGTGTCAGGGTGGTGAGCATGACGTAGGTCGGCATCGGCGCTCCCTGTGGTCGCATGGCAGGTACTCACGCCACTTGTACCGGATACCGGCCCGCGGTGTGCCCCGCGGTGCGCCGCACCGCGATCCCCGTCAACAACTCGTGCACGATCCGCGAGCCCACCAGGGCGGTGATGTCGGCGGCACCGATCGCCGTCGGGCACACCTCCACCACGTCGGCGCCGACGACGTCGACCGCCGCGGCGCACGTGCGGGCGGCCCACAACAGATCCGCCGCGGTCATGCCGCCCGGCTCGGGCGTCCCCGTCCCCGGGGCGAAGGCCGGGTCGAGCACGTCGACGTCGATACTCACGAACACCGGGCCGGCGCCGCCGGCGATCGCGATGGCCTCGGACACCACGTCGCGGATGCCCCGCTCGATGACGTCGTGCATGAACAGCGAGGTGATCCCGCGCTCGCGCTGCCATGCGAACACCTCCGGGCCCGGCCAGTAGCCACGCAGGCCGACCTGGACGTAGCGCGCCGGGTCGATGTGACCGGACTCGACGAGGTTGTACATCGGCGTCCCGTGCGAGAGCGAGGCGCCGAAGCACTCGGCGGCGGTGTCGGTATGGGCATCGAAGTGGATGAGGCCCACCGGCCCGTGGTCGGCGGCACAGGCACGGATGTCGGGCTCGGCGATGGAGTGATCGCCGCCGAGGATGATCGGCGCCGCGCCCGCCCTGACCACGTCGGCCACCGTCGCCTCGATCGCCGCGTGCGAGCGGACCGGATCGGCGGGCAGCACGCCCGCGTCGCCGTAGTCGACCACCCGCAGCGCGGTCATCGGATCGATGCCCGCCTCCAGGTGCGGTCCGGGAATGGCGCTGGCGGCGCGGATGGCGCGTGGGCCCAGGCGGGCGCCGGGCCGCTCGGAGACGAGCTCGTCGAGCGGGGCCCCGACGATGGCCACGTCGATGTCCGCCAGCTCGGCGGCCGACTCGGTGTAGGGCAGGCCGCAGAAGGAGAGCAGGCCGGCGTAGTCGGGTTTCTCGCCGACGTGAGCCCAGCGGCGTTGGGGGTCGAGCATGGCTAGAGGTCCTCCAGAACCGTGGCCGCGGGGAGCACCTCACGCCGGCGGCCGAAGTAGTCAGGGAAGGTGCGGCGCAGCACCAGGGAGAGCACGAAGCCGAGGATCAGCGCGCCGATGCCGATGACGATCGGGACCTCGACCCCGGCCACGGGCGGCGCGTAGTTGACCGGGACGCCCCCGATCTCGTGCCGGGAGTAGTGGGTGAAGGCCTTGACGAAGATCCCGGCCAGCAGCAGCGCGCCGGCCAGCGGGACCACGCCCACCATCACCAGCTGGCGCAGGCCGCGGGCCAGGCGCCGGCGGTAGTACACCGCGCAGGCCAGCCCGGTGAGGCCGTAGTAGAAGGCGATGAGGAAGCCGAGTGCGGTGATCGAATCGCCCAGCACACTCTGCGCGGGGTTGGCGATGAGCAGCACGATCGTCCACACCGCCGAGACCGCGCCCATGATCAGCGTCGAGACCGACGGCGTGGCGAAGCGCGGATGGATCCGGGCCAGCGCGGCCGGCAGAGCGCCCCAGCGGCCCATCGAGAGCATCGCGCGGGCCGTGGGCATGATCGTGGTCTGGGTGGACGCCGCCGTGGAGGTGAGCACCACCAGGACCAGCAGCTTGTCCCAGGGGGTGCCCAGGACGCGCGCGCCGAGCGCGCTCAGCACGTCAGCGGAGTGAGCGCTGAGGAACCCGGGTCCGGCCGTCGCCTGGCCCGCGGTGGAGACGACGACGAAGGTGACGAGCAGGATGAGGGTGGAGACGACCGCGGCCTTGCCGGGGCCCCGCCGCGCGTCCTGTGACTCCTCGTTGACCGTCACGCACGCGTCCCAGCCCCAGTACACGAAGACGCCGAGCAGCACCCCGTCCACCAGCGAGCCCAGCGAGAGCGCGAACGGATTGAGCCAATCCAGCGAGGGGTGGATCGAGCCCGCCGCCGAGCCCGAGTAGACCTTGACCAGGGCGACCACGGCGAAGAGGCCGAGGATGGCCAGTTCGAGACCGAGAAGCGCCTGCTGCAGACGAGCGCTGAGCTCGACCCCGCGGTAGGCCACCCACGTCATCAGAGCGATGAAGGCGGTGGCGGCGATGACCAGCGCCACCGTCGAGTTGGCCGCGCTGTCGCAGCCAAGGAGGGTGAACAGGTATTTCCCGGCGATCTCCGACAGGGTCGCCATGACGATCACGTCCGCGGCGAAGATGGCAAAGCCGGTCATCCAGCCCAGGCCGGGCCCCAGGGCGCGGGTCACCCAGGCGAAGCTCGTGCCACAGTCAGGATCGACGCGGTTGAGCGCGCGATAGGCCACCGAGATACAGAACATCGGGATGAACGAGACCAGCAACACCGCCGGAGCGTGGACGCCCACGCCGCCGACGGCCACCAGCAGCCCCAGAGTGGCCGCCAGCGAGTACGCGGGCGCCGTGGAGGCCACCCCGATGGCCACGTTGGAGGCAAAGCCGATCGCCCCGGCCCGCAGGCCGGGCGGCGGGCTCGCCACGGATTCCGTCGCCGCCGTCGCTTCCGGCGCTATTGTCGTTGCCACAACCTGCTCCTCTCACTTATTCGGTCGTGCTAGACACGAATATAGTCGTAGTGGGAGAGTTGTGCAACTAGATAAGTCGAGGAGTCGCTGAATGCCGTCGCCGCCCGCCAAGCTTGACGAGACCGACGCCGCCATCATCGCCCTGCTCCAGGAGGACGGCCGGCGGCCCTATGGCGAGATCGGCGAAGCGGTGGGACTCTCAGAGGCGGCCACGCGGCAGCGCGTGAACCGGCTGCGCGAGTCGGGCCTGATGCGGATCGTGGCCGTGACCGACCCGGTGGCCCTGGGTCGCGGCGTGGTGGCCACCATCGGCCTGCGCGTCAGCGGCGATACCCGGGTCGCGGCCGCCCGGCTGGCTCAGATCGCGGAGATCGAGTACGTGGTAGTGACGGCGGGGTCCTTCGACGTGATCGTCGAGCTCGTCTGCGCCACCGAGGAGGAGCTGCTGAGGGTGCTCAACGAGCAGATCCGCTCGATCGCCGAGGTGCGCGAGATGGAGACCTTCATGCACCTGCGCACCGAGAAGAACGTCTTCGCCTGGGGGCAGCGCCTCTCGGAGGAGTGAGAGGCGCTGCCCGCCCGGCGAAGCTCCGGCGGCGGTCAGACGGTCGCGGCCGGCGCGTCCACCGGGGCGCGCTCCAGCACCAGCTCGCCGTCGGCGGCGTCGACCCTGACGGTGTCCCCGGGGACGAAGCGTCCCTCGAGGATGGCCAGCGCCAGCGGGTCGATCAGCCGCTTCTGGATGACCCGCTTGAGCGGGCG
>DATJTQ010000137.1:0-17161 GCA_035503355.1 Solirubrobacteraceae bacterium
CGCCACCATGACCCTGGGGGCAGCCGAGCGCAAGGCGCTGGAGGCCGGCAGCGAGTACTTCCCGTACTTCTGCATGGAGGGCAGCTTCGACGATCGCGAGACCCGCAAGCGGCTGGAGCCCGAGGGCATCACCACCGTCCCGCTGCGCGACTACGTCGACCGCCTCCTGGACTTCGCCACGCGCGCCCGCTGGGGCAAGCGCCCGATCGCTCGGGCCGACGCCTTCGCTGCCGACGCGTACCCGCTTCCGCTCAGAGCCGCCTCCTAGCTGTCGTCTCACGCGGACGACCGCGACGGCCGGCCTGCTTCCGATCCAGGGACGCAGAGAGCACACCAGGCCGGAGGGCTCGCCCCCCCACCCGGGGGGTCGTCCCCTGCGCCGGGTTGCCCCGTCTCACCGGCGACGGGATAGTGAGGCCCATGGCCGCACTCGTCGACGTTGCCCGCTTTCGACCCGAGGACCCCGACATCCTCGTCCAGGCGGCCCTGGCCTGCCCGGTGTGCCTGCACGTCGAGGACGTCGAATTCCAGGACAGCCTGGAGGGCTACGATCCATCGGTCCAATGCCGCTGCCCCACGTGTCAGACCCGGTGGCGCGTCTACCTGGCGCCCGATCAGGTGCTGCGGCTCGGGCTGATGCACGCGCACGCCGCGTAGCCCGCGGCGGGTCATGTCGGCAGGGACGCGTGACGTGAGCCACGAGGTTGTCACCGGGAGCCACGACGATCTCGGGATCGGCGCGCTCGACCTGTTCGTCGAGGTGCTCTCGCAGTCCGATCCCGGCGCCGCCGTCGACGGCTTCTATGACCACCTGTGTGAGGCCGTGTGCCGCCTGGCGCGCATGCGCCGAGCGCTCATCTTCCGCTATGACTCCGCTGACCGGCGCGTCCGCGCCGTCGGGGCCCACGCGATGGACATCGAGCCGTTTGCCCGCGCCTACGTCACCGTCGAGTCGGCACCCATCGCGGCGCAGGCGATCCGCGAGGACGCGGTGGTCGAGGTGGTCGGCGACCTCAGCGGCCAGGTGCCCGAGGAGTTCGCCACGCTCGTCTCTGAGCCGGCCCGCCTCGTCTGCGCGCCCATGGCTGCGTCCGGCCGCGCCTTCGGGGTCATCCTGGCCGACCGCCTCATGCACGAGCCTCCGCTCGACGACGCCGATCGCCGCCTGCTGTGGACGCTGGGCAAGGTGGCGGCGCTGGCCTCGGTGGCCCGGATCGTCTCCACCCAGTTCGAGCGGGCCAGCCAGCTCGAGCAGCGCATCGATCTCGCCCGCGAGCTGCACGAGGGCGTCATCCAGCGCCTGTTCGGTGTCTCGATGGCGCTCGACGGCGACGGCGCGCTGCCCGAATCGGCTCGCCGGCGCTGCGCCGAGGAGACTCAGGCCGCGCTCACCGATCTGCGGGGCACCCTGCAGCGCCCGCTCGGCCGCGCGCCCCGGGCCACCCAGACGACCCTGGCCGCCGAGGTGACACGGCTGGCCGACGCGCATCCCCACCTCGGGCTCTCCCTGGTGGAGGGGACCGCCGCCGATGTGCCCCCGCCTCTTGAGCCGCTGGCCCAGTCGGTCCTCATCGAGGCGGTGCGCAACGCCGGAAAGCACGCCCAGCCCACCCGTGTCGACGTCCGCGTGGGCCGGGCCGACGGGGCCTTTTGGATGGAGGTGGTCAACGATGGTGCGACCGCTGCCACGCGCCGTCGTGCCGGCATGGGGCTGCGCCTGGCGGCGCTCGAGGCTCTGCAATCCAACGGCGTCATCGAGTTCGGCGAGCGCGAGCCTGGCATCTGGCAGGTGCGTCTTGTCGTCCCCGACGAGGACGATGACTGACGAGGAGCGCAGCCCCGAGCGGCTGCGGGTGCTGGTGGTCGATGACCACGACGTCGTGCACTGGGGGTTTCGGCTGATGCTCACCCAGCAGTCATGGGTCGAGCGCTGCGTCTCGGCCCACACCGGGCCCGAGGCGGTGACCATGACCAAGCGCTACCGGCCGCACGTCGCGCTGGTTGACCTGTTCATCGGGGAGGAGTCCGGAGCCGAGGTGTGCGAGCGGGTCCGCGAGGCCGAGCCGAGCACCCGCGTGCTGCTCTTCTCAGGCGCGGGGGAGATCTCGCCGCAGGCGGCGCGGGCGGCCGGTGCCTCGGGCTTTGCCTACAAGGACTGGCCGGCGCGCAAGATCGCCAGCGCGGTGCGGCTGGTGGGGATCGGCAAGACGGTGTTCGAACACCAGGACCGGCAGGGAGCGCTGGGCCTGTCTGAGCGCGAGCGGGCGGTGCTGGAGCTGATGGCCTCCGGTGCCACCAACCCGGAGATCGGCGAGGCGCTGCACCTGTCGCGCCACACGGTCAAGGAGCATTCGAGCTCGCTGTACCGGAAGCTGGGGGTCCGCAACCGCACCGAGGCGGTTCAGCGCGCGCAGCGGCTGGGACTGCTGCGGTGACCCGCTGGCTACCGTTGGTCAAATGAGTGCAGCCTCGAGCGACCGGAGAGACTTCCTGGACGCCGGGCTGAGTGAGATCGCGCGCTTCCTGGCCCAGCGACCGCCCTTCGACGGGCTGGCCCCCGACGAGCTGGTGGAGGTGGCCGCGCAGGCGGCGATCGAATTCCATCTGCGCGGCGCGGTGATCCTCGCCGAGGGCGGCGGCCCGCTCACCCACCTGCGCGTCATCCACTCCGGCGGAGTGGACATCATGCACGAGGGCAGGCTGCTTGACCTGCTCGGCCCGGGCGACGCATTCGGCCACGCGGCCATGCTCTCCGGACTGCCCCCCGGCTTCGAGGCGCGCGCGGCCGAGGACACCCTCTGCTACCGCATCCCGGTCGAGGTGGCGCGCCCGCTGCTTGACCGCGCCCGGCGCAGCGAGCTGCGCTCCGGGCGGACCGACATCAACTACCAGCCCGTGGTCAAGCTCATCCGCGCGACGACGGTGACCTGCAAGCCGTCGGAGAACATCGGGTTCGTGGCCGAGCGCATGACCGCCGCCGGCGTCAGCGCCGCCGTGGTGGAGCTCGAGGGCGGGGGGTGGGGGATGCTCACCGACCGCGACCTGCGCGCGCGGGTGCTGGCCGTCGGCCGTTCCGGAGCGGTCCGCGTCGACGCGGCGATGACCGCGCCGGCCTACACCGTCAGTCCTGATCGGCTGGCCGGCGAGGTCCTCTACGAGATGCTCGAGCGCGGCATCCGTCACGTCCCGGTGGTCTCCGAGCGCGGCCGCCTCGTCGGCATGCTCGAAGACTCAGACCTCTACGCCTCCCAGCCCCGCTCCTGGGTCCGCGCCCGCCGCAACATCGAGCGCTCCCGCACCCTGGGCGCACTGGCGGAGGCGGCGGCCCAACTGCCGGCGCTGATGCTCGACCTGCACCACTCCAGCGTGCCGGCGCTCGAGCTCGCCCCCGTGCTGTCGGCGCTCGTCGATGCGTTGACGCGCCGCGCCATCGAGCTCGTCTCGGCCAACGGTGCCCCCGTCGAGCCGGGGACGGTGTGGGTGTCGCTGGGCAGCCAGGCCCGTCGCGAGCTGACGCCGGCCTCGACGCGCCGCGGCGCCGTCATCCACGACCCGGAGCTGCCGCCCTCCCCGGAATGGCTGGCGACGATCGAGTCGGCGCTCGCCCACTGTGGCATCGTCGGTCCCCTGGTGGCGCGCGACGCCGACGGCTGGCTGACGCGCGCCGGCGAAGACGAGCTGGCGCTGTCGGTCCTGGCCGACCGGCGAGTGCTGTGGGGCACCCCCGGGAACCCGCTGCCGCTCGTCGAGGGCCCCGCCCGGTCGGTGCTGCTCGAGGCCCTGGCGGCCCGCGCGTTCACGCCGGCCCTGCCCACCGGCTTTGACGCCGACGCGGTGCTCACCCACGAGGGCCGTCAGCCACGGCTGAACATCCGCTCGGCGGCGATCGTGCCCATCGCGGCCATCGCCCGCTGGGCCGCGGCTGCCGCCGACGGCGGGGAGGGCTCGACCCCGGAGCGCCTGCGCGCCGCCGCCGACGCGGGGGTGCTGGGCTCGGCTCAGGCCCAGACGCTGACCGAGGCCTTCGAGCTGGCCCTGGAGCTGCGCATCGTCCACCAGCTGGACCAGATCGCCGCCGGCCAGACGCCCGATGACCTGCTTGACGCGGCGGCGATGAGCGCACTGACCCGGGGACGGCTGCGCGACGTCTTTCACGCGGTGGGCACCGTGGCCCGGGAGCTGCGCCCCGCGTGAGGCTCTCTCTCAAGCGCACCGAGGCCGGTGGCCGCTATGCCCAGGCGACGGCGGTGGACCGCGACACCCCCTGGCGCCAGGCGGAGTGGTGCGCGGTCGATCTGGAGCTGACCGGGCTCCAGCGCTCCGACGAGATCATCGCCATCGGCGCGGTGCCGATCCGCGACGGGGCCCTCATCCTTGGCGAGGCGATGTATTCGCTGGCCCGGCCCGAGAACCCGCCCAAGCACGCCTCGATCCTCGTCCACAAGCTGCGCTCGGTGGACCTGCGCGAGGCCCCGCCGCTCGACGACGCCATCGACCAGCTGCTCGAGACGCTGTCGGGCCGCGTTCCCGTGTTTCACACGGCGATGGTGGAGCGGGCCTTTCTGGGCAAGGAGCTGCGCCGCCGCCGTCTGCGCCTGCCCGAGGACGTCGACACCGAGGTGCTGGGCCGGCTGTGGCTGCGCCGCCGCGACGGCGTGACCCCCGGGGGGCTGCCGCTGGCGCGCCTGGCCGCGGTCCTGGGCCAGCCGGGGGAGGACCCCCATCATGCGCTGGGCGACGCCCTGACCACCGCCAAGGCGTTCATCGCCCTGGCCAGCCATCTCGACGCCGAGACCCCCCAGACGGTCGGTTCTCTGCAGGCCGCCGAGCGTGAGCTCGACGCGGGCAAGATCCGGCGTTTCGGCCCCGGTTAGCGCCCGGGCCCGGGGTGAGCCTCCGGCCCGCGTCAGCGGCCGGGCCCGGCGGGGCCGGGCATGCCGTTCTCGGTCAGGCGGAAGCGGGTCGAGGCCTCGAGCACGCGGTCCGCGGTGCGGGCCAGCTCAGACAGCGACACCGTCACCTCCTGCGACTGCGCGCTTGTCTCCTGCGTGGCCGAGGACATCTCCTGCGCGGCCGCCGACGACTGCTCGGCCACCGAGGCGATCTCGACCGAGGTGTCGGCCATCCCGGCCACGCGCTCGGCGATGCCGCCGATGGCCTCGCCGATCTCGACGAAGGCCTGCTGGGCGCGCTCGGAGCTGCCCACGCCCTCCTCGGCGACCGCCGCCGCCTGCTGGACGAGGCCCACGACCCCGTTGATGCCCTGCTGGATCTCCTGGATGAGGTCGGCGATCGACGTGGCCGAGTCGCCCGACTGCTCAGCGAGGCGGCGGACCTCCTCGGCGACGACGGCGAAGCCGCGGCCGTGCTCGCCGGCTCGCGCCGCCTCGATGGCAGCGTTGAGGGCGAGCAGGTTGGTCTGGTCGGCGATGCCGGTGATGGTGTCCAGGATCCCGCCGATCTGGCCCGACTTGCGGGCGAGCTCCTCGATGCCCGCCTGCGCCTCCTGGCCCGAGATGCGCACGCGCTCCATGGCGGCATTGGTGGAGCCGGCCGCCTGGGCGCCGAGCTCGCCGAGCTCACGGGCGCGGGCGGTGGCGTCCGCCGTCTCGTCGGAGAGCTCGCGGTTGCGCTGGAGCATGGTGGCCTGCTGCTCGGCGCCGCGCGCCACCTCCGAGCTCGCCTCGGCGATGCCGTTCATGGCATGGCTGGCCTGCTCGACGGTGTCGCGCACCTGGCTGAAGACCTCGTGCATGCTCTGGCTGGAGTCGATGAACAGGTGCAGCGACTGGTTGACGGTCGCCTTGAGCTCGGGGCTCTGATCGGACAGGTCCTGCCTGCGGTCGCGCGGCTCGATCTCGGAGAGGTTGACGCCGAGGGTGGCGAAGGTGTCGAAGTAGAAGGCGTCGGTGATCGCCTGCTGGTCGTAGTTGAAGACGATGCGGATGGCGCGCTCGGCGCCGGCCACGAGCTCATGGTCCACCGCGGGCTCGCGGCGGCGCAGCCAGCCGCTCGCCTTGGCCTCACTGCCGGCGAGCTGCGGCGGGGTGCTACGCAGGGCGTGGCTGACGGCATCCTGATACTTGGGGTAGGTCCCGAGAAACCACTTCAGCGGCAGGTTGATCTGGTTGTGCAGCGCGCCCACGCGCAGCAGGCCCTCGAAGTAGGCGATGCCGAACGGCTGGGGCTTGGCGGCCTCGGCGAAGATCGCGCGCCAGTGGCCGACCTGGGCGGCGTGCCAGCCCTTGCGCATGGCCGCCAGGGTGATGCCCTTGCTGGCCACGTAGGCCTGGAAGAAGTCGGCGGCGGGGGGAAAGGCGAAGGTGTGCTCGGTGAGCTCGCCGGCGATGCCGTCGGCCACCTCGTCCGCCCACGGTGCCAGCCGACCCAGCAACGCGATCACATCGGCGTCAAGACCAACGAACCGGCGTCGCAGCGCCAGGTTCTCCGGCGTGATGTGGTACAGCGCGGCCAGGGACTCCATCCGTGTTCGACCTCTCTCTAGTCCTCGTCACCGTGGGAAATGCGCCCCCACTGGAATCAATTCGGTTGTGAGGTTTTGATCGGTCCGGGACCGAGATCCTTTAGGTAAAAAGACCCACACGCTTGATCGGTAGGGTTTCCCCTGCATGAAGCGCGGCCTGTTCATCGCCCCCTTCGACGAGCTCGTCGACCCGCGGGTCATGGCCGATGTGGCGGCCGCCGCGGAGGAGAGAGGGTGGGACGGGCTCTTCGTCTGGGACCACATCATCTACCGCGCGCCGGTGCGGGCGGTGGCCGATCCGTGGATCGTGTTGAGCGCCGTGGCCTGCGCCACACAGACGATGCGGATCGGTCCCCTGGTGACCCCGCCGGCCCGCCGCCGTATCCAGAAGCTCGCGCGCGAGACGGTGACCCTCGATCTCCTGAGTGGCGGCCGGCTCATCCTGGGGGTCGGTCTGGGCAGCGATAACAGCGGCGAGCTGGGGCCCTTCGGCGAGGAGCTGGACCCGCGCAAGCGCGCCCGGCTGTTTGACGACGGTCTGGAGCGCCTGGCCGCCATGTGGGGCGGCGAGTTCGAGCCGCCGCCGGTGCAGCAGCCGCGCATCCCCGTGTGGGCGGCGGCCCGCTGGCCCAACCGCCGGCCGGTCCGCCGCGCCGTGCGCTGGGACGGGCTGTTCCCGATCGAGCTGCCCGGCCCCGAGGCCCTGGCCGAACTGGCCGGCGAGATCGCGCAGGCCCGCGACGGCGAGCCCTTCGACCTGGTGGCCGAGATCGGCCCGGGCGACGACCCGCGGCCGTGGGCAGAGGCCGGGGCGACGTGGGTGCTGACCGGGTTCGGCCGTCAGCCGCGGCTGGACGAGGTCCGCGCGGCGGTCGCCGCCGGGCCGTAGGACGGCGGGCCGACAAGCTCACGCGCCGCGTGGCCGCGTGGCCGCGTGGCCGCGCGTGGTCGCGTGCGCGATTTTTACAGCTATGTTGGAAAAATCGCGCACGCCGCCCGAGGTGGGCGGGCGACGCGAGCGTGTCAGTACAGCTGCAGGTAGCGGTCGAGCTCCCACTGGGTGATCTGCTCGTGGGCGGCCTGGACCTCGCGCCGCTTGCACTCGATGAAGTAGTCGACGTAGTCACCGCCGCGGGTGGTGCCGAAGGCCTTGCGCAGCGGCTCGTTCTTCTCCAGTTCGCGCGTGGCATCAAGCAGGTTGGCGGGCAGGGTGTCGATCCCCGCGGCCTCGCGGTCGGCCACCGACATGGTGTAGAGGTTGGCGCTGTTGGGCTCCCCGGCATCCAGGCCGCGATCGATCCCGTCCAGGCCGGCCGCCAGCATCGCCGTCGCCGCCAGGTAGGGGTTGCACGACCCGTCGACCGTGCGGTCCTCGATGCGCCCGCCGGCGGGCACCCGGAGCATCTGGGTCCGGTTGTTGTAGCCGTAGCTGACGTAGGCCGGAGCCCACGTCGCGCCGCTGGTGGGCGCGCCGACCACCAGGCGCTTGTACGAGTTGACCGTCGGCGCCGTCACCGCGATGTAGGCCTTGGCGTTGGCCTTCAGGCCGCCGATGAAGTTGTAGCCCAGCTCTGAGAGGCCCAGCCCGCGCGGATCGTCTGACGCCTCGCGCTCAAAGACGTTCTCGCCGTCCTTCCAGAGCGAGACGTGGAAGTGGCAGCCGTTACCGGTCAGGTTGGCGAACGGCTTGGGCATGAAGGTGGCGATCAGGCCCCGCTGCTGGGCCAGCGACTCGACCATGTAGCGGTAGAAGATCGCCCGGTCACAGGTGACCAGCGCATCGGCGTACTGGAAGTTCTGTTCGAACTGCCCGTTGGCGTCCTCGTGGTCGGTGGCGTAGTTGTCCCACCCCAGCTCGGTGACCGCGCGCGAGACCTCGGAGACGAAGTCGAGATTGCGCGTCAGCGCGCGCATGTCGTAACAGGGCTGGTCAAGGGTGTCGAGGGGGTCGGCGAGCTCGAGGGAGCCGTCGGCGGCGCGGCGCAGCAGGAAGTACTCGAGCTCGGCGCCGATGCGCATCTCGTAGCCCTGCTCGGCCGCGCGCGCCAGGGCGCGGCGCAGGATCGTGCGCGGGCAGTAGTCCCACTCCTCGCCCTCCACCGTCACGTTGCAGGCGAAGCGGGCGACGGTCGGTCGCCACGGCAGGATCGTCAGCGTGGTCACGTCGGGCATGGCGATCATGTCGGGATCGTCGGGCCCCTGTCCGATGTCGCCGGCCGCGAACCCGGCAAACCCGGCGCCCTCGGTCAGCAGGTCGTCGAGATGGTGGGCGGGCACCAGTTTCGCGCTCGGCTTGCCGTGCATGTCCACGAACTGCGCGAACAGGAACTCGATGCCGTTGTCCTGGACGATCTTGCGAACGTCGTCTTCGTTGCGGGGAGGATCGATCATTGCCCATTTCTATATGCGCGCCGCCGTGCTGCACAATGGTCCCGGGCACCGCGTTAGGGCGCCCAGGCATGTGCACGCCGCACATAGCAAGGACCGCATGGCACTCCCGGCAGAATCACCGAGCCCGAACGTCACCGAGCTCCACGGCCTCCGCGAGGAGAACCGGACGCTGTACGGTGTCATCAGGCTCGTCTCCTCGTCGCTGGAGCTGGCGCCCATGCTCCAGGGCGTCGTCGACCTGGCCACCGAGGCCACCGGCAGCCACGCCTGCTTCATCTACCTCGTGGAGGGGCCCGAGCTGGTGATCCGCGCGGCCTCGCCCGTGTTCAGCGAGGCGGTGGGCAACGTCCGCTTCTCGGTGCAGGAGGGGCTGGCCGGCTGGGTCGCCCGCCACCGCCGCCCCGAGTTCATCCGCGACCGCGCGATGCAGGATCCGCGCATGAAGTACGTCCCGCTGCTCGAGGAGGAGTCCTTTCAATCGATGGCGGCCGTGCCGGTTCTCTCGCGGGCGGGGGAGACGATCGGCGTGATCGTGCTGCACACGCGCGCGCCGCACGAGTTCGGCGAGGACACGCCCAACCTGCTCACCCACATCGCCTCGCTGGTCTCCGGAGCCATCGAGAACGCACAGCTCTATGACCGTGAGCGCCGCCGGGTCGACTCGCTCACCGGCCTGTCGGAGCTGGCCCAGCAGGTGGCGGCGGCGCCCGATGCCGGCGAGCTGGGCGAGGTACTGGTGCGCGGCACCGCCGCGCTGCTCGACGCTGACGCCTGCCAGCTGCTGCGCGTCGCGCCCGACGGCGAGACGGTGCTCCCCTATGCCTCGCACCCCGAGACGCTGCCGGCGCCTGCGCTGACCAGGGTCGCCGAGGTGATGCTGGCCGGATTGGAGAGCCGGTCGGGGCCGGCCCGGCGTGCCGCCGGACGCGCGCTGTGGCCCTCTGAGCATCTGGCCGACGTGCTGGTGACGCCGCTGGCGGTGGGCCCTGACCGGGTCGGCGTGCTGTGCGTGGCCTCGGCGGAGGCGCGCGCCTTCT
The DNA here is from genome assembly GCA_035503355.1 of Solirubrobacteraceae bacterium. Taxonomy (GTDB): domain Bacteria; phylum Actinomycetota; class Thermoleophilia; order Solirubrobacterales; family Solirubrobacteraceae; genus Palsa-465. The sequence continues at coordinate 9,913 of DATJTQ010000137.1, forward strand.
CCGACGAGGACGCCGAGATCTCGCGCGCCATCGCCCATCTGGCGGCGGTGGCGATCAAGCGCGCGGAGCTGATCGAGGGGCTGACGAAGGCCAACACGATCAAGGACCTGTTCGAGGCGCTGGCCGCCGGGGCCACCACCTTCGCCGCGGCCAAGGCGGCCGAGGTCCGCTGTGACCTCAACGCGCCATATCTCGTGCTCTCGGCGCAGCCGGCCGGCTCACGGGCGCAGTCGACCAGCGAGTGGCGTGTCGCCGCCGAGGCGCTCGGCCGTGGCTTGGGCGAGCTCACCCCACGCGCGGCGGTCGAGGCCGGGCCGGGACCGGTGCGAGCGCTGCTCGCCTTCGGGTCCGCGCGCCACGGCGCCATCGAGGGGCTGTTGCGCGACGCGCGCGAACTGGGCCAGGCGCACAGCGCGGTCATCGGCGTCTCGGAGCTGCGCGACACGCCCGACGACGCGCCGGGTGCCTATCGCGAGGCGAGCGACGCGGCCACCATCGCGCACGCGCTGCTGCGCGACGGGGGTGCCATCGCCTACTCGCAGGTCGGGGCCTACCGGTACCTGGTCCAGATCGGGGCCGAGGACGCCCCGCGCGACCGGATGCGGGCCGCCGTCGATCTCCTCATCGAGTACGACCGCCGCCGGCGCACCTCGCTGCTGGACACGCTCGAGCGCTACCTGTCCGAGCGCCGCAGCGTGATCGAGTCCGCCCGGGCCCTGTACGTGCACCCCAACACGCTGCGCCAGCGCCTGGGGCGGATCGAGGAGCTGACCGGCCTTGACCTCAACACCGACGACCTGCTCTCCCTGGAGCTGGCCATCAAGCTCGCCCGGCTGCACGGGCGCCCCGACGCGCCGGCCTAGCGTGGAGCAAGTAAACTCATAAGTTTACTTGCTGCGGCCGGCCCGGGGGCGGGTTGCCGGGCCGGGGCGGGCTACGCGTCGGTGACGAGGTAGACCGGGAGCTTGGCCTTGCGCCGCACGCGCTGGGGCTCCTGGGTCCACATCATATTGCCGGTGACGCGGTTGCGATCGGCGTCGGCGGCCATGACGATGGCGTCGCAGCCCTCCTTCTTGGCCTCCTCCAGGATCTTCTTGGTGGCATTGCGCGTGCCGAGCACATGCCCATCGGCCTTCAGGCCCTTGCGCTCCAGGCGCCGGATCGTCTTGGAGACGATGTCGCGCTGCTCGGCCCACTCCTTCTTGGACGGCAGCAGCCCCGGAGTGGGCATCCCGAACCCGGTGCCGTGGATCCGGGCGATCGTGAACACATGCACGCTCGCCCCGGCCGCCTTGGCCAACTCAACGGTCCGGGCGACCGCTGCCGGCGGGATCTGCCGGCCCTCAGAGGCCAGCAGAATCCGCCGAAAGGCAGTCTGATCGGGTGAGGGCTCCGCCACCTGCGCGGTGGCGCTCAATCCCCGGCTCCGGCCACGCCCGCCTGTGTGGGCGACAGTGCCTCGGCCGGTGACGCGCGCGGATCCTCGACCCGTTTGCGGTACCAGTACAGCGGCAGGTAGAGCAGGAGCACGCCCCAGCCGATGAAGTAGAAGGGCAACGTCTTGGTGCCCGCGGCATTACAGGCGCACGAGGCGTACACCGGGCCGCCGTAGAAGTAGATGACCAGGTAGATCGCCGCGATCCCGATCGCCACCCACTTCATCCACTCGGGCAGCTTGAACGGCCGCCGGACGTTGGGGCGATGCTTGCGCAGCAGGTAGTAGCCGATCAGCACCGGGATGAACGAGGCGAGGTAGCCGACGTTGGACAGGGTATAGATCTGCACCGCGCCGCCGGCGAACACCACCAGGATGGAGCACACGACGTTGAAGATCATCGCCCGGTCCGGGACACCGGCCGCGTTGACCTTCTGGAAGAACTTCGGGAACTGACCGTCGGTGGACATCTGGTGCAGCGACCGCGCTGTACCCGTGATGGCGTTCAGGGCCGACAGGATGAGGGCGAGGATCAGCATGATCGCCACCAGCCAGTCCAGAAGGTTGGAGCCCGCGCCCGCGCCGAACACCTTCGAGGCGAAGGTGACGAACATCGTCTGCGGGTCGACCAGCGCCGGGTTGCCCAACGCGTGGTTGCCGATGACGATGATGAAGGCCACCGGGATCATCGTGTAGATGAACAGGCCGTACAGCCCCTCGAGGTTCATCGCGATCTTGGCGTCGCGATCGGGGTTCTTGGTCTCCCCGATGTAACAGGCGGCGGCCTCCATGGCGATCACGTTCCAGGTGAGCAGGAAGCTGAACGCGATGTACAGGGTCAGCCAGTTGTGTCCGAACAGGCTGGAGAAGAACCCGCTGCCGTTGGTGTGCTGGAAGTGGAAGAGCTGGCCGAAGTCCACCACCGACGGATTGAAGATCCACGCGACGGCCAGGAAGGTCAGCGGGATCATCGACAGGATGGCCAGCGTGGTGGCGAACATCGTCCCGAAGCGCAGACCGCGGATCGCCGGGACGGCCAGGATGACCAGGCCCACGATCGAGATGCCCAGCGTCCAGTAACTGATCGGGGTGCTGAATACCGTCAGGGAGCCGCTCGTCAGCTTGAAGCGGTCCGCGATGTACAGCGAGGCCAGGATCATGTTCAGCGGCGCCACCGGGAACCAGCCCAGCCAGTAGGCCCACGCGGTGAAGCCGTTGATGTGTTCCGCGGTACGCGGCCACTTGTCCTTGTAGGCGGGATATGCATAGGAGGGCAATCCACCCGAGCGGTCCGGCATCATTGCCGACAACTCCGCCAGAAGGAGGCACACGAGATAGCCGGTGATGGTGATGAACACGATCACGGGGACCGACGCGGCGCCCAGCTCCGTGACCATGACCGGCGCGATCCCGGTGACCAGGATCGTGCCTGCCAAGCCGATCACGAAGGCGCCCCACCAGTTGGTCGTCTTCGGGAGCCCGGCGCCCTCGTAGACGAGCTCGTCCTCAAAAGGTCCGGGCGTGGTCATGTCGTCCGGCATGTGGCCTCCAGGTCCGCTGGTCGTTGCTGGGCTTACCCTGACATGTCGTCGTTGGCTCACAAGGCACCAGACGAACACAATTGGGGCGTCTGACATGGACAACCTGGACACATTCCTCGCCGCCCATCCGCCGTTCGACGCACTGGGGCCAGAACAGCTGCGCTTGCTGACCGCGGAGGTGACGGTCCAGGATTACGAGCCCGGCGCCGTGCTGCTGGTGGAGGACGGGCGGCCCGCTCCCGGCATGTGGGTCCTGCTCACAGGGTCCATGGATGTGGTGCATTCGGGCGAGGTGATCCAGGTGCTCGAGCCGGGAGAATGCTTCGGGCACCCCTCGCTGCTGACCGGCATGTCGCCCGCCTTCACCGTGCGCGCGCGTGAGCCGTCGCGCTGCGCCCTGTTCTCCCCGCAGGCGACCCGTCAGGTGCTGGCCACCGAGGCGGGCGTCGCCTACGTCGCCGGGTCGCTGCGCAAGCGCCTGAGCAACACCGGGCACACCGTTCACGGACTGCACGACGTCGGCACCACGCCGGTCTCGGCGATCATGCGCCCGGCGGTGTACGCCGAACCCGCCGAGACGCTGCGCTCGGCGGCGCGCCGGCTGGGGGATGAGCACCTGCAGGCGCTGCTGGTGGCCATGCCCGATGAGGCGATCGGCATCCTCACCGATGCCGACGTGCGGGCGGCCGTTGCGGAGGGGGCGTTGTCCCCCGACGCCCCCGCCCACGCGCTGGCGCGGGCACCGGCACCGACCGTGCCCGAGCGCCAGCTCGCCATCGAGGCGACCGTCGACATGGTGGCCGAAGGGGTGGAGCACCTCGCGGTGGTCGACGGCGACGGGGTGATCGGCGTCCTCTCGGCCACCGATCTGCTGCGCCTCGATGCCAACAGCCCGATCGGGCTGCGCCACACGATCCTCGGCGCCGCCGACGCCGACAGCCTCCTCCAGGCCGTCGCGCGTCTGCCCGGGCTGTTCCTCAGCCTGGCCCGCGCGGGCGTCCCCTCGCCCGAGCTCGGCCGGGTGCTCAGCCTGGCCCAGGATGCGGTGGTGTCGCGGCTGATCGAGTTCTCCCTGCAGGCGCACGGGCCGGCCCCGCTGCCGTGGGCGTGGCTGGACATGGGCTCAGCGGCGCGCCGCGAGTTCACCCTCGCCTCCGATCAGGACAACGCGCTGGCCTACGCGCGGCCCGCTCCGGGGGCGGAGCTCAGCCCGGAGGCGGCCGACGCCTACTTCGAGCGCCTGGGCCAGGATGTCAACGAGGGCCTGGAGCGCTGCGGCATCGGCCTCGACAACAACGGCGTCATGGCCCGCGACCGCCGCTGGCGCATGTCCAAGCCCGACTGGCTGCGGACCTTTGACGAGTGTCTGACCCAACCTGACGAGTCGCACCTCGTCCGCGCCACCGTGGCTTTCGATTTTCGCCCGGCCACCGGCGGGCTCGACGTGGTCGGGGAGCTCACCGCCCGCATCCGCGCCGCGCGTGACTACCCGCAGTTCATGCGGCTGCTGGCGCGCTCGGCGGCGGGCTTCCCCGTCGCCATCGGCTTCCGAGGCCAGCTCTCCACCGACGGCGACGGCCGCCTGGATCTCAAGAAGGGGGCGATCATCCCGATCGTCAACCTCGTCCGCTATCACGCCATCGCCGCCGGAGTGACGATCTCGCCGACGCTCGATCGGATCGACGCCGCGGCGATGACCGGCACGCTCGACGACGACGAGGCGCGCGGGCTGGCCGAGGCCTTCGAGGTGATCTCGGCGGCGCGCTTCGAGCATCACGCCAAGCTCATCGCCGACGGCCGTCCCGCCGACAACCTGATCGAGCCTGGGGGGATGACCTCCATCGCGCGGACCGAGTTGCGCGAGGCGCTGCTGGTGGTCAAGCGGGCGCAGAAGCGCTTACCAGTTTGAGTTCCTAACGCAACCGCAAAAGCAGCACTGCTTCACATGCTTGACAGGACCCTCCTGTGGCTGACCTCGCCACATTTCTCCGTCAAAGTGTGCTCCACCCAGCCATTGGACCGGCTCAGACCAGGTCTTACGCTCCACGGCCATGTGCGGCATTGCGGGCCTTTACACCAAGACTGATGCGCTGCGGTCGCAGCTAGGCGTCCACCTGGCGGCCATGCTCGAGCAGCTTTCCGACCGCGGACCTGACAGCGCCGGGGTCGCCTTCTACCGGGACCCCGCCCCCGACGGCTGGTGCAAGATCTCCGTGCACTCGGCCACCGACGAGCCGGGCTGGGGTGACCTCGCCGACGCGCTGGCGCTGCAGTTCGGCGACGCCACGCTGACCGGCGTGCGCGCCACCCACGCGGTGTTCACCGTGGAGGGCGCCGCGGCCGACGTGGAGGCGTGGTTGCGCGTCACCCGTCCGGAGCTGACTCTGATGAGCGCGGGGAAGACGATCGAGATCTACAAGGAGGCCGGCCCTCCCGGCGATTTCGTGCGCCGCTACGAGCTGGCCGGTATCGAGGGCAGCCACGCCCTCGGGCACACGCGGATGGCCACCGAGAGCCGCGTCACCACCGAGCACTCGCACCCGTTCTCCACCGGGCTTGACCTGTGCCTGGTCCACAACGGGTCGCTGAGCAACCACAACCGCCTGCGCACCGCTCTGCGCCGGGAGGGCATCCACTTCCAGACCGACAACGACTCCGAGGTCGCCGCCGGCTACCTCACGTGGAAGATGGCCCAGGGCGCGACGCTCGAGCAGGCGCTGGAGAGCAGCCTCGACGACCTCGACGGCTTCTTCACCTTCGCGGTGGGCACCGCCGACGGCTTCGCGGTGCTGCGCGACCCGATCGCCTGCAAGCCGGCGGTGATGGCCGAGACCGACGAGTGGGTGGCGATGGCCTCCGAGTACCGGGCCATCGCCGTGCTGCCGGGCGCCGAGGATGCCGTCAGCTGGGAGCCGGTCCCCGGGCGCGTGTACAGCTGGGGCACCGCGCTGGTGGCGTGATGGCCACTTCACAGACAACGCCGGAGACGGCGCTGACCTTCGACCTGCGCTCCGACACGGTGCGCGAGCTCAACCAGGCCCTGCATGGCCCCGACGCGCGCGGCCTCATCCGCGTCGTCAACCCCGACGGCCGCCACGCCATCGCCGTCGGCATCGACGCCGACTGTGAGGTCGAGATCGACGGCCACGTCGGCTACTACTGCGCGGGCATGAACCAGCGCGCCACCGTCCGCGTCCGCGGCAACTGCGGGGTGGGGGTGGCCGAGAACATGATGTCGGGCACGGTGGTGGTGGAGGGCTCGGCCAGCCAGGCGGCGGGCGCGACCGCGCGCGGCGGCCTGCTGGTCATCCACGGCGACGCCTCGGCACGGTGCGGCATCTCGCTCAAGGGCGCCGACATCGTGGTCCGCGGGTCGGTCGGGCACATGAGCGCCTTCATGGCCCAGCGCGGCGCGCTGGTGGTGTGCGGCGATGCCGGCGAGGCGCTCGGCGACTCGCTGTATGAGGCGCGCCTGTACGTGCGCGGCGCCGTCGGCGGGCTCGGCGCCGACTGCATCGAGAAGGAGATGCGCGAGGAGCACCTGACCCAGCTGCGCGAGCTCCTGGCCGCCGCCGACGTCAACGCCGACCCGTCGGAGTTCACCCGCTATGGGTCCGCGCGCCAGCTCTACAACTTCAACATCGACAACGTCGGGGTGTACTAGTGCTCCGTTCGGCAGATCAGGCACGCGTATCGCGGCCCCGGATGACCGACAAGCTGCGTCCTCAGAGCCTCGCGCAGCAGGGCTGCGCCACGGCTCCTGCGTCCTTGCCTCCCGGCCCCCGGGCCGCGCGCTCCGCACACCTGACCCACCGAACGGAGCACAGGCTATGAGCGCGACCACCAACGGGGCCTCCACCAACGGGGCCCACCACGGCTGGCACCCGGGCCTGCGCGAGTCGGCCACCTTTGACCGCGACACCATCGCCGACATCCAGCGCGCCGCCCGCGAGGGCATCTATGACATTCGCGGCTTCGGGGCCAAGCGCCGCGTCCCGCACTTCGATGACCTGCTGTTCCTCGGCGCCAGCGTGTCCCGCTACCCGCTGGAGGGCTACCGCGAGCGGTGCGCCACCGACGTGACGATCGGGACGCGCTTCGCCTCCGAGCCGATCCATCTCGACATCCCGATCACCATCGCCGGGATGAGCTTCGGGGCCCTGTCGGGCCAGGCCAAGGAGGCGCTCGGCCGCGGCGCGAGCGAGGTCGGCACCTCCACCACCACCGGCGACGGCGGGATGACCCCCGAGGAGCGCGAGCACTCCACCAAGCT
>DATJTQ010000138.1:0-15581 GCA_035503355.1 Solirubrobacteraceae bacterium
CTGCGTCAGCGGCGGCCGAGCGGGGTCCACCGGCGGTGCCGGGCGCGTCGCCAGCGTCTTCAACGCCGCCGGAAAGGTGGCCCTGATCGCCGGCACTGGGCGCGGCGACACCGCCGACGGCATCGCCCCCGGGGCGAAGACCGCACGCCTGCGCAGGCGCGGCGCCACCCGCCTGGCCACCGGCCTGTGGGAGGGGCGCAAGCTCGCCCACGGAGCCCGTTACGTCTACGGCGTGCGCGGCGGCCGGGTGAGCTTCGTCGCGATCGCGGGCGCGGGCCAGGTGCACAAGCTCTCGACGCTGCGCGCCGCCCTGCGCGCGGCGGGGCTCTCCGCCTAGCCCGGCCACGCGGCGGTTACGCTGCCGCTGTCATGGAGATCCGCCCCCTGGAGCCGTCCGACGGCGCGGCCGTCTACCTCGCGCTGCTGTCTGACCCCGAGATCACCGCCTGGTTCGGGCCCGGCGGCGAGCGGACGCTGGAAGAGGCCGAGGTGATGGCGATCCGCAAGGCTGCGCATCGCACCGTCCACGGCTTCGGCTGGTCGGTGGCGTGGGAGGGCGGCGAGTGCCTGGGGTGGGCGGTGGCCCAGCACGCGATCATCGACGGTTTCAGCGAGGTGGAGCTCGGCTGGTCGGTGGCCCGCGCCCACTGGCGACAGGGCATCGCCACCGCGCTGGGCCGCCACGCCCTCGCCGAGGTGTCAGGCCGTGGGCTGCGCAGCGTCGTCGCCTACACCGATGAGGGCAACGTCGCCTCGCGTGGAGTCATGGCCAAGCTCGGCATGAGTTACGAGAAGACATTCCAGGACGACGGCGAGAGGCACGTTCTCTACCGGCTCGCGCTGGAGCCCTGAGTCAGGTCGCGGGGCTCGAGCCCTCGCGCTCCTCGTCCATGATCTCGCGGCACAGGTCCACGCATTCGTTGCAGATCGCGATCGAGGGCGTGGCGCCGCAGACGATCGACTCGACGTCTCGGCCGCGCTTGCCGCAGAAGGAGCACGTCACCTGGTCCAGGTAGATCTCCCGCCGCAGGGCGGCCTCGGTGCTCTCCTCCGTCATGGCGAAAAGCTACCGCGCCCCGGAGCCGAGGTCGCCGGCTACCCGAGGGTCTCGAAGGTGAGCGACGACGGCGCGGCGGCCGAGCGGCTGATGGTGTAGACGCCGCCGGCGAGGCTCGGGAGCTGCGGGGGCAGCGGGGTCAGGTGGGGTGCGTCGGCGGTGGAGAGCGTCAACCGGAGGCTGTCGCCGGCTGCGATCGTGTCCAACGTCGGGAAGATCTGGATCTGGTACTCGGTCATCTGGCCGGGGGTGACCGGCGCCGCCGAGGTCTGCGTGTAGGGGTGATAGGGCAGCACGGTCATGCCGCCGGCGGTCCACGACCGCTTGGCGTTCACCGCGCGCAGCGACCCCAGCAGGGCGCCCTCGGTGAGGGGATAGGCCGTGCCGTTGGGGGTGACCTCCTCGAGCTCGGCCACGAGCTGGGTCTCGGTCGTGGTGGCGCTGGCGTACACGGTGGCGGTGACCGGGCCGCCCAGCGTCTCGGCGTGGGTGAGCGGCGCCGACGTGTAGCTGGTGGCCCATGGGCCCGTCTCGGCCAGCCGGTCGTCGGTGGCGCACGGGGCCAGGAAGCCCGCGGTGCCCGCCGGGATGGAGAGGCCGCCCATCGACCACTGGTCGATCGAGCGACCGCACGGCACGCCGCTCGGGCTCCACACCAGGGTGTCCGAATCGGAGGCGGGCAGTCCGGGGAGGGGCAGGCCCGAGACCGGCGATGACGACCCACCCGTGCTGCTCGACGGCGCCGAGGCGGTCAGCGTCCCGCCCGAGCCGAAGTAGAGGCGGTTTGCGGTGGCGCCGGTGAACGGATAGGTGGTGGTCTCATCGAAGTTGCCGCTGCCCAGGTCGTAGTAGTGCAGCGGGGTGCGCGTCCGCGCCATGCCCGTGCGCTCGCCCTTCAGCCACGTGTCGAACCACTCCAGCTCGAGCGGGTCGACGTCGACCGAGGAGCCGTTGATGTGCTCCCACGGGCCGACGATCAGTTGGTAGCGCCCGGTCGTCTTCTGGCCCGGCGCCATCGGCCCCGTGGTCCCGCGCCCCGCCCACGCGTTCTGCAGCTCGGCGTAGTTGACCGGCTCGCCGTTCTGGAAGATGTCGAACTCGCCGCCGACCATGTAGGCGGGGATGTGGTTGGCGGCCACGCGCGCCAGCACGTTCTGCGGGTTGCGCGCCTGCCAGTAGGAGCCGTCGTAGGCCTCGTCGCCGCCGCCGAGGATGTTCTCGGTGGTGGTGGCGTGGTAGGTGGCCAGGCCGTTGACGTGGTCTGACTCGATGCCGGCCAGGTCCGAGAGCATCGCGGGATCAGAGGTGGCGTCGCTGAGCGGGTTGACGGTATTGAGCGCGCCGGTGAGGCCCAGGTAGGTCTCGGAGAACTCGAAGTCCAGGAGCCCGCCCATGAACGACGTGTCGCGGTAGATGTCGTTGGCGGGGACCATCGGGAAGGTCGCCTTCAGCGGGGAGTGCTTGCCCACGGCACCGGCCAGCAGGAGCTGGTCGATGCCCAGGTACGACGGCCCGTAGGTGCCGACCTTGCCGTTGGAGTTGGGTAGGTGGGCCGCCCAGTGCAGCACCTTGATCGCGTCGCGCTGCTGGATCGGGTCAAACAGCCCCCAGCTGCCGTTGGAGTCGCCGGTGCCGCGGACGTCCTCCACCACCTCGATGTAGCCGCGCTGCACCAGGTAGTTGTCGGCGCCGCCGGTGGGCGAGGTCGTCGACGTCGACCCGGCGGTGCTGGAGCCGCCCTGGCCCTTGCCGTAGGGCGTCATGGTCAGCAGCACCGGGAAGTGGCCCTTGGCCGGCTGGCCCGAGGCCGTCGTGGGATAGATCTCGTTGACGCGGATCGTGGTGCCCCCGGCGCCGGTGACCGGAATGTCGTTGGTCGAGGCCGTCCCGTAGGTCGCCTTCTCGGGAGTCCAGTGGCTGCCCGGGGCGGCGCTGGCCGAGATGACGCTCTGGGGCAGCGTCGGATCCAGGCCCACCAGGCTCGACGGGGCCGACTCCACCGCCGGGGCGCCCGGGGGAGGTGACGGCACGACGGCGAGGGCGGAACCCGCGGTGACGCCGGCGCAGGCGCAGACGGCGACACCGGCCATCAACGCCCGCGTGCGCACACCAAGCCGTCGGGGGGACAGGGTCGCCATGTCATCGCCATCCATACCCGAAGCACCATTTTTCTAGACATCACTGGTGAGCCCGCCCGCGTACGACGACGCACGACCTGCTGAGATGCAGACATGCCGTCACGCCCTGAGATGTTCACCCAGGACTTCTGGGACAACCGCTACAGCGGACACCGGCACGTGTGGAGCGGCCGGCCCAACCCCCACCTCGTCGCCGAGACGTCGGGCCTGACCCCGGGGCGCGCCCTCGATGTCGGCTGCGGCGAGGGCGCCGATGCCATCTGGCTCGCGGGGCAGGGGTGGGAGGTGACGGGCGCCGACATCTCGCCGGTGGGCCTGGAGCGTGCCGCGGGCAACGCGCGCGGCGCCGGCGCCGAGATCGCGCAGCGGATCACCTGGCGCCGGATCGACCTGTTCGCGCCGGACGCGGAGTGGACATCGCCGGGCAGCCATCAGCTGGTCAGCTCCCAGTACCTGCACCTCCTGCCTGAGTCACGCCGGCAGTCGATGCAGCGCCTGGCCGATGCCGTGGCCCCGCGAGGTGATCTGCTCGTCTGCGCGCATCACCCCTCAGACCTCGAGATCCCGGGACTGCGCCCCCACATGCCCGAGCTGTTCTGCACCCCCGATGAGCTCGCCGCTCACCTGGACGCCACCGAGTGGGAGATCGTCACCGCCGCCGCGCCCGAACGGGAGGTGACCGGGCCCGAGGGGACGCCGGTCACCATCCGCGACACCGTGCTTCACGCGCGCCGCCGCGGCTAGCTAGGCGCCACCGGCCTCTGAGAGGCCGAGCATCCAGTGGTTGCACTGCAGCGTGCGGCCCGCGTAGACGAAGGCGTGCTCCCCGAGCAGGGTGAAGGCGAACTTCCGGCACAGCGCGTTGGACGGCGCGTTGCTGGTCGGCGGGAAGGCGTGGATGCGGGGGATCTCCGGCGCCGCGCGCGCACGCTCGATCAGCAGGGTGAGGGCGGCGCTGGCGATGCCGCGGCCCTGGAAGGCCGGCAGGATCATCCACCCCGTCTCGTGCAGCGCCACCCCGTCGTGCTCGGTCTCCCAGATCCCGATGGTGCCCACCGGCGGCTGGCCCGCCTCGAGGACGACGGTGAAGTACCACGGATCGTTGACCCGCCGCGGGTGGACGCGGGCCAGGTGAGCCAGGTCAATCGGGCCGCCGAGCTCGCGCATCACCACCGGGTCGGTCTCCAGCGCCTCGCTCAGGGCGAGGTCAGCGTCGGTGTAACTGACGAGCTGCATGGGCCCCGCAAACGTAGTCCACCCCGGGGCGTCTCACTCTCGATCCCGTGATCCGCTCGGCCCGTCCTCGCCGAGCGCTAGCGTCACGAAGATGCTCGCCTTTGACACCGCCCTGGGAACCTGTGGGGTCACGTGGAGCGAGCACGGGATCACCGGTGTGGCGCTCCCCGGCGCCCGCGGTGTCACCCGCCGGCGCGCGGTCACCCCGTCCGAGATGCCGGACACCGTGCGCGAGACGGTCGCGGCGATCATCGCTCTGCTCGACGGTGAGCACACCGACCTGCGCGACGTCGTCCTGGACGAGACCGGGATCGACCCATTCCGGCGCAGCGTGTACGCGGCGGCGCGCCAGGTCCCCCCGGGCGCGACGGTCAGCTACGGCGACATCGCCCGAGCCATCGGCAAGCCCGACGCGCCACGGGCGGTGGGCCACGCGCTGGGTGAGAACCCGTATCCGATCATTGTGCCCTGCCACCGCGTGCTGTCGGCCACCGGGGCGCTGCACGGCTTCTCCGCGCCGGGTGGCATCGCCACCAAGCGGAGGATGCTCGAGATCGAGCGGGCGCCCGGCTTCACCCAGCTTTCGCTGCTGCAGGCGAGCTAGCCGCGGCGCGCTCCGCACCCGGGAGCGCGATGCCGCTGGCTCCCAGCGCCGGCCGTGGCAGCAGCAGGGGGGTCAGCAGCATGAGCCCGCCGGCGATGCCGATCGCCGCGCGCGGGCCCGCGACCGTGCCCAGCACACCCCAGAGGGCGGTGAGCACGGCGACGGTGGCGCTGCTGGAGATGGTCCACGCCGACAGCATGCGAGCGACACGATCGGGCGCGGTCTGCTGCAGGCGATAGGTCGCCATCACCGGGTTGAAGACACCGATGCAGGTGACCAGCGCGAACTGGACCACGATGACCAGCGCGATCCCGGGGATGCCGGAGACGATGAACACCAGTCCGATCGGCCAGCACGCCCGCAACGCTCCGGCGCCCCACAGCACCTTCCCGGCGCCGTAGCGCGCCACCAGTCGCCGAGACAGACGGGCCCCGATCAAGCCGCCCGCGCAGGGGACGGCGAAGGCCAGGGCGTATTGCCACGGGGCGAAGCCCAGGCGCCCGAGCATGAGCACGGCCAGCATCGGCTCGGTGGCCAGCAGCAGCCCCGCCACCAGCAGCGTGTTGAGAAACACCCCGCGCAATGGCGGGTGGCTGAGGATGTAGCGCCAGCCGTCGAGCAGCTCGGCGCGGCGCACCCGCGTCCGGTCCCGGGAAGCGGGTGGCGGCTCGGCGCCGCTGATGGCGCGGATCCCCAGAGCCGAGAGCAGGTAGCTCACCGCGTCCGCCACCACGGTCACCACCGGTCCCAGGATGCCGATCGCCGCGCCACCCAGCGGCGGGCCGATGACGGTGGCGCTCCATGTCGTGGACTCGAACCGGCCGTTGGCGACGAGCAGGTGCTCGGGTGCCACCAGCGTCTTGAGGTAGGCGCCGCTGGCCGCACGGAAGGCGATCTTCGCCGCGCCCACGATCACCGAGACGATGATGAGCTGGACGATGGTCAGCGCGCCGAGCGCGTAGGCCACCGGGATGCTGACCAGGGCCGCGCAGCGCAGCAGGTCCATGGCCACCATCACAGGGCGCTTGCGCCGGAACTCCACCCACGGGCCGAGGGGCAGCGCCACCACGGCGGCGATGGCCAGGCCCGACGCCGAGATCGCGGCCACCCCCGCCGGACCCGCATGCAGCACCCGGATGGCGATGATGGGAAACGCGCCGAAGCCGAGCCCCGTGCCGTAGGCGCTCACCGCGTAGGCGGTCCACAGCCAGCCGAAGTCGCGTCCGAGGCGGGGCCGGCCGGTCGGCCTCTCGCTGGCCGGGTCTCGTGGTGCTGTCGTTGGCCCGGTCACGCGGACGAGGGATCAAAGCGCCCGGACCGGACGGGGTGGGCGGGGCGTTGCCGCCGGGTCGCTGGTCAGGCGCCGGTGGCGCTGATCACCGCGGCATCGGTGGGCTCGGCGTAGAGCCGGGCCACGTCGAGCGCCCGGCACTGGAGCGTGCGGCGCTGGTTGAGATAGCCCTTGTCGGTGATCTCGCCGGCATCCAGGCTCGGCGGTTCGGCGAGCAGCAGCAGACGTTCGATCCGCGAGGCCGAGCCCCCGCCGGCGTTGAGGCTGCGCAGCGACAGGGCGAGGTGCTCACGCAGCCCCGGGTCGTCGAGCGCGACGTCCTCGTCGGCGGCGAGCACCCGGCGTGCCTCGGCCTGGTTGACCCATGCCATGGCCGCGACGTACTCGGCGTCCTGGCCGCAGATCACGGCGTCGGAGAGCACGCCGGCGGCGCTGATCAGACCGGTGCGCAGCGCGCCGGCCGCCACCCAGGTCCCGGTGAGCAGCTTGAAGTTCTCCGCGATCCGACCGTCGAAGAGCATCCCCTGATCGGGGTCGGCGGCGTCGATCAGCGTCACCGCGTCGCCGGAGCGGTAGAAGCCGTCCTCGTCAAACGCGGCCTGGGTCAGCTCGGGGGCCCGGAAGTAGCCGGGGGTGACATTGGGGCCCTTGATCCGGATCTCGAGCCGGTCCCCCACGGGGGCGAGCTTGACCGTGCAGCCGGGGATCGGCACGCCGATGCATCCGGTGGGCGCGCCGAGGTAATGCATGCTGGTTGCGCCGGGAGCGGTCTCGGTGGTGCCCCAACTCGACGTGAGCGGCACCGGGTGGTCCGCGACATCGGCGGCGAGCCGGCGCAGGCGAGCGGCGAGGGCGTCGGGGAGCGCGGCGGCAGCGTAGAACATGAAGCGCAACCGGCTGAAGAACCGCTCGGCCAGCTGGGCGTCGTTCTCCAGCGCGGGCGCGAGCAGCGCGTACCCGGCCGGGACGTTGAAGTACAGCGTGGGCGGGACCTCGGTGAGCGCGGAGAGCGTGCGCGGGAAGAGCGGCGGCGCGGGCTTGCCGTCGTCGATGTAGATGGTGCCGCCGTTGAACAGCGCGAGGTTCAGGTTGTGGTTGCCCCCGAAGGTGTGGCTCCACGGCAGCCAGTCGACCAGGATCGGCGGCTCGTCGGCCAGGAACGGCCAGATCGCCTGGAGCATCGCCTGGTTGGCGCACAGCATGCGGTGGGTGTTGACCACGCCCTTGGGGACGCCGGTCGAGCCCGAGGTGAAGAGCAGCTTGGCGACCGTGTCCGGCCCGGGCTCGCCCGCGACGGGCCCGTCGTCGTCCGCCACCATGTCGTCGAGGCGCAGCGCGCCGTCGCGCTCCCCGCGCGCCACCAGCACCCGCGACACCGTGGTCGCCAGAGCGTCGAGGGCGGCGCCGAACGGCCCCGCGTCGTCGGCGTAGACCAACCCGGGCTCGGTCAGCCGAGCGATGGCCGTGATCCGCGCGTGGTCGCTGCTCATCAGCGAATAGGCGACGCTGATCGGCATCACCGGCACCTGTGCCGCGTAGGCGCCGAGGCTGACCAGCAGGTGCTCGAGCGAGTTGCCGGACAGGATCATCAGCGGCCGTTGCGGGCCGAGCCCGAGCCGCGCAAGGGCGCCCGCCAGTACCCGTGAGCGGCGCTCGGCGTCCGCGTAGGACAGGGTGATCCAGCGTCCCTGGGCGTCGCGCTGAGCCGCGAGTGGACGGTCGGGGTGCTCGGCGGCCCGGCGGCGCAGGATCGCGGTGATCGAGGGCTCCACCTCGCCCAGCGGATGACGCGAGGCCAGCAGCACCGACCCATCGTCGCGGCGCTCTGAGGCGATATCGGGCGCCACGAACGTCTGCAGATCCAGCAGCGGGCTCATGGGTGGATCCTCCTCCTCTCCGGCACGGGCCGGAGCACATCATGCGCCCCCGTCACGCATCGTGCAGCATCGAACGCAACGATGTTGCGCCAAATCGCCGCCAAAGCGAGGCTCCGTTGCACTCACACGACGATTAGCTGCGTCTCCATTGCGTCAGGCCGGTGGCTGGGCAACCATTCCGCTCATGACTGCCACCGCCCAGCCTCCCCACGCCACGAGCCGAACGACGCTTGACCTCGACGGCGCCTCGCTCACCATCGCCGACGCCCTTGAAGTCTCGCGCGGCAACCGGACCGTCCGGCTCTCCGAGCCCGCGGCGGAGGCCGTGGAGGCCAGTCGCACCCTCAAGCGCGAGCTCATCGACCGCGAGATCCCGATCTACGGCGTCACCACGGGGTTCGGCGACAGCGCCCACCGCCAGATCGCGCCGGCCAAGACCGGCCAGCTGCAGCAGAACATCCTGCGCTTCATGGGCGTCGGCACGGGGCCGATCGCGCCCCCCGAGGTCGCGCGCGTGACCATGCTCCTGCGCGCCAACTGCCTCTCCAAGGGCAACTCCGGGGTGCGCGTGGAGCTGATCGAGCACGTCCTGGACCTCCTCAACCACGACGTCACCCCCTTCATCCCCGAGCGCGGTTCCTGCGGGGCCAGCGGCGACCTCGCCCCGCTCTCCTACGTGGGACGCGCCTTGGCCGGCGATGGCGACGTGCTCTACGACGGGACGCCCCGTCACGCTTCCGAGGTGCTGAGCGAGCTCGGCTTCGGGCCGTTCCTGCTTGAGGCCAAGGAGGGGCTGGCCCTCACCAACGGCACCTCGTTCATGAGCGCCTTCGCGTGCCTGGCCGTCGGCGCGGCACGGGAGCTGGCGGACCTCGCCGACCTCATGACCGCGATGGCCTCCGAGGCCCTGCTGGGCAATCGTGGCCACTTCAACGCCTTCCTGTTCGACGAGGCCAAGCCGCACCCCGGGATGGTCACCAGCGCCCGCCACATCCGCGAGCTGCTCGCCGAGTCGCACCTGGCCGCCGACAGCGACGACCTGTTCGCCGGTGGCATGGGCGGGGCCGGGTTCCTCGAGCTCGACCGCCAGGTCCAGGACAAGTACTCGATCCGCTGCGCTCCGCACGTGATCGGCCCGCTGCGCGACGTGCTGGACTGGGTGGAGCGGTGGATCTCCGTCGAGATCAACTCCTCCGACGACAACCCGCTGTTCAACGTGCCCGGCGGTCGGGTCGAGAGCGGCGGGAACTTCTACGGCGGGCACATCGGCCAGGCCATGGACTCCCTGAAGGTGGCGCTGGCCAACCTGTGTGACCTCATCGACCGCCAGATCGCCCACGTGGTGGATGAGAAGTTCAACCGCGGCCTCACCGCCAACCTCATCCCGCGCTTTGAGGCCACGCACCCGGAGGCCGGCCTGCACCACGGCTTCAAGGGGCTGCAGCTGTGCGCGTCGGCGATGACCGCCGAGGCGATGCACCTGTGCGCTCCGACCACGATCCACTCGCGCTCCACCGAGGCCCACAACCAGGACAAGGTCTCCATGGGGACGATCGCCGCGCGCGACGCCCGCTCGATCGTGGAGTTGACTCAGAACATCGCCGCCATCCACCTGATGGCCTGCTGCCAGGCGCTGGAGCTGCGCGGGATCGACCAGGCCAGCCCGCGCACCCAGGCGGCGTTCGCCCGCGTGCGCGAGCACGTGCCCTTCGCCGACCGCGACCGCTACTTCGACGCCGACATCGCCACCACCGTCGCGCTGATCCAGTCGGGCGCGATGGCCGAGTTCTTGGTCTAGGGGGGACGGCGGACCGGCGGGCGGCGGCGGCGCCGCCCGCCGACATCCGCCGGTCAGCAGGCCGGCGGTGCGAGTTTGACCGTCCTGGTGAAGTCGACCGTCGGTGGGTTCGCGAACACCATCGCGGCGGTCAGCGACGCGCCCCGGGGCCGGAGGCGCAGCCGGGCGCTGAACGGCGCGTGCGTCAAGGTGACGCGTTGAGAACCGAGCGACAGCGTGATCCGGCGAAAGCGGAGGGTCCGCGGGACGGCCTTGAGCGCGAGCGCGACAGTGAAGCGGCCTCCGCCGCGCACGCACCGCTTGGGGAACGTGACGGCCAGTCCGCCGGTGCCGCCGAACACCGGGTACGTGCTCGTCCGGGTCCGGCCCGTGACCGATACGCGGCTCACGGTTTGGATTTCCCCCTGGGCGTCGCAGGTCTCGAGGAACTCGTCGCCGACGCGCAGGCACGGGTGCACGGCCAGCACGCCGATCAGGCCCTTCCCGGCGCTCGCCGAGTGGGTCGTCTCGCCGCCGTAGGTCGCGGTGAGCACGACGCGCGACGCGTTGCGGGAGAAGCCGCGGACGCCGCTGTCGGCGGCGTACTCGAAGGTGCACGTCGAGACCCCGGGCTGCTTGCCGGCCTTCAGGGCGCAGGAGCCGTGGGAGACCAGGTCGCCTGAGGCGCCGACGATCCCGCCCTTCACCGGTGAGGCGCTGAGCGCGACGTCGCCCGAGACCGGCCCCGGCGCCGGGCCGACGTGACGAACCGTCACCGCGCACCCGGTGGCATTGCCCACCGGCATGTCCTGTCCGCGAGCGGGATCGAGGATGTGGACCGTGCTCGCGCCGCAGGTGAGGCTCGTCCGGGTCGGCGCCGGCTGATCGGCGTCGGCGGCGATCGCGGGAGGGGCCGGCCGTCCCGCATCGTCGTCGTAGACCTGGAGGAGGTGATGGACGACGCTCGTGCCGTCGGCCGATGCCTTCCCGATCCACCCGTCTCCGTTGTCGAAGTAGAGCGTGGCGCCCTGCGCTGCGATCGCCGCCGGGCCCGCGTCGGCGTCGCTCGGCGTCAGGCCGGTGATGAAGCTGTTGGTCACGCTGCCGGGGACGATCGCGCCGCTCGCCTCGAGTGCGACGTGGCCGATTGTGCCCGTGCCCGCGCTCGTCCAGTACAGGTTCAGACCGGACACGGCGACGTCCCACGGGTCCGGCAGCCCGGTGACGAATGACTGATCGACAGCGCTCCCGTCAAGGTTCGCGCGTCCGATCGTGCCCTGGTCGGGGTTGGTCCAGTAGATATGGGCGCCGTCGACGGCCAGCCCGCGCGTGCCGATCCCCGAGAGGGGGCTGCAGGCACCGCCGTCGGTGACGATGAACTGCGAGTCCACGCCGCTGCCGTCGGCCGCGCTGGCCCGTCCGATCGTGCCGGCGAAGGGCTCGGCCCAATAGATCTCGCCGCCCGCGACAGCGATCGCCGCCTCGTCCGGCGCGCTGCCGAGCGCCTCGGCGCATTTGGGAACGGTGGCGCGCACGAACCGGCGCCGGTACCCGGTCCCGTTCACGGCGACGCGATCGATGCCCTCAGGTCCGACCTCGTCGTCGCCGTGATAGCCGAGGTAGAGGTAGGTGCCGTCGCTGGCGAGCCCTCCGTCGGGCGTGAGGCGGATGAGCCCGCCCGGCGGCTGGTTGACGAAGTGGTAGTTGGTGCCGTCCAGTGCCGCTGACTCGAGGTCGATCCCGCCCGGATTGAAGTAGAGGTGCGCCGACGCGGACGGCGCCGCCGCCAGGGCCAGCCCCGCGGCCACGGCGAGCACGGCCTCGCGCAGGCGCGCCCGACAGCGCCTCGGCATGGCAGGCAGGCGCGTCATTTGCTCAGGGTCACCCCACTCTTGACCGAGGTGGCCTTCCCCGTGGTCGGGGCGAAGCGAAGGCCGAGGGTGCAGCTCATGCGATGGACCCGGCGCAGCCGCGCGGACTGGGCCGGCGCCAGCGCCAGCGTCACCGTCCGCTTGCCCGCCTTGGCGAAGGTCACGTGCCCGCTCGCCAGCACGACCGGGTGACGCCCCTTGGTGCTGAGGGTCACGGTCAGCTTGCCGGCGGCAGGCGTGGTGAACGCGACCGAGAGCGTGCCCCTGTGCAACAGGCCGTGGATGGCCAGACGCTTGAGCGCGCGGGTGAGGGCGGTCACCAGAAGGTGGAGCTGCTGGGCGATGGTGGTCGTGTGCCCAGGTGGTGGCGGCGGTGGGGGTGGCGGCGGACCGGTGCACGCCGCCGGGTTGCCCGGGTTGCCGCACCCCGGCCGCGGGCCGGGAGCGATGGCGGCGGGACCCAGGCTGGGCTCGGTGGCGCCGGGCACGATCAACCCCGGCTGGCCGATCGTCGCGCAGTTGGTGATGTCAGGAACCTGTGCTGACCAGATCCCGTTGTCCTCCTGCCAGGCCAGGCTCTGGCCGTTGGAGGCCCAGGTGGGGTTCTGGAACTTGCCGGTGGGCCCCGTGAAGGCGCACTCGGGGGTCGGCGTGGCCGGTGGCGCCCCATTGGCCCTGTAGAGGACGAGGGTCTCATTTGAGTCGCCGCGCACCAGCGCGATGCGCTGCCCGTCGCGGCTGACCACGCCGTCGGTCAGCCCCACCGGGTTGGCGCAGCCGCAGTTGTCGGTGTCGCCCCACCACTGCGCTGCCTCGGGCGTCCCCAGCGTGTAGTACCACTGGGTGGCGTTGCCGTTGGAGAGCAGCAGCGTGTTGTTGGACATCCAGGACGGATGAGCGCCCGTGTTGGGCGTCCCGACCGCGTCGGGGTTGGTGAACGCGTCGACGTGGCTGATGAGCGCGCGGCTGGAGACGTCGAAGCAGTACAGGCAGGTGCCGGTGCTCACCTCGGTCACGAACCAGTAGGCCACCAGCTGGCCGTTGGGCGACACGCGCGCGTCGATGGCGCCGGTGCCCGGGGCGGGGGTGTTGATCGGGGCGTTGAGCAGGCCTCCGTTCTGGCTCATCCGCCAGATCTCCGGCCGGCCGCCCGCCGGGGTGCGCAGAGCCACGACCGTCCCGTCGTCGGCCTGCGACGGCGAGGAGTACGGGGAGTCCGCGGTCCCGTCGAGCGTGACCTGGTACTGGCCGCTGCCGTCGGGGTTGGCCAGCCACACGTTGTCGGCCTTGATGAACACCATGCTGTCGGCCGCCGCCGGGCCGGCGGCCACCAGGCAGGCGGTCGCGCACCCGAGTGCCGCGAGGGCTCGCTTCATCGTCCGCGTCCTCCGCTCTACGGCGCTGCCGGCTTGAGGTTCCAGTTGAACGTTGATCCCAGGAGTCCGTGGTTCGGGCTTCCGGGCAGGGTCGTCGATCCAAACGGCAGGGGCTCGGGACCGCCCTGACGAGAGGCGAAGAAGCCGATCGCCTGGGGGGAGGCCGCCGTCGACGAACCACCGTTGGGACACGAGATGGCCGCCTGGTAGAACGGCCTGGCCGCCGAGAACGCCGCGGTGTACTCCTCGTGCTTGTAATCGACGCTCATCGATCCAATCGGCGGGTTCTGCGGGCCGTAGCTTTGTGAGCCAGAGCCGCTCCACGTGCAGCCGTCTTCGTCGGTGCCCGCGTCGATCCAGGTCACTGTGCCGACGAAGGCGTAGCTGTAGATCCCGCCGCCTTCGGAACCGCTGTAGACGAGTTGGGTGTCGGGAGCGAGCCACGTCTCGCTGTTGCCGAGGATGCTGTCGTACTCGCCGCTGATTGAGCCCGTCCAGGCCTTGGCGATGACCGAGAAGTCTCCGGTCGAATGCTTGAAGCACTGGTCGGGGTACGGCCGGTGCTGATATCGGTAGTTCGCGTCCGCGCAGAACTCGAGCGTGTATGAGCCCAGTGGAAAGTCCATCACGGGCACGATCAGGTCCGTGTCGCTGTCGCGCTTGCCCGGGTCCAGCCGCGGCACCTCGCGCTTTGCCAACAGCCGGCGCTTGCCGTCGTGCTCCAGGTAGACCTTCGTCAGGCTCGGCCCCGCCTCGCGTGTGCCGATGTTGAGCGTCGTGTCACCGAGGTGGATGTTCGGGTCGCGCTCGTTCTGGAAGACGAAGGACGGTCCGATCACGTGCAGGCGGGCGATCACCAGTTCGGCGTTGGGCTTTGGCTTCGGCGCGGGCTTCTTGGCGAGGGCCGCCGGCGCGGTCGCGATCAGCACGACGACCAGCGCCGCTGATCCGATCCCGGCGCGCCCACGCCAGACGGCCCTCTTCCCGGTCCGATGCCCCACTGCCGGCGACGCTACGCGCTCGCCCGGGCGCTCACAACAGGGATTTCCCTAGGGTGCGATCTCCCCGGATGGCGCCCGGAGACGTAGTGTGTGCCGCGTGCTGATCGGCCGAGGGCCGGAGCTGTCGCAACTGAGCGCACTGATCGATGCCGCACGGACCGGGCGGAGCTCCGCGCTGGTCGTGTACGGCGATCCGGGGATCGGGAAGACGAGCCTGCTGGAGCAGACCGTGCGCGGCGCGGAGGGCTTCCGGGTCCTGCGCGCGCGGCCGCTGCAGGCGGAATCCGAGCTCCCGTTCGCCGGGTTATCGGAGTTGCTGGCGCCGATCCTTGCGCTGCGCGACCGGATCCCGGAGCCGCAGCAGGCGGCGCTGGCCGGCGCGCTGGCGCTGGGCCCGGCGGCGCCGGGTGACCGGTTTGCCGTCGCGGCGGCCACGCTGTCGGTTCTCGCCGCGGCCGCGGAGGACGCGCCGCTGCTGGTTCTGGTCGACGACGCTCATTGGCTCGACGATCCGTCGCGCGTGTCGCTGATCTTCGCCGCGCGGCGGCTGGGGAGCGAGGGCATCGTGCTGCTGTTCGGCATGCGCGATCGTCCGTGGCTGGCCGACACCGGACTGGAGACGTTGCCGTTGGACGGCCTGCCCGCCGACGCCGCCGGCGTGCTGGTTGACCAGACCAACGTGCCCCTGGAGCCGGGGGTGCGCGACCAGTTGGTCACCGAGACCCGCGGTAACCCCCTGGCCATCATCGAGGCGGTCGGCACGCTGACCGAGGACGAGCGCCGTGGCCGCGCGCCCATCTCCCACCCGCTGGCCGTCGGCGCGACCCTCGAGCGGGCCTTCGCCCAGCAGCTGGAGGACTTCACCGACGACACGCGCCACGCGCTCCTCATCGCGGCGGCGAGCGACACCGGCGACGCGCGCGAGATCTACGCGGCGATCGCCGCGGAGGGCGTGAGCGCACGGGCCCTCGAGCCGGCGGAGCGCGCCGAGATGATCACGGTGGCTCAGGGGCGCATCACCTTCCGCCACCCGCTCGTGCGCTCAGCGGCCTATCACGGGCGCGATCCCGCCGCTCGGCGTGCCGTCCATCGCGCCCTGGCGGCCGCAGTGGTCGGCGACGATCAGGGCGCCTGGCACCTGGCGGCGGCCACCGCGGGCCCCGACGAGGCTGTCGCGGCCATGCTGGAGGCCAGTGGCATGCGGGCGCTGGCCCGCAGCGCCTACGGGGCGGCGGGGCGGGCGCTCGAGGCAGCGGCGGCGCTCAGTCCCCACGATGGCGACAAGGTGCGCCGGCTCACCCAGGCCGGCCGGGCGATCTGGTTTGGCGGGGAGCCGGTGCGCGCGGCGAGGGT
>DATJTQ010000139.1:0-5099 GCA_035503355.1 Solirubrobacteraceae bacterium
AGCGGGTGCGTGGCGCCACCGGGCGGCCCGATCGTCTGCCCGGAGGTGGTGCGGCGCCTGGACTACGAGGGCGAGATGGTCATCGTGATGGGCGCCCGCTCGGAGATCGGCGGCTACTGCGTCGCCGACGACGTCTCCGCGCGCGATCTGCAGGGACGCGAGCCCCAGTGGACCCGGGCCAAGGGCGCGGACACCTTCTGCCCCTTCGGGCCGTGGATCACCACCGCCGACGAGGTGCCCGACCCTGGCAACCTCGGCCTGCGCACGTGGGTCAACGACGAGCTGCGCCAGGACTCGAACACCTCCAATCTCGTCTTCGGCTGCGAAGCGCTGGTGGAGTTCATCTCACAGACGTGCACCCTGCGCCCCGGCGACCTCATCCTCACCGGCACGCCCGGCGGGGTCGGCCAGGCCCAGGACCCCCCGAGGTTTCTGCAATCTGGCGACAGGGTACGCATTGCCATTGACGGGCTCGGCGAGATCGAGCACGCCGTTCAATAGCTAGCGGAGTTCCCCGGCCTGGGCGAGCTCCGGCCGTCCAGACAGGGGAGGCGGGGAAATGCTGCGGCTCCACCCGAGCGTGATCGACTATGTGATCCTCGGGATCTACTTCGTGGTGGTTCTGGGGATCGGCTTCGTCGCCCGGCTGGCGATCAAGACCGACCTGGACTTCTTCCTCTCCGGGCGCTCCCTGCCGGCGTGGATCACCGGCCTGGCCTTCATCGCCGCCAACCTGGGCGCGCTGGAGATCCTCGGCCAGGCGGCCAACGGTGCCCAGTACGGCGTGCCGGCCGTGCACTACTACTGGATCGGCGCCGTCCCGGCGATGATCTTCCTGGGCCTGTTCATGATGCCCTTCTACTACGGGGCGAAGGTCAGGTCGGTCCCCGAGTACCTGCGATTGCGCTTCAACGAGGCGACGCACGCGTTCAACGCGGCGACCTTCGCGCTGGCCACCGTCCTCATCTCCGGCGTCAACCTGTTCGCGCTGGCGCTGATCATCAACCTGATGCTGGGGATCTCGATCATCACCGCGATCCTCGCCGCGGCGGCGCTGGTGCTCGTCTACATCACCCTGGGCGGCCTCACCTCGGCGATCTACAACGAGGTGCTCCAGTTCTTCGTGATCGTCGCCGCACTGTTGCCGCTCACGCTGGTGGCGCTGCACAGCGTGGGCGGGATCTCGGGGGTCGAGCACAAGGTGAAGGCGTTCAAGGCGCTCGGCGAACCCGGGCTGCATGCGTGGCACGGCCTCGCCATCCACCACGTCACCAATCCACTGGCCTCGGACTGGGTGGGTGTCATCTTCGGCCTCGGCTTCGTGCTCAGCTTCGGCTACTGGACCACGAACTTCGCCGAGGTCCAGCGAGCACTGTCGGCGCGCAACATGTCGGCCAGCCGGCGTACCCCGCTGATCGGCGCCTTCCCCAAGATCTTCCTGCCCGCGATCATCATCCTGCCGGGCCTCATCGCGGTGCTGACGGTGCACGGGCTCGGCGTCGGCAAGAGCCTCGCCCTGCAGTACAACACCGCGATCCCGCACCTGGTCGGCAACTATCTGCCGGAGGGGATGCTGGGGATCGCCATCACCGGTCTGGTGGCGGCCTTCATGGCGGGCGTGGCGGCCAACGTGACCGCGTTCAACACGGTGGTCACCTACGACATCATCCAGCCGTACTTCGCGAAGGACCGCGACAGCGCCTACTACCTGCGGGCCGGGCGCTGGGTGACGATCGTGGGGATCCTGGTGTCGGTGGTCACAGCCCTGATCGCCAAGGGCTACTCGAACATCATGAACTACATCCAGACGTTGTTCTCGATCTTCAACGCCCCGCTCTTTGCCACCTTCATCATCGCCATGTTTTGGAAGCGCGCCACCGCGTGGGGCGGCTTCTTCAGCCTCGTGGCCGGGACGGCGGCGGCCTACGCCACCAACCGACTGGCGGCGTACCACACCATCTTCCACTTCGGCTCGGCCCTGAGCGCCAGCTTCTGGCAGGCGATCATCGCGTTCATCACCGGCGGCGTGGTGCTGGTCGTCGTGTCGCTGGTCACCAAGCCCAAGCCCGACGAGGACCTGCGCGGCCTCGTGTGGGGCCTGACGCGCAAGGACGAGGAGGAGGAGCACCCCGACCCGCGCGACAAGCTGTGGTGGCGCTCACCCTGGCTGCTGGCGGGCGTGGCCCTGGTGATGCTCGTCGTCCTGAACATCATCTTCGCGTAGGAGGAGTCTGAGATGCCTGACGCAACCGATCAGACGCCGACCGCCGAGGACGAGGCCAAGGCCGCCCGTGCCGCGAACCGTTTCGACATCCGCCGCATCATCGGCGGCCTGTTCATCCTCTACAGCCTCATCCTGATCGCGTTGGGGCTGTTCGGCTCCCACCACGTCAAGACCAAGGCGGCCGGGATCAACGTCGACCTGTGGACCGGGCTGGGGATGCTGGTCTTCGGCGCGCTGATGATCTTCTGGGCGCTGAGCAGGCCGACCGCGCCCGAAGCCCCCGCGACGTAGACGCTGCTGTTCGGTCCGCGCATGCGCGGACCGCGGTGGGGTGCATGCACCCCACCGGGTGGGGCCGCATGCGGCCCCACCTCCAAGCTCTCAGTGCTTGTCGATCACGCGGTCGATGAGCCCGTACTCGACGGCCTCGTCGGGCTTGAAGAAGCGGTCGCGCTCCATGTCCTGGTGGACCTGCTCCTCGGTCTGACCGGTGTGGTGGGCGTAGATCTCGTCGGTGCGCTTGCGGATGTTGAGGATCTCGCGGGCGTGGATCTCGATGTCGGTCGACTGGCCCTCAAAGCCCGCCGACGGCTGGTGGATGAGGATCCGGCTGTTGGGCAGCGAGAAGCGCTTGCCCTTGGCCCCACCGGTGAGCAGCAACGAGCCCATCGACATCGCGATCCCCACGCAGATGGTGGCGATGTCGGGCTTGATGAACTGCATCGTGTCGTAGATGGCCAGACCCGAGTAGATGGACCCGCCGGGCGAGTTGATGTAGATGGAGATGTCCTTGTCGGGGTCCTGCGACTCCAGGTGCAGAAGCTGCGCGACGACGAGGTTGGCGATGGTGTCGTCGATCGGGCTGCCGATGAAGATGATGCGCTCGTTGAGCAGCCGGCTGTAGATGTCGAACTCACGCTCGCCGCGCGCTGTTCTCTCGATGACCATGGGGACTAGGGGCATGGCGAAAGAGGCTAGAACATGCGCGAGAGTTGCCCGCGTGCGGCGCTCAGGGCAGCAGTACGGCGGTCCCCTCAAAGGCGCCGGCGCGCAGGTCGGCCAGGGCCTGCTCGGCCTGGGCCAGGGGATAGGTGCTGATGGTGGTGACCACCGGCACCTCGGGCGCCAGCGCGAGGAACTCGTGGCCGTCCTGCCGCGTGAGGTTGGCCACGCTGCGGATCGAGCGCTCGTGCCACAGGTCCTCGTAGGGGAAGCTCGGGATGTCGGACATGTGGATGCCGGCGCAGATCACCGTGCCGCCGGGCGCCAGCGCCTTGAGCGCGGCGGGCACGAGCGGCCCGGCGGAGGCGAAGATGATCGCGGCGTCCATGGGCTCGGGCGGAGGCTCGTCGGAGCCGGCCGCCCAGGCGGCCCCGACCGAGCGCGCGAACTCCTGCGTGCGGGTGTCGCCGGGGCGGGTGAAGGCGAACACCGTCCGGCCCTGGTGGACCGCCACCTGGCAGATCTGATGCGCCGCGGACCCAAAGCCGTACAGGCCCAGGCGCTCGGCGTCGCCGGCCATGCGCAGCGCGCGGTAGCCGATCAGGCCGCCGCAGAGCAGTGGCGCGAGCTGCTCGTCGGGCAGGTCCTCGGGGAGCGGGAGGCAGAAGCGCTCGTCGGCGATGGTCAGCTGCGCGTAGCCGCCGTCGATGTCGCGACCGGTGAAGCGGGCGTTGACGCAGAGGTTCTCGCGGCCTGTCCGGCAGTAGTGACAGGTGCCGTCGGTGTAGCCCAGCCACGGCACGCCGTAGCGCGTGCCGTCCTCGGTGCGCCCGACGATCTGGTGGCCGAGGACGACCGGGAGCTTGGGCGCGTCGATCTCGCCGTCGCGCAGGTGCAGGTCGGTCCGGCACACCGCGCAGGCGGCGATCTTCAGCAGGAGCTGCCCGGGCTCGGGAGTGGGGTCCGGGAGCGTCGTGGCGCGCAGTGGCTCGCCGGGACGCTCGAGGACGATCGCCTGCATGGGCTGTGCCCCGGTCTAGGGGGCGGCGGCCAGCCAGGCCTGGAGGCTGGTGTGGATCGCCGGTGTCTCGCCGGTGCGCAGCTCCTCGCGGATCTCGCGCATGGTGCCGGTGCGCTCGGCGACGACGTTGTGCTGGTGGATCGTCTCGAGGTTGACCTGACGTGCCAGGACGAACGCGTCCGCGTCCAGGTCGGGGAAGCGCTCGATCAGCCCGGCCACCATCTCGCGCACGCAGTCCTCGACGAAGCGCGGCCGGCGGTGGGCCTTCTCGACGACGTGGCCCTCGTCGGTGCGCTTCATCAGCTCGTAGATCTCAGACGACATCGAGTGCTCGACGATCGCAAGCAGCGCGGCGGCCTCGATCTCCTCGGCGCACGACTCCGGGCAGCCGATGTACAAGGTGCCCAGCCCGCGCTGGTTGTGGGTCGCCACCGGAACGGCTTCGAGGATCTTGTCGACCTCCTCGGCGTTGAACCCGGCCTCGCCGAGATTGACCCGGGCATTGCCGGCGACCAGCTCCTGGGCACACGGGCAGGCCGTCATGCCCTGGGCGGTGACGCCGGTGAGGCGGCGCGTGCCGGCCTCAGTGGCCACGGCCACGCCGTGCAGCGTGTACAGCTCCTGGGTCATGATCTGCGAGACCGGCGCCGGCTTGTGCTCTGGGAAGCGCGCCTCGACGGTCACCTCGGCCCGGCGCGCGTCCTGCCGGCTGCGCACGAGCTGGGCGATGTGCTGCGCCAGCGTCTCGGCCCGGAAGGTCTGCTCGCCGAGCACGACCTCGCCGATCGCCTCGTTGACGACCTCCTCGAAGCGGCTCATGTGCGCGCCCTTCTGCTCGGGGCCGAGCTCGATCACACACTCGAAGCGAGCGGAGAACAGCTGCTCGGAGCCGTTGTGGCCGAGCCGGATGAC
>DATJTQ010000140.1:0-7577 GCA_035503355.1 Solirubrobacteraceae bacterium
AGGCGCTACCCCTGCAGCGGAAGTACCAGCGCCGGCTTCTCGATGTGATGCTCGGAGCTGGTGGAGACGACCGCGGTTCCGAGGGCGAAGAACTCGATGACGTGCGAGCCCCATCCGTGGCTGCGCTCGATGATCCGCGCGCCGACAATGCCCTCGGACTGCAGCTCGTCGGCCTCGGACTGCATCCGCTCCATGGCCAGCTCCCGGGCTTCGTAGAGCGCCTGGGTGAAGTTGGGCATCTCGACGTTGCGGCCCATCTGCTTGAGCGAAGCCAGCATCCCCTGACGGGCCACGTGATAGACGCAGTTGCCCATGACCAGGCCGGCGGGGCGGTAGCCCGCGCGCAGCAGGGTGGCGAAGTCCTGGCCGCTCATGTCGGAGGTGAAGGGCCGGCCGTTGGGCGCGCGGTGCAGCTCCCCCTCGCGGTGCTTGACGGCGGTCCCGACGGCGATGAACTCGGCGAGGTCGGCACCCCACTCGTAGCGCCCGATGTCGAGGCGCACCCCGACGATCCCGTCGGCGCCGAGCTGGTCTGCCTCCTCCTCCATGCGCGTCATGGCGAGCTCCCGCGCGTGGTACATCGCCTGCGTGAGAACGCCCATCTCCTGGTTCTGGTTCCAGGAGGCCTGCTGGAAGCCGATGTGGTAGATCGAGCTGCCCAGCACCAGGCCCACCGGCTCAAACCCCGATTCCTTGACCAACAGGAACTCGTTGACGGAGAGATCGGAGGTGAAGAAGCCCCGCTGGGCGTCCTTCTTCATCCGCTCGATGCGCTCGCGCCCTGATTCGGGGATGCCCGCCATCGAGCCCGACTCGTAGCGCTCGGCGTGGGGAGCGTCGGCGGTGGCGACGTCCTGAGCGGCCGGGGGGGCGTTCTGGGCGTCGTCGTCGCGTTTGAGGAACCCCATCGTCTTCTCCTATCCGTTGAGCAGGCGATCGAGCGCCTGTCGCGTTGTCAGGCTGCTGCGTGCCTGGTCGGCCAGCGCCGCGCCCAGGGTCTGCAGCCACTCATCAGTGCCCAATTCCTCGTTCTTGAGGACGATCCCGCCCGACAGCCGAGCGCACCGCGTCTGGATCGAGGATCCGTCGGTCCGCAGCTCGAGACGCTGGCCGCCCGCGTCGACGGCGATGCGGCTCACCCGCTTGGGCCCGAACATCCCCTCGCGACGGCGGTCGACGGTGACGGCACCGGGCAACGCGTCCTGGAGCTTGGCCGCCAGCGCTTCCACGAACGCTCGCAGGTCACTCGTGTCGGCGCGCAGCGAGGCGGTGACGAGGTCGATGTCGAGCTCGGTGGATGCGGTGTCGTCGGCGGCCATGGATGCGGCTCTCAGCCTACGCCCTCTCGCCCCGGGGCGGCCTCTTTACCTGGTGCATAGGAACTCCGCGTTTGTCGCCGGATCACCATGGGTAACCGCGCCGATGCAGCGGCCGGCAGGCGACCGCTCTAAGGCAGGGAGGGTAGGGATGTTTCACGCACGCACCTCGCGGTCGTCGCTGACGCCGCGGTCGTCCTTCGTCCTGCTGGCCGTGGCGGTGGCCGCCATCGCGGCGGTCGCTCTCGCGCTGGCGGCGGCCCCGGCGGCGCGCGCCGCCGCCACCCGGGCCCATCCCAAGACAAGCTCCGCCTGTCCGTGGGTCGGCTCGCCGGCCCCGACCTCCGCCAAGGTGGCCGACGTCATCGACCACATGAGCCTCGACGACGAGATCACCATGGTCGAGGGCCACGGCACCGCCCCTCCCAACCCGTATGTGTTCTACATGCCGGGCATCCCCAGCCTGTGCATCCCGCAACTGGGCGAGGAGGACGGGCCGGCCGGCGTCGCCGACCAGCTCACCAACGTCACCCAGCTGCCCGCGGGCGTGGGTCTGGCCGCCACCTTCGATCCGTCGTTGGCTCGCCAGTACGGCCAGGTGATCGGCTCAGAGGAGCTGGGCAAGGGCGCGGCGGTCAACCTGGGCCCGACGGTCAACATCGACCGCGACCCCCGCTGGGGCCGCTCGTTTGAGACCTTCACCGAGGATCCGTTCCTCAACAGCGCCCTCACCGTGTCGGAGATCAAGGGCGTCCAGAGCACCGGCGAGATGTCACAGGTCAAGCACTACGCCGCCTACAACCAGGAGACCAACCGCAATACGCCCCAGGACGACGTGATCGTGTCCACGCGGACGCTGCGGGAGATCTACGAGCCGGCCTTCCAGGCCGCCGTGCAGAACGCCAACGTCGCGTCGGTGATGTGCTCCTACTCGACGATCAACGGCGACTACGCCTGCCAGAACAACACGCTGCTCAACGGCACGCTCAAGCAGCTGTGGGACTTCCAAGGCTTCGTCACCTCCGACTACGCCGCGCTGCACGACGTGTCGGGCGCGGTGGACGGGACCGATCAGGAGCAGCCCTTCGCGGACTCCTTCGGCGCCACGCTCGAGCAGGACGTCGAGAACGGCACGATCCCGCGGGCCGTGCTCAACACGATGGTCTCGAGGATGCTCACCGAGATGTTCCGCTTCGGCATCATCGACCATCCGCCCACCGGCACCCCGTCTGACCCGGTGACCACCCCGGCGCACGTTGCCGTCGCCACCAACGTCGCCGACCAGGCCGCCACGCTGCTCAAGAACTCGGCGAAGACCCTGCCGCTCTCAGCCAACCACGGCGGGACGGTCGCGGTCATCGGCCCGTCGGCCTCCGCCTCGCCCACCTACGGGGGCGGTGGCAGCGCCTACGTGATCCCGCCGTCGACGGTGTCACCGCTGCAGGGCCTGGAAGCCGCCGCCGGGCACCGCACGCACCTGCTCTACCAGCAGGGGCTGCCGACCGACGCCTCGCTGCCGGCGATCCCGTCGTCCGCGCTGTCGCCGGCGTACGCCCCGACGCCGTACGGCGGCAGCTACACCGGGACGCTGACCGCGCCCGAGACCGGCACCTACGTGCTGGCCATCGATAACCCGTGCGGCTGCTACACGCCGACCTACCTGTCGCTCGACGGCAAGCAGATCATCGACGATCCGAGCACGCCACCGGAGCACCTGTACTCGGCGGCGGTCCAGCTGGTGGCGGGACAGACATACTCGCTGAGCATCAGTGGCGACTCCGACGAGCTGTTGTGGGGTACCCCCTCGGCGCTCGCGCCCGGCATCGACGACGCCGTCGCGGCAGCCAAGTCCTCCGACAGCGCGGTGGTGGTGGTCTCCGACGACACCGAGTCAGAGGCGACCGACCGGCTGTCGCTGAGCTTGCCCTCGGCGCAGGATGAGCTGATCGAGAAGGTCGCGGCCGTCAACCCACACACCGTGGTGGTGATCAACGCGGGCGCCCCGGTGACGATGCCGTGGCTGGGCCAGGTGGGTGCCGTGCTCGACGATTGGTATCCCGGACAGGTGGACGGCACCTCGCTGGCGCGCGTCCTGTTCGGCAAGGTCAATCCGGGCGGCCATCTGCCGGTGACCTTCCCCACGGGGCTCTCGCAGGTGCCGGCCTCCACCCCGGCTCAGTTCCCCGGCGTGGACGGCAAGGTGCAGTACTCCGAGGGCCTGGACGTCGGCTACCGCTGGTACGACGCCCAGAACCTGACGCCGCTGTTCCCGTTCGGCTACGGGCTGTCCTACACGAAGTTCGCCTTCAGCAACCTGAGGGTGATCGGCGCGCCGGGCAACGGCGTGAGCGACATGCACGTCACCGCCACCGTGACCAACATCGGGCAGCGGGCCGGCTCTGACGTGGCGCAGTTGTACCTGGGTGACCCGTCGACCACCGGCGAGCCCCCGCGGCAGCTGGTCGGCTTCAAGCGGGTGAACCTGCGCCCGGGTCAGTCCAGCCAGGTGCTGTTCACCGTCACCCCGCGCGATACGTGGTGGTGGGACGAGTCAGCCAACGGATGGGACCAGAGCACCGGCCATTACGGCATCTTCGCCGGCGACTCCTCGGCCCTGTCTGACCTGCCGCTGCGCTCGGGCTTTGACCTGGGCGCGACCGCGGGAGCGCGACAGGTCCAGATCCAGTCGCCCGCGACGATGCAGGCCGGCAAAGCGTCGGTGGTCACCGTCACCCTCACCCGGTCGGGCGACGCCACGCTGCACGGCGTGACGTTGGCGCTGCAGCTCCCGCAGGGCTGGAAGGCCACTGCGCTGCGCAACGCCACCTTCGGCAAGGTGGCGCCCTCCGCGGCACCCACGGTGTCCTTCCGCGTCACCCCGCCCAAGTACACCCCGGCCACCAACGCCACCGTCCATGCGACGGCGGCCCTCGGTCCCGACGCCGTCCGTCAGGCGGGCGTCAACGTCGGCGTGTCCTAGAGAGCCTCCTCAGGGGACCCAGCTGCCGCCGCACCCTCCCCAGGGCGTGGCGGCAGCCCCTGGTGGCCGGCCGCGATCGGGCCGGGGTCCAGATCCCTACACGCCGCCGCGTTCGAGCACGAACACGACGACGATCGTTGCGACGAGCAGCACCCCCAGGAGACGTACGCGCCAGACGTGAGCACGTCCGGGACGGCGGCGCGCGAGCTCACGGCGCGACAACGAGCTCATGAACAGTCGGGACTCGGGCATCGTCTGGGGTGACCTGCGGTCCTCCGTCGTCGGATGCAAGCTCTGCAAGCAGCGCTAGTCAACCGGCCCGAGCGGACAGATCCCGGAATCTGAGGGGTTTTTCGCCGAGTCCCCTGCGCGCGGGAGGGCGTGGCGGCGGCACAGCGGCTGCGTCGACGCGGCGCTATATCGTTCTCAGCGCCCCCAACCAGAGGACAGGAGGAGACCGAAGGTGACCGACATCGAGGCCCACATCACGGGCACCGTCTGGAAGATCGAGGTCGAGGTCGGCGACGCGGTCGAGGAGGGCGACGCGGTCGTCATCCTGGAGTCGATGAAGATGGAGATGCCCGTCGAGGCCGAGGACCCCGGCGTCGTGACCGAGATCCTGTGCAGCGAGGGCCAGTCGGTCTCCGAGGGCGACACGCTCGTTGTCCTCGAATAGCCCCTCGAACGGCTCTTCGCCGTCCGCGGGGCGGCTGCTGGTCGATGAGCCGGCGCCCCACGTGGTGCGCCTGACGATCTCCAACCCCGACAAGCGCGGGGCGCTGGACCACGCCATCCTCGACAGCTTCACCCATCAGCTCCCTGAGCTCGAGGCGCGGTGCGTGATCATCACCGGCCAGGGCCGGACCTTCTCGGCGGGCTACGACATCGGGGACCTGCGCGGGGGCGGCTTCGCCGACGATGCCGAGCGGCTGGTCGCGCACCCGTTCACCGCCGCCATCGACGCCGTCGCGGCCTACCCGTATCCCACCATCGCGGCGCTCAACGGCCACGCCATCGGCGGTGGCCTGGAGCTGGCCCTGTCCTGCGACCTGCGCCTCGCCGCCCACCCCATCAAGCTCGGCATGCCGCCCGCCAAGCTCGGCCTCGTCTACTCCCACACCGGCATCCGCAAGTTCATCGAGGTGATCGGCGCGCCCCGCACCCGTGAGCTGTTCCTCGTCGGGGGGCGCGTCAACGCCGCCAAGGCACACAGCTGGGGGCTGGTCAACGACGTGCTCGGTGTCGACGAACTCGCCGACGCCGCGGTGGCGCTGGCCGCCGAGATCGCCGCCAACGCCCCCCTGGCTCAGAGGGGCAACAAGCGCGTGATCGACGCCGTCCTGGACGGGGCGGCCACCCTCGCGCCCGAGGTGGAGCGCGAGCTGCTGGCGCTCCGCCACGCCTGCTTTTCCTCCGAGGACTTCCGCGAGGGCGTGCGGGCCTTCGCCGAGAAGCGCCCGCCCGAGTGGCAGGGGCGCTGAGGGGCCCGGCGCGGCCGGGGGCCGGCACGCTCAGCCGGGCACCGGAGCGGCGCTCAGAGCGCCGCGCGCGCCTTGCTCCACTCCTGCTTGTGGACCTTCTTGGCCGCCTGGTAGTCGGCCAGGGCCTGCGCCGAGTCCACGTCGCCGAGCGTCGGGTGCCACGGGATCAGCCCCTCGGCGGCGGTGACGCCGAAGCGCTTGGCCAGCACTGAACCCAGCGCCTTGATCTTCATCTCGCCGAAGCCGGGCAGGCCGGCCAGGTTGGCTCGGAGTCCATCGGTGTCGGCGGCGTCGGTCCAGACCCGCGCGGCGTCGCCGCCGTACTCGTCGATGATGTGGACGGCGAGATCGTGGACGCGCTGGGCCATCGACCCGGGGAAGCGGTGAATGGCCGGGCGCTCGCGGAACAGCGGCTCCAGATCGGCGGCGGCGATGGCGCCGGGGTCAAGCGAGCCCAGGCGCTCCTTGAGCGCCAGCGGCCCGGAGAAGGCCTTCTGGACCGAGACCTGCTGATCCAGAGCAAAGCCGATGAGCAGGGCCATCGGGTCTGAGGCGATGAGCGCGTTCGCCTCGTCGGAGTCGGTGAAGTAGAGGCGATCAGGCATGGTGAGGCGATGTTAGAGGTCGCACCGCGTGCGTCGGACCGGATCTCTAGGCTGCTGGATCGCATGCCGCCGCTGATCACGCCGGCCGAGGCCCTCCGCCTCGGCGAGCTGGAGGACCACGTCGCCATCGGTGCCCTCGTCGAGCGCGCCTGGGAAGCACGCGTGGAGCACTTCGGCGACTCCACCGACATGTGCTCGCTGGTCAACGCCAAGTCCGGCGGCTGCGCCGAGGACTGCGGCTTCTGCGCCCAGTCCAAGTACGCCGAGGCCGAGACGCCGCTGCACGCGATGATGGAACCTGACCAGATCCTCGAGCATGCGCGTGCCGCCGAGGCGGCCGGCGCGCATCGCTTCTGCATGGTCACCCAGGGTCAGGGGCTGTCGCGGCGCGACTTTCAGAAGGTGCTGACCGGCGCGCGGCTCGTCGCCGAGCACACCAACCTCAAGCGCTGCGTCTCGATCGGGCACATGTCGGCCGAGCGCGCCAAGGCGCTGAAGGAGGCGGGCATCCAGCGCGTGCACCACAACGTCGAAACCGCCGAGTCCTACTACCCCGAGGTCTCCAGCACCGTCCGTTACCAGGGCCGGCTGCGGACCATCGACGCAGTCCGCGAGGCCGGGCTGGAGACGTGCGTGGGCGGGATCCTCAACCTCGGCGAGTCGCACGAGCAGCGCGTCGAGATGGCCTTCCAGCTGGCCGAGATCAACCCCACCAGCGTGCCCATCAATCTCCTCAATCCCCGGCCCGGCACCAAGTTCGGCGATCGGGAGCTGATGGATCCGTGGGACGTGGTCAAGTGGATCGCGATCTTTCGCCTCATCCTCCCCGAGGCGCTCTTCCGCCTCTGCGGCGGACGGGTGGAGAATCTGGGCGAGCTGCAGGCCACGGCGGTCAAGGCCGGGCTCAACGGCGTGATGATGGGCAACTTCCTGACGGCGCTCGGAGCGACGCCGGCGGAGGATCGCGAGATGTTCGCGCGCCACGGGCTCAACGTCGCCCGCCAGCCGGACAACGGGGCGAACCCGCGCCCGGACAACCGCTCGGGCTGGCTCGACGGAGACACCCCGGACGTCATCGAGCTCTATCCCGACGGCGAGGCCGAGCTGAAGCTCGCGCTGTGGGATCCCTCGACGCAGCTGCGTTACCGCTCGGGTCGTGCCAAGGAGCGTGCGCAATGAACGTCGAGGCACAGCT
>DATJTQ010000141.1:0-5086 GCA_035503355.1 Solirubrobacteraceae bacterium
GCAGCCGCTGGCGGCGGCGCGCGCCGCGTCGGCCGCGCTGGGCGCGGCGCGCCGTGCCGCGGAGGAGGGACGGGACGGGAGTGGGTCGGGACGGGGAGCGCTCGAGGTGGACTCCGCCGAGCCGCAGTTCAGCTTTGACCAGGACGGCAACGTCGAGGGCGCCGAGCTCTCGGAGCAGACCGAGTCACACCGGCTGATCGAGCACCTGATGATCGCCGCCAACGAGCAGGTGGCCAAGTTCGTCTCCGAGCACAAGATCCCGGCTTTGTATCGCGTCCACGAGCGGCCCGAGGCGCCGGCGGTGGAGCGGCTCATCGACCAGCTGGAGTCGCTCGGCGTCCCCACCCCGCCGGTCCCCAAGGGCCACCTGACCCCGCAGCAGGCCGCCGACGTGGTGGGGGAGGCGTCGGTGATGGTGGCCGACTGGGTGCGGCGGACCGGCCGGGGCGGGCGCGCGCTGACCAGCCTGGTGCTGCGGTCGCTCAAACAGGCGTACTACGACCCGCGCAACCTCGGTCACGCCGGCCTCGCGCTGACCCACTACTGCCATTTCACCTCGCCGATCCGCCGCTACCCGGACCTCATCTGCCACCGCGCGCTGTTGAGCGCCATCTCCGGCGAGCCGGCGCCGGAGGCGTCGTGGGTGGCCAGCGCCGGACCGTGGACCAGCAAGCGGGAGCGCGAGGCGATGTCGATCGAGCGCGACGCCGACGACGTGGCTCGCTGCTTCCTGCTCGAACGCGAGCTCTTTGCCTCCGGTGATCGTGACAATGCCTTTGAGGGCGAGATCGTCGGTGTGATCGGTGCCGGGGCATTCGTCGCCTTTGGCGAGCATCTGGAGTACGAGGGACTGTTGCCGGTGCGCCGGCTGCGCGACGACTGGTGGGAGCTCAACGAGCAGGCGACGATGCTGGTGGGGACGCGCAACGGCGGGGCGATGCGCCTGGGGGACCCGGTGAGCGTCCGCGTCGGGCGCATCGATGCGCCACGGGGTAGGGTGGATCTCCTCCCGGTCGACGATCCGGAGGACTGAGGATCAGCATGGCCAAAGGCAAGAAACGCAAAGCGGCACCCGGCGACGTCGCCACCAACCGCCAGGCGTCGTTCCGTTACAACCTGCTGGAGAAGTTCGAGGCCGGGCTGGTGTTGACCGGCACCGAGGTCAAGTCGCTGCGCGAGGGCAAGGCCCAGCTCAAGGACGCCTACGCCACCGTCCGCGACGGCGAGGTGTGGCTGATGGGCGTCTACATCCCGCCCTACGGCGCCGCGTCGCGCGACAACCATGACCCGGAGCGGCCCCGCAAGCTGCTGCTGCACAAGTCCCAGATCGACGAGCTGATGCGGCGCACGCAGGAGCGCGGGCTCACCGTGGTCCCGACCCGCATGTACTTCTCCGGGCCGCGCTCACGGGCCAAGGTCGAGATCGCGCTGGCCAAGGGCAAGGATCTCTACGACAAGCGCCACACGATCCGGGATCGGGACGTCGCGCGCGACATCCAGCGCGAGCTGCACGAAGCGGGGCGTTGACAGCCCCGTTGCACGCGGTGCGTGCGGAGCGCGCAGGCGGGGTAACACCCGGGCATGACCATAGGCTCATCAATCGTGCTCATGGCGGTCGGAGCCATCCTCAAGTGGGCTGTGACCGCGCATGTCAGCGGGATCAACCTGCAGACCGCCGGTACCGTGCTGTTCGTGCTGGGGATCCTGGGGCTGATTCTGTCCCTGCTCTACACGTTTGTGTGGGCGCGCCAGAACCGCACCACGACGACTCGTACCTACGTTCCCCGGGACGAGCAGACCACCCGCTACGAGTAGTCCTCGGGTTTAGAGGGATCTCGGGCCTGCGGGCCCGTCGCCAGCCCGCCGTGTCGCTCTAACCGAGCGTGCGCGGCAGGTGCGCGACGTGCATGCCGATGACCAGCATGGCGATGAGCCCCAGATACACCGCGCCGACGAGCAGTCGATTGCGGGGGCTGACGCGATAGAACGCCTCGGTCGCCAGGCCGCCTCTGCGCCGCTGCTCCCAGCGCCGGTAGGTCTCATACGCCGCGAGCAGCGCGATGAGGATGATGATCGGGTTGGGGAAGACGAAGGCCAGCACCGCGATGCCGAAGAAGCCGGCGAACCACAGCCACGGTGACATGGCCGCCATGGCCCGTCCGCCGTCGAGCGGGACCACCGGCAGCAGGTTGAAGAGGTTGATGAAGAAGCCGGTGTAGCCGAGCGCGCGCCAGAAGTCATGGCCGGTAATGGCCCAGATGACCAGGCATCCCGCGGAGCCGATCGTCCCCAGGATGGGGCCGGCCAGGCCCACCCGCGCCTCCGAGAGCGCGTTGTTGCCCAGCGACTTGGCGGCGACGACCGCGCCGAGGAAGGGGATGAACATGGGTGCCGAGGCGCGCAGGCCCTCGCGGCGCAGCTGGATGACGTGGCCCAGCTCGTGGATGAGCAGCAGGACGACGAAGCCCATGGCGAACCAGAAGCCCCAGATCGTGGTGTAGGCGGCGATCGACACCGCCATGGAGCCGGCCGTGACCAGGAACTTGGCCTTGGGCAGGAGCAGGAGGATCGACTTGATCTTGGCCAGGAAGGCCAGGATGGCCACGCCGATGGGGGCGATCCGCCGCTTGTAGAAGGACTCGCGGGGCGCCGGGCGGCCGAGCGCGGCGTTGGGATCCGCGGTCTGCTCGGGCGGGGTGAGGCCGGCGGGCTGGTGAGACTCGGGCTCAGGGAGCGTGGGCGCCGGAGCGCCGCCGCTGCCATAGGGGGTGGGGGAGTCGCCGTACTCCATCTGTGTCCACAGGATTCTCGCAGGCCCCACGGGTCTCTTACGCAGGTCTTCAGTGCCACGCCGTGGTCCTATACTCGAGGGACAACACACACCCGGGGACGACAGGCTTCGACGTGGTCGGTTCGTGGGGGTGGTTGCGAGTCGAGGTCCCGGGCGGCCTCGTAAAACACCCGGGAAAACAATAAGTGCGGACTCACACGAGTACGCGCTCGCCGCTTAGTCACTAAGCACTAAGCCGTGAGCTCTCGGCCCCTCGCTCGCCTGCGGCGGGGTGGCTGGGATCAACCAGCAGGCTTGCTCGGGGAGGTCCGCTTCAGCCAAACCGGGGACATCTCATGAAGCTGGTGCCCCACAACC
Source organism: Solirubrobacteraceae bacterium (assembly GCA_035503355.1). GTDB lineage: Bacteria > Actinomycetota > Thermoleophilia > Solirubrobacterales > Solirubrobacteraceae > Palsa-465. Next base: position 3,149 of record DATJTQ010000141.1, read on the forward strand.
CGGCCGGCGAGGCGAGTGGGGGACGAGATTCAGAGCGCCGGCTACGCTCGTAGACGCCACCTTTTGCGCGACTGCGGACGCGGGTTCAATTCCCGCCGTCTCCACTGGTTGCACAGCTTTCGAACCGCCCTCCGCACCCGGGGGGCGGTTCGGCTATGAGGGCGACCGCGGCGAGCGTGATGCCCTCGCGGCGCCGCGATCAGCAGGGGTTGCGGCAGGCTCCGAAGACGTCGCAGCAGCCGGTGTCGGCGGGGCAGAAGGTGCCGTTGGCGCAGATGCACCCCAGCTTGCCCCCGCGACAGCCGCCGTTCCCCGTGTAGCCGGTACCGGCGCAGGCCGCGGCACCCGCGGTGCTTCCGCCGTCGGGGCAGCAGGTGATGCCCGGGGCGGCTGGACCGGTGCAGTCACCCGTGCAGCACATCCCGGCCCGGCAGCACGCTCCGCCGCAGCAGGTCGACCCGTGAGGGCAGCAGTCGGCTTTGGGGCAGCAGATCTCCCCCGGCTTGCAGGGTGGTGCGTCGTTGCACCCCTTGCCTTGACAGACGCCCTGCTTGCACTTCTCAGGCTTGCAACACACCCCGTTGCAGCAGTACTCGCCCTCGGGGCAGCACAGCTTCTTGCCGCTGCCGCAGGTCACACAATGATGGCCCTTCCCGCAGCAGTTGCCTCCGCAGCAGGTCTGATCCTTGGTGCAGCAGTTGTCTTTCCCGCAGCAGGTCTCGTCCTTGAAGCACGCGTGGTGTCCCTGCGGGCAGCATTTCTCCGTGCGCGGGTTGTAGGTCGTATCGTGGCAGCACCCGAGGGTGGGGCGACGTGTGAAGGCGCTTCCGCCGCAGCAGAACTCCTTGTCGGAGACGCAGTCGTTTTTCCCGCAGCACGTCTCGTCCTTGAAGCACGCCTGTTCTCCGTGCGGGCAGCATTTCTCGGCGTGCGTGTTGTACGTCTGGTTGTGGCAGCACCCGACGTTGGGGCTCCGTTTGACGCAGGCGCCGCCACAGCAGAACTCGGTGGAGCTGTCACAGCACTCGTTTCCGTCGCAGCAGATGTCCGGTGCGGCGCACGGCGAGTCGAAGTCCGGGCACGGGATGGCGGCCGCTCGACTCCTCGCCGGCCACGTGACCGAGCCCAGGAGGGCACCGCCGGCCATCGCGCCGCCGCGACGCAGGATCTGTCTGCGGCTGTAGCGGCCCTGAGACAGCCCGGTGGCGGCGTCGTCGAGCCAGTGAGCCATCACTCACCCGCCGCGATCAGATCGAGGACCGCGGGGCCGCCGACGGCGACCGGCGACGCGATCCGTCCGTCCTCGATGAGCACGCCCATCGGCGTTCCGCCTGCGCCGAAGGCGGTCATGGCCTCAGCGTCGGGGTCCAGCAGCACCCGGGAACGCAGACCGTCTTGGCGCACTGCCTCGGGAGCTCCGCTGCTGATCACCAGGATCCGCGCCGCACGCTCGGGTGAGCTGCGCTCCAGCGCCTTGAGCTCGGGCAGCATCTGCCGGCAGAACCCACAGCCGGGATTCCAGAAGATCGCCACCGCCCGGTCGCCGTAGAGATCCTTCAGGTCGACGGTGTCGTGCTCCAGGTTCGGCAGCGTGAGGTCGGGCGCGACCTGGCCGACCCTGGAGGTGTCCACCGCGGACTCGTGACCGTTCTGCGACCCGTGACCGTTCTCTGACCCGTGACCGTTCTCTGACCCGTGACCGTTCCCGCCGCCGGGGCCGGCCTGATGCACCACCAGCGCATGCCGCGTGGCCTGTCGGACCAACGTCCGGATGGCCTCGGCGCCGCCGACGGTCGGACTCTGGACCATCCCGTCGGCCCCCACGACGAGCGCCATCGGGGTTCCGAGCGCCTGATAGAGCTCCGCCACCTCCCGCTGCTCCTGGAGGAGGACGAGACCAAGACCGTGGTCTCTCGCCTTGGCGCGATTGGCATCTCG
>DATJTQ010000142.1:0-39611 GCA_035503355.1 Solirubrobacteraceae bacterium
GAAGGAGCGGCAGCGCGGGTCGTTGACTGACCAGCGCAGCGGCCGGTGGTCGGGGTCGCCGGTGTAGTAGTCGCACGAGTAGAGCTCGATGCGGTGACCGTCGGGGTCGCGCAGGTAGACGAAGAAGGCGTTGGAGACGCCGTGGCGGCCGGGTCCGCGCTCGATCACGTCGGTGCGGTATCCGCCGGCCAGCTGGTCGCAGGCCCGCATCACCCCGGCGGGCTCGGCGATCCAATAGGCGAAGTGATGCAGGCGCGGCCCCGTGCCGGCGGTGAGGGCGACATCGTGCACCGTCGGCTTGCGCCGCAGCCAGGCGCCGGTCATCCGCTCATCGTCGGGGTTATCGGTGGAGATGTACTCGGTGGCGCGGAAGCCCAGCGAGAGCCAGAAGCGAAAGACGTCCTCCACCTGCGGAGAGTGCAGGTTGACGTGATCGAAGCGCAGCAGGGGCGCGCCGCGGTGCAGGTCAAAGCGCTGGTGCTGGGTCTCGAACTGCTCCATGGCGCAAAAGAACTCCAGCGGATACCCGAACGGGTCCCACACGCGCAGCGCTCGTCCCATGCCGGGGTCTGACCCGGCCTCGATGACGCGGGTGGTCACGCCCAGGCCGTCGAAGTGGGCGGCGGCCGTGTCCAGCTCATCGTCGCCGCGGACACGAAAGCCCAGGCGGGAGGCGGTGGCGGTCGGCGCGGAGCGCAGGATGAGCGAGTGGTGCTGGCGCTCCTCCCAGCCGCGCAGGTACACCGCGTCCGGGGTCTTGGCCGAGACGATCATCCCCAGCAGCCCCGCGTAGAACCGCTCGGAGGCCTCCAGGTCGGTCACTCCCAGCTCCACGAAGGCGGCGCGCACGATGTCAAAGGGCGGCGATGCCGGTGGGGTGTGGGCGAGCTCGGTGGCGGGAGAGGTCATCGGCAGACTCTTTTTAGTCCTCGTCGGGGAGGCCGAGCCGGGGGATGTGGTGTGAGCCCAGCGCCACGTGCACGATCTCGGTCTCACAGTAGAAGTCAAAGGCGTAGTCGCCGCCCTCGCGCCCGATGCCGCTGGCCTTGACGCCCCCGAACGGGGTGCGCAGGTCGCGCACGTTCTGGGAGTTGATCCAGCACATGCCGGTGTCGACGGCGTGGGCGACCCGGTGCGCGCGGCGGATGTCGTTGGTCCACACGTAGGCGGCCAGGCCGTAGGGGGTGGCGTTGGCCAGTCGGATGGCCTCGGCCTCGTCGGAGAACGGCATCGCCACCAGGACCGGCCCGAAGATCTCCTCCTGAAAGACCCGCATGTCCTCGTTGACGTCGGCGATCACCGTCGCCTGCAGGAAGTTGCCGCCGTCGAGGCCCGGTGGGCGGTCGCCCCCGGCCAGCACCCGGGCCCCCTCGGCCCGCGCCGAGGCGATGTAGTCCATGACGCGCTCGTGATGCTCGGGGCGGATGAGCGGGCCGAGCTCGGTGCGCGGGTCGGTGGGATCGCCGACGCGGATGTGCCTGGCGCGCTCGGCCACCTCAGAGACGATCCGCTCATACAGGCCGTGTTGCACCAGCAGCCGCGACCCGGCGGTGCAGCGCTGGCCGTTCATGGTGAAGATCTGGGCCAGGGCCGCGTCGACGCACAGCTCGGGGTCGGCGTCGTCAAAGACCACCACCGGGGACTTGCCGCCCAGCTCGATCGAGGAGCGCTTCAGCGTGCGCGCGCCGGCGGCGATGATCGTCTGGCCCGTGGTCGTCTCGCCGGTGAAGCAGATGAGGTCGACCCCGGGGTGCGCGCTCAGCGCCGCGCCGGCGGTCTCGCCGAACCCCTGCACGACGTTGAACACGCCGGCGGGAAGGTCGGCCTCCTCCATCACGCCGGCCAGCAGCGTCGCCGTCAGCGGTGACCACTCGGCCGGCTTGAGGACCACGGTGTTGCCCGCGGCCAGCGCCGGTGCGATCCGCCAGGTCGACAGCATCAGCGGCGCGTTCCAGGGCATGATCAGCCCGGCCACGCCCACCGGCTTGCGGATGGTGTAGTTGAGGAACTCGTCGCCCACCTGAAATGAGCGGCCGTGCAGCTCGGTGACCACGCCGGCGTAGTAGTCGAAGTTCTGCGCGGCGCGGGCGGCCAGGCCCTTCATCTGCGCCACCGGCATCCCGATGTCGGCCACCTCGCGCGCGATGAACTCGCTGGTGTGCGCGCGGATGCCGTCGGCGATCCGGCGCAGGGCGGCGGCGCGCTCGGCGGCCTTCAGCCGCGGCCACGGGCCCTCGTCAAAGGCGCGCCGGGCCGCGTCCACCGCGAGATCCACGTCGGCCGCCTCGCCGGCCGCGGCCAGGGCCAGCACCTCGTTGGTGGCCGGGTTGAGCGACTCGAACGTCTCCGCCGCGGCGCTCGGCCGAAAGGCGCCGTCGATGAAGTGCTCCTGGGTGCCGTAGGTGGGGGTCGCCGCGGTGACCATATAGATGATCCTATCTGATCGGGTTATATGATTGCCACGTGCCCGCGTCGGCTCCGACCAAACAGCAGCAGGTCTACGAGGCACTGCGCGAACGGATCCTCTCCGGCGCCTACACCCCGGGCTACCGCGTCGTGATCGACCAGGTTGCGGCCGAGTTCGCGGTCTCGGCACTGCCGGTGCGCGAGGCCATCCGCCGCCTGGAGGCCGAGGGGCTCATCGTCTACCGGGCCAACGCCGGCGCCCAGGTCGCGCCGGCCGAGCCCGAGCTGTTCGAGGACACCATGAGCGTGCTGGCCCTGCTGGAGGGACACGCCACCGCGCTGGCCGCGCCGTTGTTGACCGACGGGGACCTGACCGCGCTGCAACAGCGGACCGACGACATGGTGGGCGCGATGGAGCGGATGGACTCGCTGGCCTTCGGGCGCCACAACCGCGCCTTTCACCAGGTCATCTACGACCGCTGCCCCAATCCCACGCTGGTGTCGATGCTGCGAGACGTCGACCGCCGCCTCGACGCCATCCGCACCACCGTCTTCGTCCACATCCCCTACCGGGGCGCCACGTCGGTGGCCGAGCACCGCGAGCTGATCGAGCTGCTGCGGGCCGGCGGCCCGCCCAAACGGATCGAGACGGTGGCGCGCCGCCACAAGCTGCGCACGGTGGAGAGCTTCCGCGCCTGGCAGCGCGAGCACGGGGGCGGCGGCTGACCAGGGTATGGCCCAGACGACACCCTGGGGCGGTTGCGTGGGCCTGAAATCCGGGCAATCTGTAGCCATGTCGCACTTTGAAGTCACGCCGGGCTCCGTGGGGGACGCCGGCTCGCGGCTGCAGGGCATCGCCGGGCAGGTGCTGAGCGCCCACGGCGCGATCGCCGGCTGCTCCGGCGCCGCGGCCGGCACGCCGGGCGCCGACGCCTTTGACGGGCTGATGGGTCACTGGGCCGCGGTGCTGCCGCACTTCGCCCTCTCCGGAGCCGCCCTGTCGGGGGCGCTCGGTGGGGCGGCGTCCTCCTACAGCGCCACCGACGTCGGGATCGCGGTGGCCGCCGACGGAGGTGGCAAGCGATGATCCCCGAGGCGCCCTCCGGGGACGTCGGCTTCGACGTGGCCGGTGGCGACCCCGACGGGATCTCGGCCGCCGCGGCGATCCATTCCGACGCCGCCGACATGCTGCAGATGCACGCGGCCGTGGTGGCCGGCGCGGCGTCCTCGCTCGATTCCGCGTGGCAGGGTCAGGCCGCAGGCTCCTACCAGCAGCTCTCACAGGTGGTGCACAGCCGCTTTGACCTCGCCTCCGACGGGGCGCGGACCGCCGCCGCGGGACTGCAGCAGTGGGCTGACGAGCTCTCGCGCTGCCAGCACGCCGGCAAGGTCGCCATGCGGGAATGCGAGGACTGGCTCAAGCAGCAGCAGCACTGGTACTACCAGTTGCAGGACGCCGAGCGTGAGCTCACCAACGCCCAGTCCCAACTGGCCGCGGTCACCGCTCCCAACCCGTTCACGGGCACGCCCCCGTCGGCGCCCTCGTCGAGCGCCGGCCCCTTCGGCAACCCGCTCTCGCCCGGTAGCCTCAGCGCCGGAGCGATCGCGAGCGCCAAGTCCGCCGTGGCCGACGCCCAGCACGACGTCGCGGTGGCCAAGGCCAAGCTGAAGGAGGCGACCGAGCAGGTGCTGGAGTGGCAGGCCAAGGGACGCCGAGCGTGGGACGAGGCGATGGACGCCGCCGAGACGGCCACGGGGATGCTCAACGGCATCCGCGTCACGCCGCCCCCGGTGGCCGGGTTCTCGCGCGGCGAGCCGACGATCAGGCCCTCCGAGCCGTGGTATGACCATGTCCTGGACATCGCCGGAGACGTCGCCGGGGGAGTTGCCGCCGTGGCGGGGGTGACGACCGCCCTGACCTTCTGGGTCCCGGGCGTCGGCGAGGTGGCCGCGGCCACCGCCGGCGCCGCCGGCGGAGCGCAGGCGAGCATCGACTGGATCAAGGTGCTGGCTCACGACCCGAACGCGTCGGTCGGCGACTCCGCCATCGACACCGTGCTGGCCGTCCCTGGCGTCGCCGAGATCAAGGGCATCGGGGACGCGCCGGAGGGCCTCGCCTCGCTCAAGGGACCCGAGGGGCTGACCGGGGCGCTGAAGGACCACCCGGTCGGCCTGAGCAAGGCGGTGTCGGGCACCCTTGACGGCTCCGTCGGCAGCTACGGCGCCGGCACCACGGCGAAGAGCACCGCGCAGACGCTCGGCTCCGATCCCGTGGAGGTCCACGGCGCCCCGGCGAAGGCCTCGCCGGTGCTGGCCGGGGCCGGCGGAGGCGCAGGGCGCTGATGGGCACCCCCCGGGACGGTTGATGAGGGGCGAGGCTGACCACCGCGACGGCGCCGGCTCCGGTCAGCCGGCCCCGAAGATGCTGACCACGACCCAGGCGTCGCGCCGGATCAACCTCACCATTGTGGTGATGTTCGCCATCCTGGCGGTGGGGATCGTCATCACCAAGGCGGTGATCATGTGGGTCACCGTCCTCGTGATCTGGATCGTGTTGTGGATCGGCTTCTGGCTGCGCTGGGGGCGCTACTGGCACCCGATCCGCCAGTTCCGCTACGAGTGGGGCGGCTACCGGCAGGGGACCTTCAAGCGCTCCTCCGAGTCCGAGGCGGCCTATCGCGAGGCGTGGCAGGAGAGTGGTGGAGAGCCGCCCAAGCTCCCGCCGAAAGGTGACGGTCACTCCTAGGCATGGCGCGCGCGCTCGGCGCGCGCTCAGTCGATCAGCCCGGCCTCCATGCGCCAGATGGCCAGGCGCCACATGACCACGGCGAAGCCGAGGAGCACCGCGACGTGCACGAGGTCGGCGCTGACGTAGATGTCCAGCGATACGTCGCGGACCAGGGCCACGCAGTGATAGAGCGGGTTGAACTTGGCGATCTCGTGCAGCACCGGGGGCAGGCTGGAGATCGGGAAGAAGGTCCCGGCGACGAGGAACATCGGGGTGAGCACCGCGCTGGTGACGTAGTTGAAGTTGTCGATCGTCTTGGCGACGGCAGCGATGAGCACGCCGAAGGCGGCAAAGCCAAACCCGGTGACAAAGCCGATGAAGGGCACCAGCAGCATTCCCGGCTCCGGCTTGAGCCCGAAGGCGAAGCCGACGATCAGCGGGGCCAGCCCGTAGACGCCGGCGCGCGCCGAGACCCAGATGATCTCCGCGGTGACCAGCTCCTCCACGTCGACCGGCGCGGCCAGCAGCGCGTCGTAGGTGCGCTGGAACTTCCAGCGGATGAAGGTGTTGAACATGCCCGGAAAGGCCGAGGAGAAGAGCACGGCGGTGGCCACGACCCCGGTGGCGACGTACTCGATGTACTTGACGTGGCCGACCGTCTTGAGCAGCGACCCGAAGCCCAGCCCGAAAGCCAGCAGGTAGATGGTGGGCTGCACGATCGAGGAGAACGTGGTCGCCTTCCAGTAGCGCTTGAACAGCACCACGTCGCGCATCATCACCCCGGCCAGCGCGGCCGGCTCCAGGCGCCGGACGCGGCGGGCGCGACGGCGGGGAGCGGGGGCGGACTGCTCCAGGGTGCTCATTCGATCTCCTGGCCGGTGAGCGCCACGAAGGCGTCCTCGAGGTTGGCCGGCCGGCGGACGCCCTCCGGCGCCTCGCCGTTGAGCCGCTCGGCCTCCAGCAGGGCCACCGCCGGTCCGGAGCGCCGGTAGGGCCAGCCGCGCTCGGTGGCCAGCGCCTCGAGCTCGGCCAGTTCGCCGGGCGGCCCGTAGACCTCCAGCACCTCCTCGCCGGCATGGGTGTTGACCAGCTGCGACGGCGTCCCCTGCGCGATGATCCTGCCCGCCGACATCACGGCCACCGTGTCGGCCAGCCGCTCGGCCTCCTCGATGTAGTGCGTCGACATCAGCACGGTGACGCCCTCGGCGCGCAGCGAGTCGATGAGTGACCACAGCTCCTGGCGCACCTGCGGGTCAAGACCCACCGTGGGCTCGTCCAGCAGCACCATCTGTGGCCGGTGGATGAGGCCGCGGGCCACGAGCAGACGCCGGCGCATGCCGCCCGAGAGGTCGCGGACGATGGTGTCGGCGCGCGGGCGCAGGTTGGCGATGTCCAGCGCACGCTCCACCGCCGCGGACCGGTCCGCCCGCGGCACCCGGTACAGCTGCGCGAAGACGTCGAGGATCTGGCGGGCGGTCAGCTCGACGTCGAGGTTGTCGAGCTGGGGCACGACGCCCATCGCCATGCGCGCCTGCTTGGACTCGGCGGGCAGGGTGTAGCCCAGCACCTCGATCTCGCCCTCGTCGGCCAGCGTCTGGGCGGTGAGCATCCGCATTGTCGTGGACTTGCCGGCGCCGTTGGGGCCGAGCAGCCCGAAGCAGACGCCGGGCGGGACGACGAGGTCCAGACCGTTGACGGCTGTGATCTGGCCAAAGCGCTTGACCACGCCGCGCAGCTCGATTGATGCGCGCACCTCATCCACGGGGTTGAGAGTAGTGGCGTCGTGAGCGCGGTCAGTGCGCCGGCGGGTCGTCGAGGTCGCCGCCGCCGTTGCCGTTGCTCGGCCCGTCGCCACCCTCGGAGGACGCGCCGCCGCTCGGCATCTTGAAGATCTGGGCGAGCTGCGCCGCCACCATGATGTCGCCGGCGAGCTGGATCCGGCCCTTGAAGTAGGCGGCCATGGGGTCGGAGTTGCCGCTGATCAGCCGCAGGAACTCCACGCCGTCCATGGTGATGGTCAGCTTCGGATCCGGCCCGTCGGTGCCGCGGTTGGTGCGCGCGGTGCCGTGGTTGACCTCCAGCAGATAGGCGTCGACGCCGTCGTCGGCGCGCCCGGTGATGTTCCAGCGGATCGCCGTCTTGACGTTGGCCGCGGCCTTGGCGTCCAGCTGGCGCGGCATCGCCCAGAAGATCCCGTCCAGGACCGCCCGGCGGGCCGGCGATTTCATCAGCTGATCCAGCCGCTCGGGGGAGGCGTCGCGCACCATCTTCCCCATGCCGTCGGCGATCTGAGCCGGCGCGTCGGCGGCGAATTTCTTGAACTGGTCAAGGGCGCGCTGAGGGTCGAACCCGAAGTCCATGTCGAGAGAGGACGGTACTAACTCCCCCGCCGCCTGCGCTCAGGCCCCGGAGATGCCGGCCCGCGCGTGGTTCAGGCGGGCAGGTGGGCGACGGCGTCGGGCACGCCCTGCCGGGCCGACGGGAACCGGGGCGCCCAGCCCAGCTCCTGCTTGATGCGGGCGTTGGAGCTGCGCGCTGAGCGGATCACCGCTCGCGCCGGGTCGGCGCCGCTGACCAGGCTGGCCAGCCACAGCGGGACGCGGCGCGGCGTGCCCACCCCGAGCGCCTGGGCGGTCAGCGCGACGAAGTCGTACTGGGTGATCGGTTCGTCGTCGACCACGTGATAAACGGAGCCGTCGGGCGCGCGCTCGGCGGCGTCGACGCAGGCGGCGGCGACATCCTCGACGCGAACCACGTCCCACCAGTTCTTGCCTGAGCCGATGACCACCAGGCGGCCGGGGGCGCGCAGGCGCTTGACCAGCTCCGAGGCATACCAGCCTCCAGGGCCGTAGATGTGGCTGGGGCGCAGGATGACGCTGGCCAGTCCGGATTCGCGCACCAGCTCCTCGCCGCGCTGCTTGGAGCGGCCGTACGCCGTCTGGACCGGGAGCGCCGAGCTCTCGTTGAGCATCGCCCCGCCCGCGTCGCCGGTGACCACCGTGGACATGAAGATGAAGCGCGCCTCGGTCCCGCTCTCGCAGGCGCCGATGAGGCGGCTGGTGGCGTGGACGTTGACCTCCTCGATCTTGGCCAGGTCGCGCTGGGTGGCGATCTCGGCCGCGAGGTGGATGACGCAATCGGGTGCGGCGGCCTCGAGCGCGCGACTGACCGGGTCGGCGTGGGTGAGGTCGCCCTGGGCCGCCGTGGTCCCCGGCGGCTCTGAGCCCGGCCGGCGAACCAGCGCCGTGACCTCGTGGCCCCGCGTGAGCAGTTGCGCGCACACCGCCTGGCCGACGAACCCGCTGGCACCGGTCACGAACGCCCTCATGGTCAGGCGATCCTAACTCGCCGCGGGCCGTGCGGCGGGTGAGCCGCAGCCACGGGCCGGGTGAGAACCCTCGGCACCGCGGGTACCATCGGCTCCCCGGGGCGGTTAGCTCAGCTGGTAGAGCGCCTGCCTTACAAGCAGGAGGTCACTGGTTCGAGCCCAGTACCGCCCACTGGCCGCCCGGCGACGCGGCGTGGCCGCCCGGCGAGGCGGCGTGTGCGCCGGCCGCACGTGGGGTGATCACGTGCAGGACGCCCCCGCCGCCCTCGATCAATTCCGGTTCGGCGTCGTCGCGGCAGATCCACAGCACGAGCGCCGCCAACTGGCGCCCGCTCTCGTCGCTCAGCGGCACGCCCGCGGAGAGCGAGTAGTGGGCGTACTGCTCGGTCTCGCCCATCGACACGGTGAGGCCGCGAGAGGTCACCGTCGTGATGACGCGCCCGCTCTCTGAGAGCTCGAGCCGGCCGACCCGGTGCGCGAGCTCGTGGACGTGCACTGGGGCGAGCAGCTCCCGGCGTCCCGGGACCCAGCCGGCGATCGTGAGCGCCGCCGCGGCGATGAGGATGGCCGCCGGGACAAGGGTCCACCCGCCCCCCGGGAGCACGCCGGTGACCCCTCCCGCCCCGACCCCGACGGCCAGGGCCAGCGAGATCAGCTGCGCCTCGGAGAGCCCGTGCGCGTAGCGCCGGGCGAGGTCGCCGCGCAGCCACTCCAGGCCGAAACGCAGCAGCGCGTAGCCCGCGATGAAGATGGTGAAGGCGGTGCCGGGCGCCGCTGCGGTCAGGACCGCGACGGTGGTGATGACCGTGAGGACCGCGCACCCCAGCGCCTCCAGTGCCTGGACGGGAATCAGGTCCTGGCCCACGAGGTAGGCCGGGACCCCGTGGCGGCGATGCTCGGGGCCGTAGACGATCCCGTGCTGAGCTGGCCGGCCGTGACAACAACCGACCATGAGGCAGCCGATACGCGCCACCGCGGTGAACAGGGCCAGTCCGCATACCGTGATGTCCAGGAAGGCCAGCACCGGCTGACCGGCGAGAGCGGCCAGCCCCGCGCCGACGGCCAGGAAGACCAGGATGTGGTGGTAGTAGACGAGGGTCTCGCGCCCGGTACGCCGGCGCACGACGGCCACGATCGAGAAGTACACCGCCGCCGCCGCAGCGGCGATCGCGGCCTGCATCAGGACCGATCGACCCCGGAGCGCGGCCAGCGACAGGGTGAGCGCGAGGGCCAGCCAGAACCCTGACCAGCCGGTCACGTAGAACGCCCCGTGATGGTGGCCGGCGATCGACACGTGGGTGCGGGGAACGCGGCGCAGCATCACGACTCCGAGAGGTCCAGCAGAGCCGGGGTGTTGCCGTCGTCGCGGCGCCAGCGCACCTCATACCAGCGCCCGTCCCACTGCGAGTAGAACCCGCCCGCGACGGCCGCATCGGGAGAGGAGGCGACGAGCAGCGCTTCGCCCAGCGCGGTCCAACCGCGCTCGGTGCGCCCGGGCGGGACGCGGGGCCCGTCGCGGTAGAAGTCCAGTGACACCCGCGCGCCCAGCACCGGCTCGGCCAGGGCATCGGGGACGAACTGGCGACGCTCGGGGCTGATCAGGTAGTCGAGCAGCTGACCGGCCGCGCGGCAATAGCCCAGCAGGGTGGTCAGGTGCAGTTCGTCGAGCTCGTCGGCCACCTCGGGCCGCCCCGACAGCACCCCGGCGTCGTCGAGCTCGATCAGCAGGGTCCGCCGGCGCGCTGCGGCCTGCGCGGGGTCTGTCATCGCGTCCAGCTCGCGGGCCCGGGTCTCGAGGCGCTCGAGCTCGTCGGTCCGACCGGGCGCACCGGGCCGGTTGGCGACGGCTCGGGCGAGCACCTCGCCGGGCGAGCCGGTCGTCCCCGCCGGCTCCGGCTCGGGCCCGCCGCTGTCGAGCCGCTGCATCCGATCGAGGATGTTGAGCAGCGCCGTGCGCGGCAGGACGAACCGCACTGCCGACGTCCCCACCTCCACCGGATCCTCGGCCACCCCGGACCCCGACCTGCGCCGCCAGGGTTCGAGTGAGGCCGCCGGGTCGCCGTCGGATACCGCGAGCGGCCGGGCATGCACGTCGCCCACACTGACCGGCTCCCGTCGGACCACCGCGTCCCACAGCTGAGGCAGCGCTCCATTCAGGAACGCGTTGACCGCGATCGCGAGACCGGCGAGCTCCCCCTCCGGCGAGATCCGCGGCCCGAGGGCCGTGTCGACGATCGGGAGCGCCAGTCCGTCGACGTCGATCTGATGGGGCACGCCGGTCATTTCTTCGGAGTCGTCGGCGGCGGCGTTGCCGGCACCGTGACCGGGGGTGGGGGAGCCGCGGGGGGCGGAGTGGGCGGCGCCGCGGTGCCGGGCGGCGGCGTGGCCGCGGCCCGGTGGGCTATGATCCAGTTCTCGTCGATGAAGATCGACCGGATGTCCCACTGCCGGCCGGCCGGCAACGCAGGGTCGTAGGAGAAGTACATGTGCAGCTGGGGATCGGTTTTTTGGATCTCCACCGGCTTGCCGTCCTGACCCAGCTTCTTGGTGAGGTCCGTTCCCGGCTCCGCTTTCCAGGCGTCGATCGCGTGGTCGGCCTCGCTGAAGAAGGCAACCGGATCGTCGAAGGTGGTCTTGGGGATGGGTCGTCCGTTGATGGCGGGCTGGACCCATCCCGGGTCGATCGGGCCGGCGGCGGTCGGGTAGCGCGCGTCCCCGGGGCGGGGCGCCGGGCCGGTCCCATTCCAGCGGTACTGGTCGTAGTAGCGGTAGGTGACGAAGCCGCTGTCGGCCTCGGCGCGCAGCACCACCGCGTATTCCGGGTTGGCGGCGACGAACTCCCTGAGCGCGGCATCGTGATGGCCGCCGTGGATTCCGCTGGTGGCGAAGTCGGTGGCCGTCTGGGGCTCGGCGCGCATCAGGTGCGCCACCAGCGAATCGGTGAGGTTGGTGGCCGCTTTCCCGGCGGTCGCACCCTTGAAATCCGTGACGGTGATGCCGCGCAGGAGGTTGTCGAGCAGGTCGTCCATCGTCGCCTTGGTGATGAACGCCGACTTGTCGACCGCCGCCTGGCGGACGGCCTCGAGGTCGTCGAAGGACTCGCGCAGCGTGCGCAGCTTGAGCTCCATGTTCTGCGGGTCGCGCAGGCCCATGTTGGTGATGAGCTTCTCCATGGTCTCCTGCCGTCGCTTCACCCGCGCGGCCAGGTCGGCATCGCCGGGCTTCTTGGCGAACTCGAGCCTGAGGTCGCGCAGATCCGAGGCGACGCTGAGGAACTCGCGCGCGTTGGCGCGGTCATGCCCGGTCACCGACGGCGCCGTTTTGGATCCCCGCTTGGCCCAGGTCACGAACACCCCCGCCTCGGCCTCGGATTCGAAGGATCCGATGCCGGCCTTGCCCTTGGTGGCGATGAACTCGGTGATCTCGTCGAGCTCATGCCCGAGGACGAACTTGACGTCGTCCTGGAGAAGGGCCGCGTCGAGCTCGACGCTCGCCGTCCACGGGTCCCCCGCGGAGGCCGGTGGCTTGAGCGCAACGATGCGTCCGGCGCCGGCCCCGCCGGTGTCGGCGTGCGGTCCGGGCGTGAGGCTGGCGGTCTCCTTGAGGTCGATCCTCACCGCCACCTTCTCCCCGCCGAAGGCGAGGTCGAGCGTGGCCGATTTGGTCTTGACGTCGACCTTGATGTTGTCGACCGTGGCTCCACGGGCGCGCCCTGGTTTGACCTGCTTGACGCCGCGTTCGAAGCGCGTCTGCTGCGACGCGATCCCTCGGGTGCGGTCGCGCGAGTACACGTCCGGGCCGCGGGTGCCGCCGATGGCGGTTGCCGACACGCCCTCGGCCTCCGCGCCGAGGATGTCGGCGATCTCCTGCATCGAGCGCTTCGGGTTCGCCCGCACCTCGTTGATGAACTTCTCGCCGAAGGTCTTGCTGAGCCGCGCCGCGGCACGCGGATCCTTGGCCACCGCCGCCGCGACCGGCTCGAGCTCCTTGGCCGGGACCCTCTTGAGCGCGGCGAGCACCGTGTCGTCGAGCGCCCCGAGCGTGTACACCTGGTCTGGCCGCAGTCCCGCGATGCGCTCCTCGCCCAGGGCCGTCACCACCCGCGTCTTGGCGGTGGCGATGTCGTGGGCGCCGAAGGCGATCAGGCCGCCGGTGATCACGGCCATCGCCAGCAGCTTCTCGATCGCCTTGATCTTCTCCTCTTCGGGCATCTGGCTGTCGCGGATCTGCTCGATCTTCTCGGCGGTGTCGGCCGCCAGCAGCAACCCGCCGGCCGCGTCGAAGGTGAACCCGGTGTAGATGAAGAAGCGTCCCGTCGCCGTGGCCATGGCCAGCTCCACCGAGCCCATGCGCGCCGCCTGGATCGTGGAGCCCGCGCCCATGAAGCTGCCGACGATCGCGGTGATGTCCAACAGGATCGCGGTGGGGCTCGGCTTGGCCTTGCGCAGCTCGTCGGCCAGCGACATCCCGGCCGAGGCGGCACCGGCGCCGAGGCCCGCGGTGATGAGGAACGGGGCGGCGACGTCGACCCCCGGGATGACGGAGGCGATGATGCCGAGGGCCAGGAGGCCCATGGAGCCGATCCCGGTCTTGCCGGCGGCGTCGGCGAGGTCTGACTCGCCCTTGGTCTTGAACCGCCTCGGCTGGGCCTCGCCCTCGATCTGGATGAGGATCTCACCGGTGGAGTACGAGTTGTTGTCGGCCAGGTGGGCGATCGCCGCCGTGACATCCGCGCCCTCGTGCTCGACGTACTCGGCCCCCGGGGTCAGGTCCACCAGCATCGTCTTGGCCGGATCGCCGGCCGACGGACCGATGAACAGGTGCAGGTCCTCGGTCTTGTTGCGGCGGACGTCGAAGTGCATCGCCTTCAGGCCGGTGGCCCTGCCCTTCTGGATGAGGGCGTAGTTCTTGACCGCCTCGGCCTCGAGCTTGTCGATCTGCTTGACCGCGGCGAGCTCGCGATAGCCCATGATCACCTGCTGGTAGCGCGCGACATCGACGACGTTGCTGTTGGCGTCGATGAGCTCGCACACGATCTCGATGGTGGCCGGCTCGTCGCGGCGGAAATGGCGCTCCTCGCCCTCCCCGAGATAGAAGGCGAACTCGCCCTTGTACTCCGTGCGCGTGCCCATGTCGGTCCGGCCCTTGAAGCGATTCATGTCGGTCTCGCGCGGGATCGCCCACCACCGATAGGTGCTGGGCTTGTGGTCGGCCGGCATCGCGGGGTCGGGGTGGACCTTGTAGGCGAAGCTGTAGGTGTCCTTCTCGCCCGCGGGGTTGGCGGCTTCGGGGCCCTCGTTGGAGATGTAGGCGCCGGTGGTCTTGGACTGGTCCAGATCCGCGCCCCCGCGCTTGACCCGCTCCTGGTGCATGATCCAGAAGTACTCGGGATAGCTCGCCGTCCGCGCGTTCTTGAACGCGTCGTCGGCCACCCCTTTGGCGGCGACGATGGTCACCCGGCGCACCAGGTAGACGATCTGGTCGTCCATCTGGATCTTGGCGACGACCAGCCAGTCGCCCTCCTGGTCCATCTCGATCGAGAACGAGTTGCCGCCCCAATCCGGCTTCGAGTGGGGCTCTGAGGAGCCGGGTTCCATCACGAACCACTGGCGGACGTTGTAGGTGTTGAAGTTGCCGTCCCGTCCCGCCGACTGGGGCGAGCGAAACTGGAACCGCGGCTTGAAGCCGACCGGCCTCGCGTCGTCGAGCCCGCTCTGCTCTGGGTCCAGCGAGCAGCGGTGGGCCTTCGCCACCTCCTCGGCCTCGGCGTCGAACACGGAGTTGTCGGGCTCGGAGGACAGACACGAGCTGGACTTGGCCCCCTTGGCCGTGCCGCTGTCGCGAGCGAGAACACGGCCCTCCGCTGGTGTCAGCCCCGCCTCGGCCCACCGGGCGAGCATCAGCTCGCGGTCGTCGGCTCCGCGCGTGAGCCGCAGTCGCGGACCGTCGGCGACGCCCGGCGCCGAACCTGCCGCCGCGCTATGGGCGTACTCGTGCGCCCGCAGCGTGTCGTGCAGGGACGGCACCGCCTGGCCGGCCGCGGCCTCGTCTGCCGCTCCCTGGCCGGTCAGGAGGCGGGCGACGTGGGCGTTGCCGGCGGCTCGCTGAAGATCGAGCAGCGCGAGCCGCGCGTCGCGCGAGCCCGTGGCCCCGAGCTGCCCGAGCTCCGCCACCGTGCCAAACGACAGTTCCGGCGAGCCGGCCACCGCCGGCGCCGCCGACGACTGAGGCGCCGGGACGGCTGCTGCGGCTTCGTCGCTGGTCTGCTCGGCCCCCACGAGAGGATCCTACGGCCCCGATGACGATGCGTGGGACCCGCGGCGCCATTGGCGACCAGCGACCCCGCCCGATCAGACCGGGCGGGGTCGGAGGATCGGCGGGCTAGGCCCGTTTGCGGCGCGTCGTGCGCGGTGGGCGACCGCTGCTGGTGGCCCGGCACTGCCGGCCCTGGGAGTTGCACCAGATCTTTCTGCTGTCAAAGCTCCCGAGCCACGGGGTGGGCGCCTGCAGCGCTGTGCTGACCTTGCCCACGTAGCTGGAGGCGTCGTCGACGCTCCCGTGCCCCTTGTACGCCGGTAGCTCCGGATAGGGGTACAGGTTGATCGAGCGCACCGCCGCCGTGGAGGACGGGGCCCCCAGCGTCGGGACGGCGTCGGTCAGATCGCTGGTGATGGTTCCGCCGCCCGGCCCACCGGGACCGCCGGCCCCGCCGCCCGTGGCCGGCGCATACTCGGTCGCCGTCAGGGCGTTCGGGGAGATGTGCTTCTCCGTCCACGCCACGACCGCACCCAGTCCGTCGTAGGTGTCGGGCCCGTTGCCACCGCAGTGCCCGACGCTCGGCAGCAGGTAGTACTTGGCGAACCGCTGCGTCGCGGCCAGGCCGCCCATCGCCCGCACCACGGCCTGGTAGTAGGCGATGGAGGTGATGGTCGGGATCGACCAGTCCGCCTCGCCCTGCCACAGGAGGAGCTTGCCGCCCGCTTGCTCGAACGGCCGCAGGTTGGGATCGGTGGCATCCCAGTAGGGAGCGAGCTTCTCGAGCTGCCTGAAGTACGCCGCGGTGAACGGCTCGTCGGCGACACCGGCGGTCCCGATGTCGGTTCCGCTCTCGGGCGTGCCGAACGCGAAGTACTGCAGCCAGGAGGTGATGAACGTCGCCGGCATCACCGTTGCGCCAGGGGTCAGGGGGAGGTTGGCGCTGGTCCCGTTGCTCCAGTTGAACTCACTGCCCAGCGAGTACCCACCGGGGTAGAGATGCCGGCCCTGCGCGTCCACGGGGCCGTTCCAGATCTTCTTGACGACCGCGATCTGCGCCGCGCTCAGACAGTTGCTGGTCAGCGTCGCCGAGCACTTCACCGAGTTGACGTTGAACTTCCGCTCGCAGTTGCGGTAGTCGAGCATCAGCCCCACCTTCGGGTAGCAGGCCTTCATGGCCGCGCTCAGGACGATGGTGGCCTCCGGCTGGTCCAGGATCGGGCTCTTGTCGGGCGCCAGGTAGTTGCCATCGGCGTAGTTCTGGGCGTAGGTGTACTCGTGCAGGATCGAGTTGAGCTCGGTCATGATCGACGCCGGAGCGCCGGCGAGCACGCCGTTGAAGTCCGTCGGGTAGCGCTGGACCTCACCCAGCGCCTCGTGGCCGCCCTGCGAACAGCCGTCGAAGTACGAATACCGCGGCTGGATGCCATAGAACTTCTGCGCCAGCCCCTTGGCGACGAGCGCCACATCGTGGTAGGACAGGTAGGCGAACTGCACCCGCTGCAGCGCGTCGCTGTACCAGCTGGTGTCGTTGCCGCTGTGCCCGTCGTCCTCGGCGGCGAGCACGAAATAACCATTGGCGAGCGGCTTGTAGCCGGTGGTCTCGTCGGGGGTGATCCCGATGCTGCCGCACAGCCCGCCGCAGCCGACCTGGAGGTAGCGCTGGCGCCACGTCTTGGTGGGAAGCAGGATCTCGAACCCGATCGAGGTGTTGATATGGCCCGTCACCGCGCAGTACTCCGGGGAGCCGGACGAGGCGCTCGTGGTCTGCTGCTCGGTGATCTGGATGCTCTGCCCCGCGACCTGGGTGGTCTGGGCCAGTTGCGCACAGGACATCTTGGCCGGCACGGCCGGCAGGTTGGCCAGGCCGGCGTCGCCGTCCTGGCTGCTGAGCGTCGGCACGTTGCTGACGTCAGAGCTGCGGGTGGCGGCACTGCTCATCGCAGGCGCGGCAGCGCAGAACGCCATCACCGCCACGGCGACGGCGAGTGCGCGCGTCCGCTTGACGGATCGCTTGCGCGATCCCAGAAAGCCCGTCACGTCCTTCTCCTCTCCACTTGACATTGGACGTCGACCGCTCCTCAGGGCTGGCCGGGAGTCTCAAGCGGAGTTGAGAGCGATTCGCCAGAAATTCCTAAGCGAGATGTAAGAGGTGGCGCTGGGACTGGCGTGGGGCGCGCCGTGCCGGGATGATCGTGATGCTCACCGATGCGCTTGCTTGTGATCGAGGACGACGACGCCGTGCGCCACGCCATCCGGCGCGCGCTGCTTCTGTCCGGCTTCGAGATCCTGCTCGCACAGGACGGACAGGAGGGCCTGCTCAAGGTCGGCAGCGCGATGCCCGATGCCATCGTGCTCGACCTCGGCCTGCCGGTGATGGACGGGATGGAGGTGTGCCGCCGCCTGCGCCAGGCGGGCAACCGCACGCCCATCCTCGTGCTCACCGCGCGCGACGCCGTGGAGGATCGCGTCGAGGGACTCGAGGCCGGCGCCGACGACTACCTGGTCAAGCCCTACGACGTGCGCGAGCTCGAGGCGCGGTTGCGGGCGATCATGCGCCGCGGGCTCATCGGCAGCGACGGGCGGACGCTGAGCTTCGGCGACCTGGAGCTTGACGCCGACGCGCACGCCGCGCATGTGAGCGGGCGGCGCATCGAGCTCACGCGCACCGAGTACCAGCTGCTGGAGCTGCTCATGCTCAACCCCCGCCGCGTCCTGTCCTCCCAGCTGATCTATGACCGGGTGTGGGGCTACGACTTCCCCATGACCGGCAACGCGCTCCGGGTCTACATCGGGTACCTGCGACGCAAGCTCGAGTCGGGCGGCGGTCCGCGGCTCATCCACACCGTGCACGGGGTCGGCTACGTGTTGCGTGAAGCATGAGCCTGCGGCGGCGGATCATGGCGGCGGCCGCGTTGGCCGTGGCCGGTGTCGCGGTGATGCTGGCGGTGGCGGGCTATCTCTCGACGCGCTCCGAGCTGACGCGGCAGATTCGTCAGGAGCTCCGCCAGCGTTCCCTGCAGTTCATCAACAGCGCCTCCGGCGGCCACAGCTCGCGTAACACCTCCGGCGCTTCGGACCGCGCGTGGCCCGGCGGTGGCCCCAGCGCGTGCACGTCGCCGGGACGGTCGGCAGGAGGGTCATCGGGGAGCTCGCCGGCCTCGCGCGCGCTCGTCGCCGAGAACCCGTATTTCGTCTCGGTGTGCCGCGGGGGGCGGCTGGTCACCGCCGCCGGCGAGACCCCGATGCTCCCGGTGCCCGCCGGCGTGCGGGAGATCGCCCGGGTCGGGCGGGGCAGCCTCTACTTCCCGGCCGCCGTCCACGGTGTCGACGTCGAGGTCTACGCCTTCGCTGACCCGGTCGACGCGAAGGCCAACGAGCTGGCGCTGTCTCTCGCCCCGGTGAACTCGGCGCTGCACGCCCTGCTGATGACCTACCTGTGGCTGATCGGCGTCGGCGTCGTCGTGGCCGGGCTCGCCGGACTGCTCATCTCGCGCTCGGCGCTGGCACCGATCCGCCGGTTCTCCGCCGAC
The DNA here is from genome assembly GCA_035503355.1 of Solirubrobacteraceae bacterium. GTDB lineage: Bacteria > Actinomycetota > Thermoleophilia > Solirubrobacterales > Solirubrobacteraceae > Palsa-465. The sequence goes on from DATJTQ010000142.1 coordinate 18,251, forward strand.
ACCGAGCGGGTGACCAGGTCGCCCGATCGCCGTCGGCGCCTGGAGGAGTCCGGCGCCGAGGAGCTGCGGCGGCTGGCCTCGAGCTTCAACCACACGCTCGACGCCCTCGAACGGTCGCTCGAGTCCCAGCGCCACCTGATCGCCGACGCGTCGCACGAGCTGCGCACGCCGATGGCAGCGCTGCGCAGCAACATCCAGATCTTCCTCGACGCCGACCGGCTGCCCGCGGAGGACCGGCGCGAGCTCCAGCACGCCATCCTGGCCGAGCTCGACGAGCTGGCCACCTTGGTCTCCGATGTCCTGCAGCTCGCGCGCGGCTCCATGCCCACCGACCGGGTCGAGGCCGTCGAGCTGCACGAGGTCGTCTACGAGGCGGTCGACCGCGCCCACCGTCGGGCCCCGGCGCTCGAGCTCGATCTCGATGTGGAGCCCACGGTCGTCGTGGGCTCACCCGAGCTCGTCGGGCGGGCGGTGAGCAACCTCATCGACAACGCGCGCACCTGGAGCGGCGATGGCGAGACGATCGAGATCACGCTCCGTGACGGGCTCCTCACCGTGCGCGACCACGGGCCCGGCTTCGCCGAGGATGACCTGGGGCGCGTGTTTGATCGCTTCTACCGCTCAGATCACGCGCGGCGGCTGCCGGGCTCGGGGCTGGGACTGGCCATCGTCCGACAGGCCGCCGAGGCCCACGGCGGGTTCGCCACCGCCGTCAACGCGCCAGACGGGGGCGCGATCCTCAGGGTCTCGTTCGGCCCGCCGGTGCCGACGGCACCGGATGTCGCCCCGGTGGGGCGGGCCTGATCACCCACGGCGACGGCATCGGTGTCGACCCGGGGCAATCGCCAGGGTGACTAGGCTCGATGTCCGATGCACTCGCTTCCGGCACTCTCCCTGCGCGGCCTGACCAAGCGCTACGACGGCGGCCTGCTCGCGCTCGACGGCTTTGACCTCGAGATCGGAGACGGCGAGTTCTTCGGGCTGCTCGGCCCCAACGGCGCGGGCAAGACGACGCTGATCAGCGCCGTCTGCAACCTGATCCGGATCACCGCCGGGGAGATCGACATCTTTGGGCACCCTCACCAGGACCCCGAGGCGCGACGGCTGATGGGCCTCGCCGAGCAGGACGTCAACCTCGACCGCTTTCTCGACGTGGAGGAGACGCTCGTCTACCACGGCGGCTACTACGGGATGAGCCGTCCGGAGTCGGTACGCCGAGCGCGGGAGATGATGGACGTGTTCGACCTGCGCGCCAAGGCGGGGGTCCGGGCCCCCAGCCTCTCAGGCGGCATGCGCCGCCGCCTGCTGCTGGCCCGGGCGCTCATGCACGAGCCGCGACTGGTCATCCTCGACGAGCCCACCGCCGGGGTGGACTTCGAGCTGCGCATCGAACTGTGGCGCTACATCCGCAGGCTTCACGAGCAGGGCACGACGATCCTGCTCACCACCCATTACCTCGAGGAGGCCGAGGAGCTCTGCCAGGACGTGGCGCTCATCCGCGGCGGGCGGCTGCTGGCCCGCGACAGCCCGGCCGGTCTTCTGGAGAGCTTCGAGGCCGGGTCGCTGGCCGATGTGTACGTGAAGGCGATGGCGGCGGCATGAGCGCTTCGACCGCCGTCGATGGCCGCCGGCCGCCGGCTCGGCCGGGCGACGTCAGCTTCCTGGAGCGCCGTCGCGGACTCATCTCGCTCGCCGGGCGGGAGGTCCTGCGCGTTCTCAAGCTATGGACCCAGACCGTGGCCGCGCCGGTGATGGCGTCGTTTCTGTTCATCCTCGTCTTCGGCCTGTCGCTGAGCGGGCGCATCCGGCATGTCGACGGCTTCGACTATCGCGAGTTCATCGTCCCTGGTCTGATCACCATGGCCATGGTCCAGGCCGCCTACACCAACAACTCCTCGTCGGTGTTCCAGGCGCGCTTCGATCGCTACCTCAACGACGTGCTGGCCTCGCCCATGCGCAACTGGGAGATCAACCTCGGCCTGTCGCTGGGCGGGGTGGCGCGCGCCCTGCTCATCGGCGCCTCCCTGCTGGTGCTGGCCCTGCCCATCACGCACGTGCCGGTCAACCAGCCGCTGGTGCTGCTCCTCGGCGTGGCGCTCGGCTTGATCCTGTTCGCCTCTCTGGGCGTGGTCATCGGCATCTACGCCAAGACCTGGGACCACGCCGGCTTTGTCCAGAACATCCTCATCGTGCCCTTGAGCTTCCTCGGCGGGGTCTTCTACTCGGTGTCGACGCTCCCCTCGCCGTGGCGCGAAGTGTCACACGCCAACCCGATCTTCTACCTCGTGCAGGCGGTGCGCTACGGCTTCCTGGGCACCAGCGACGTGCCCGTCGGCATCGCCCTGGGCATCACCGCGGCGCTGGCCGCGCTGACGGTCGCCTGGAGCGCGTGGCTCTTTCACAGCGGCCACAAGCTCAAGCCGTGAGACCACCGCCCTGGACGATCGTCTGGGTTTCAGGTGCATTGCCTTTCGGCGATTATGGGTTTCTGATCGGATGACCGATTCGTCACCAATGAACGAGGTTCTCCTCGCGCGCCAGCCGATCCTGGACGGCGACCTCACGGCGGTGGGATACGAGCTGCTCTACCGCGAGGCCGGCTCTCAGGAAGCGAACGTGCATGACGACGAGCTGGCCACGGCGCGGGTCTCGCTGCGCGCCATGACCGAGATCGAGCTTGAGCGGCTCGTCGACGCGCGGCGCGCCTGGATCAACGTCACCCGCGAGTTCGTGCTGGGAGGCCTTGCCGAGACCATTCCGCCCGATCGAGTCGTGCTCGAGCTCCTCGAGGACCAGCTGGTCGACGATGCCCTCATCGACGCGCTGGCCCACCTGCGCGCCGGGGGCTACCAGGTCGCCCTCGACGACTTCACCCTCACGCCCGACATCGAGCCCCTGCTGCCCAAGGTCGACATCGTCAAGCTCGACCTGCGTGCGCTGGGCGCGGAGGGACTCACCCGTCTCGCCCACGACCTCTCCCGCCATCACCTGACCCTGGTGGCCGAGAAGCTCGAGGATCACGCAGACTTCGAGGTCGCGCTGGCCGCCGGGTGCCATCTCTTTCAGGGCTACTTCTTCTGCCGCCCTGAGATCATCGAGGGCACCTCGGTGGCGCCCAACAAGCTGGCTCTGCTCAAGCTTGCCGCCGACGTCCAGGATCCCGCCGTCGACCTCGCCGCGCTGGACCGGGTGATCTCGACCGACGTCGCGCTCAGCTACCGCCTGCTGCGCTACATCAACTCGGCCTACTTCAGCCTGCGCCAGCCGGTGAGCACGGTGATGCAGGCGGTGGCCATGCTCGGGATCGACAACGTGCGCAGCTGGACGACGATGATGATCCTCGCCCAGATCGGCGGCAAGCCCCGTGAGCTCTTCATCACCGCACTGGTCCGCGCCCGGTTCTGCCAGCTGACCGGCCAGGACGAGGACGGCCCGGCCTCAGAGCTGTTCGCGCTCGGGCTGTTCTCCGTGGTCGACGCGCTCACTGACCGGCCGATGCGCAGCGTCGTGCAGTCACTCCCCTTCCCCTCGGAGATGCGCGACGCGCTGATCAACCGCAGCGGGCCGGGGCGCCTGCTCGACTGCGTCGCGGCCATGGAGGAGGGTGAGTTCCGCCGGGCCCGCGCGCTCGTTCCCGCCGCCCCCGAGCACTACCTCGAGGCGCTGGCCTGGACCAACGCCACCGCGCAGCACCTCCTGGACGGCGACCACTCCACCGCCTGACCGGCTGACCGCCTGACCGCCCGGCCGCCTCAGCGCCGGTCGTCCGGTCGTCCGGTCGTCTGATCGGCCAGATTCCCGGCTGAGGTGGAGCGCGGCGCGCTCGTCGCCGATAGGAGGGCTGGGGCCGACGCCGCCTGCGCTGCCGGCGGATGTCACACGATGTCCGAGGATGGATCGATGCCCGCAGAGGATGAGTTGAGGCCGGTGTACCGAGGTCGCGCGCTGGCGATCATCGCGGTGGCGGCTGCGGTGCTCGCCGTCATCGCGATCGCACGCCCCAGCGCGCCCCACGTCGCGCCCGTCCGTGTCCCCATCGAGCTCCGCGGCTGGCCCGGCGGTCCGACCGGCGTGCTTCCGGTCGTCCGCGTCCGGATCGGCGACAGCCGCCCGGTGCCGGTCCTGCTGGACACGGGCTCGACCGGCCTGGTCATCCTGGCCAAGGACCTGCCGGCCGGCAGCCACGCCATTAAGCTGGGCAACCTGACCGAGAAGTGGGGCGGCGGGAACGTCACCCAGGGGCGGCAGGCGCTCGCCCGCGTGACGGTCGGCGGGCTCACCACCAGCCAGCCGGTGGCGATGGGGATCGTGGACTCGACGACGTGCCTGGCCACCTCGCCTCATTGCGGTTCGTGGCTCGAGCCGGGGGTCGACGGGATCCTGGGCGTCCGCATCGATCCCCAGTTCTCGCTCACCAACCCGCTGACCAGCCTGCCCGGCGGCCACGGGACGGCGTGGAGCATCGCCTTGGGCCCCACCCGCGGGACGCTCGAGCTCGGGGCCCCGATCCCAGCCGACCCCACCGCCTCCTTCTCGCTGGCGGGCTCCAGCGCCATTTCGTCGCTGCCGCCGGGGCTGGTCCCCGCTCCGACGCAACCGCAGCTGCCTCCGGACGGCGGGCTGACCGGGGTGTCGGGTGCTCCGGCGCCCGGGCCGGCCGCGGATGCCGCCGGCCTGCCGACCATGTGCTGGCTAATCGGCGCGGGTCGGCGCACGTGCGTACCCACCGCGTTTGACACCGGATCCACCAACGCCGCGCTTTTCTCAGCGACCGCGGCCGCGCCGTCCGCGGAGCTCCCGGGCGGCGAGACGGTCACCGCGTGGCGGTCAGCGAACGACACCACGCCGCTGTGGTCGTTCACCAGCGGCTCCTCCAGATCCGACGACCTCGTCCTCACCTCCGGAGGGGACCTGGCGCTCATGGACACGGGGATCGGCGCCTACTTCAGGTTCGACATCACCTACGACGCCGCCGATCGCCGGATGTATCTCAACCGGTCCGCCGCCCTCGCCGGTGAGGCACAGTGGCGCCGGTCGGCGGTGGCGGTGTGCACCCGCTTCAACACCGCCGCGCGTACCGCGCTGGCGGCCGGCCCGACGGCGGGCCCCGGAGCGACGCTGGCGCAGACCGAACGCGCCTATGTCAACTACCAGTCGGTGTGGGGGCGGCTCAGTCTGCAAGCTGATGACGCCTTCGCCAAGCTGCGGCTTCCCGCGGCGCTGCGGTCGCAATGGGCCGCCGCCATCGCCAGCGACCGGGCGGGCTCGCGGACGCTCCTCCAGGTCGCCCGTGTCATCTCGGGCGCGCCCACCAAGGCCGTGCTCACCCGCACCATCGCCAGCTTCCAGCGCCGGTACACGGTGGCGGAGAGCGGATGGGAGAGAGTGATGGCGCGCGTGAAGCTATTCGGCTGCTCATGACGCGCTGCCCGCTGACCGTGCGCCAGTCGGCGAGTCGGGCACAATACGGCGCCGAATGAGCGCGCTGAACCGGCCGATCGAGAGCATCCGGGCGCAGTTCCCGGGACTGTCCGACGACTGGGCTCCGCTGGACGGCGCCGCCGGCACGCAGGTCCCAACCGCGGTGATCGAGGCCATCGCGGCAGCTCTGCGCGACGGCATGGCCAATGTGCACGGCGCCTTTGCGGCCAGTGAGCGCAGCACCGCGATCGTCGAGGAGGCTCGCCAGGCGGTGGCTGACCTGGTCAACGGCTGGCCCCAGGGCGTGGTTCTGGGGCCCAACATGACGACGTTGACCTTCCATATGGCCGATGCGCTGTCGCACGGGTGGTCCGAGGGCGACGAGGTCGTGGTCACCTCCCTTGATCACGACGCCAACATCCGCCCCTGGGTGCTCGCGGCGCAGCGGACGGGAGCGACGGTGCGCTGGGCCGAATTTGACCCGAGCACCGGGGAGCTGCCCGCCGAGCACTTCGACGAGCTGGTGGGGGAGCGCACGAGGGTGGTCGCGGTCACCGCGGCGTCCAACGCCATCGGCAGCCGTCCCGACATTCCCGCCATCGCGCAGCGCGCGCACGCGGCGGGCGCGCTGGTCTACGTCGACGGGGTACACGCGACGCCGCATGTCCCCACCGACATGCGGGCGCTGGGAGCCGACTTCTACGCCTTCTCGACCTACAAGCTGTTCGGGCCGCACGCGGCGGCGGTGGTCGCCGACCCCGAGCTGCTGGCGCGCGTGACGCCGGCCAAGCTCGCTCCCGCCGACGACGCCGTGCCGGACCGCTTCGAGCGCGGAACCCCGGCGTTCGAGCTGCAGGCGGGGATCACGGCGGCGGTCGACTGGCTGGCCGGGCTCACCGACGCCGAGGCCGGTGCCACGCGGCGCGACCGTCTGGTGGTCGCGCTCACCGCGGTCGAGTCATACCTCGCCGGCCTCCTGCGCCACGCGCTGGACGGCCTGGCCTCGATCGACGGCGTGCGCGTTCTCCCCGCGCCGGCCCGGCGGACCTCAACGCTGTCCTTCGTGGTGGAGGGCCACACGCCGCTGGCGGTGGCCGAACACCTGGCGCAGCGTCGCGTCTCGGTCTGGAACGGCGACAACTACGCCTACGAGCTGATGAACCGGTTCGGCCTGCAGGACGCGGGGGGCGCGGTGCGGGCCAGCCTCGTGCTCTACAACACCGCCGCCGACGTCGACCGCCTGGTCGAGGCGGTCGCCGAGCTCGCCTAGGTTCCCGCGCGAGCGCTCATCGGCGGCGGGCGGCCGGGCGCCGTAAGCGCGCGGCACATTCTCTGACTAATATCAGAGAATGTCCACCGCCGAGGTTGACCAGGTCCGGCGCTTCAACCGCGCGGTGACCCAGCGCGTGGGCGCCCTCACGGACCACTACCTGGCGCGCTCACGGCCGCTCTCGGCTTGCCGCGTGCTGTGGGAGATCGGCGCCGAGGGCGCCGAGGTCCTCGCGCTGCGGGCCCGGCTGGGGATGGACTCCGGTCAGCTGAGCCGCGTCCTGCGCGGCCTCGAGGGGGAGGGGCTCGTCGACGTGTGCCCCAGCCCCGCCGACGCGCGCGTCCGGGTGGCGAGGCTGACGGAGGCCGGCGGGCGGGAGTGCCAGGTCCTCGATGACCGCAGCGACGCGCTCGCCCGCTCGATCCTGGACCCGCTGGCCCCCGGGCAGCGGGAGCAGCTGCTCGCGGCGATGCGGTCGGTGGAGCGCCTCATCACCGCCTCGCTGGTCGAGACCCGCATCGTCGACCCTGAGCACGCTGACGCGCGGCGGTGCCTGCGTGCGTATTACGCCGAACTGGGCCGGCGCTCTGACCGGCCCTTCGATCCTCGCAGCGGCTCCACCGCCGAGCCCCACGAGGTCAGGGCACCGGCAGGCGCGTTTCTCGTCGCCTACCTGGGCGGCGAGCCGATCGGCTGCGGGGCGGTCAAGCACCTGCCCGGTGGACCGACGGACATCAAGCGCATGTGGGTGGCCGAGTCCGCCCGGGGGCTGGGCATCGGGCGGCGACTGCTGCGCGAGCTCGAGCAGCTGGCTCGCGACAGCGGCGCCGAGGAGGCGCGGCTGGAGACCAACGCGGCGCTCGTCGAGGCGATCGCCCTGTATCGCTTCGCCGGCTATGCCGAGGTGCCCGCGTTCAACGATGAGCCCTACGCCGAGCACTGGTTCGCCAAGCCGCTGACGTAGGGCCGCGCTCCGTGGGGGCGGAGCGCGGCGCCGATGCGTCTTTAGCGCGGGGAGGCGCCTTCGTTATGTGACCGTGTCCGGACGGGCAGGCTCACCCGCCCGGTGTGGCGCAGCCGGCGCCCGGCCTCCAGGGCGGCGGCCTCCATGCGCACCGCCTCCGCCAGCCGGGTCACCTCACCCTGCGGAGAGGGACGCCGCCGGGTGAGGCCGGTGTTCGGACGCGCGGAAAACGGAACCCGCGCGCCTCCCGGGCGGCGAGGGGGGAGGGTTGATGTGGTCGGAGTCATGCAGCCTGCCTTTCAAATGGCGTCGAAGGCTCTTCGGCGACGAGGGCCACCGCCTCGGTCTGCTCCTCGGCCTCCTCGGAGACCGGGGAGCGCAGGAGAGTGACGGCGGTTCCGATGGCGGCGACAACCGCCAGAACGCCGATCCCGAAGGCGAGGTGGTAACCGCCGAGCAGCGAGTCGACGACGGTGTGATGCTGGGCCAGCAGGGTCTTGGAGTGGCTGGTGGCCACGGTGCCGAGCACCGCCAGCCCCAGGGCGCCGGCCACCTGCTGGGAGACGTTGATGATGCCCGAGCCCAGTCCCGCATCCCGCGCCGGGACGTCGGCCATCGCGATCTGCAGCAGCGGCATGAAGGCGTTGCCGATGCCCAGTCCGATGGCGAAGTTGGCGAAGAACACGGTGGGGAAGAAGCTGGTCGAGGCGCCGGCGCTCCGCAGCAGCAGGAGCCCGACGATCACGCTGACCAGCCCCGGGACGAGCACGCGCATCTGACCGAAGCGCTCCACCAGACGGGCGGTCACGCCCGTCGAGAGGATCCCGACGGTGACCGTCCACGGCAGGAAGGCCAGGCCGGTCTGCAGCGCGCTGAAGTGGCGCACGTGCTCCAGGTACAAGGTGCCCAGGAAGAACGTCGAGTACATGCCGGTCACCAGCAGGCCCCGCACCACGCTTGACGTGACCAGGCCCTGCAGGCGCAGGATGCGCAGCGGCATGATCGGGTTCTCGATCCGGGCCTCGAGGGTGACGAACGCGGCCATGAGGACGGCCGCCACGGCGCCGAAGCCGAGGACCTGCGAGGAGCCCCAACCGTGGTTGGAGACCTGGACGATCGCGTACACCGCGGTCATCAGCGACAGGGTGACCAGGACGGAGCCGAGCCAGTCGACGCCGTGCTCGAGGCCGATTCCGCTGTCCTCGGGGATGAGGAGGCGGCCGAAGGCCATCGCGGCCAGGCCGATGGGAAGGTTGACGAAGAAGATCCAGTGCCAGCTCAGCGCCTCGGTGAGGATGCCGCCGGCCAGGAGGCCGAGTGAGCCGCCGGCCACGGCGGTGAACACGTAGGCGCTCATGGCCCGAGCGCGCTCGCGGGGCTGGGGGAACTCGGTGACGATGATGGCCAGGATTACCGAGGCCTGCATCGCGGCTCCGACGCCCTGGACAAAGCGGGCGGCGATCAAAAGGCCCTGGCTCGGAGCCACGCCGCATAGCAGCGAGGCGGCGGTGAAGACGACGAGCCCGGCCAGGAACACGCGCTTGCGGCCGATGAGGTCGCCGAGCCGCCCGGCCAGCAGCAGGAAGCTGCCGAAGGTCAGGAGGAACGCGTTGACGACCCAGGTGAGGTTGCCCTGGCTGAAATGCAGGTCGCGCTGGATCGACGGGAGGGCGACGTTCACGATCGTGGTGTCGAGCACGATCATGAGCTGCGCCAGGCAGACAACCACGAGGGCCATCCACCGGCGGTCATTGGTGGGGATGGATGTGGGTGTGGGTGAGAGGTTCATGCAATCCAAAAAGTTGAGGGGGCGGATGGGTCGGTGGTAAAATGGAGGGCACCTCCAGAACTATGTGGAGGCGACCTCCGTTTACTATAGCGGAGGGACCCTCCGGTTTGTCAAGCGAAATAACATCAACGACACACATGAGCGCCACCGACACCCCCACCCAGATCCTCGTCACCCGTCCCAAGCGTGCGGACGCGCGCCGCAACTACGACAAGGTGGTCGCGGCCGCGCGCGAGGCCTTCGCCGAGGGCGGCACATCCACGTCGCTGGAGGAGATCGCCCGGCGGGCCGAGGTCGGCATCGGAACCCTGTACCGCAACTTCCCCAACCGCCAGGCTCTGCTCGAGGCGGTCTATGTCGGCGAGCTGGAGGGTCTCTGTAACGCCGCCGACGACCTCGGGGACCTCGAGCCGTGGGACGCACTGGTGGGTTGGCTGCGCCGCTTCGTCAGCTACATGGCCACCAAGCAGGCGCTGGCCGCCGAGCTGCTGGACTACATGGACCGCGACGCGCCGCTGTTCAAGAGCTGTCGCACCATGATGTACGAGGCCGGCGAGCCGCTGCTCGAGCGTGCCCACGCGGCCGGGGTGGTGCGCCCCGACATCAGCCTCTCCGACATGATCCAGATGGTCGGCGGGATCGCCAAGATCCAGGGGGCCGAGCCGGGGCAGATCGAGCACATCCTCGACATCGCCCTCGACGGGCTGCGCTACCGCGAGTAGACCGCGGGGGCGCTGAGCCGCCGCCGCGACGCCGCCACCAGCAGCACCGCCGCCACCGCCGCAACCGCGGCGACGACGAAGGCCGGTCGCGGATCGCCGGGATGGCTGACCGCGCCCGCCAGCGCGCTCGACAGGCCCGTGCCGCTGGCGATGCCCGTGGACAGCCAGCCGAACGCCTCGGTGGCGCTCGCCGCCGACACGTGCGAGTCCAGCAGCAGCGAGACCGTGGTCAGGCTCGGGTTCAACGGGAGCCCGACCAGCGCGAGCGCGGCGCCGAGGACCACCAGATCCGGCGCCGCGACGGCGAGCGCCGTCGCCACCGTGAGGGCGGCGAGGAGCGCCAGCAGCCGGCTGGTGGGGGCCGCATGCCAGCGCCGGGCGCCGTAGACCGCTGCGCCGATGATCCCTCCGACCGAGACGATGGCCATCAGCAGGCCGCTGGCCGCCGGCGCGTGATGCTCGGTGGCGAAGGTCGGCACGCCCACCACGAGCCCGCCGATGACCGCTCCGATGAGCCCGGCGGCCGGGACGAGGACCTGGACGCCGGGGGCGCGCAGGACCGCCCCGCCATGCTCACGCGACGAGGTCCCGGCGGCCCTCAGCGTGGAGGGCAGCGAGGCGGCGAAGCCGAGCGTGCCCACGCCGGTCACGGCGGCGACGGTGATGAGCGCCGCCGACGCGTTCGTCGTGGCCACGACAATGGAGAGCAGGAGCGGCCCGGTGAGGACCGAGAGCTCCTGCGTGAGATAGACGAGGCTGTAGGCCGAGGTGCGGTCCCCATCGTCGCTGGCCGCGCCCCACGCGACGCGCATGCAGGCGGAGACCGGTGGCAGTGCAGCGCCGGCCACCACCCCGAGCGCCACCAGCGCACCGCCCGCCGCGCCGGCGTCGGCGAGCACGACGATGGCGACGACGGCCGCCGGGTGGATGATGCCGGTGGCCGTCATGAGCCCGCGGGGGCCACGCCGGTCGATGAACCGGCCCTGCGCGGGCCGAGCCAGGCCGCCGGCGATCGACACCGCGCCCACCACCGCGCCCGCCAGCGCCAGGGAGCCGTGCTGGCTGCGGATGACCAGGATGATCCCGATGCCACCCGCGCCCTGGGTCATCTGGGCCAGCAGCCCCCCGAGCGCCTGCCAGCGCACCGCCGGGGAGCGCAGCAGCACGCTGTACGGGCCCGATGCCATCGCCGCGAGGCTAGGCCAGCGTGTCGGCGTATGCCTTCAGCGCGAGCAGGGTGCGGCGGCTCTCGTGGGTGAACGCGCGGAGCAGGACCGGCTGCACCAGCTTCAGCGACCGTGGGATGCCGATCGTGACGACGCGGTGCACGTGCGTCGACTCCGCCGCGGGGGTGAGCACGTAGCGCATCAGGATGTCGACCGTCCCCGCATGCAGCCGCATCGTCATCGGCTGATGGAAGGCCAGCCGCGTCGGACGCTCGAATTCCGTCACCGTCCCGTTGCGCACCCCGAAGGGGCCGGGTTCGCGGTAGGTGGTGCCGAGCGCCACCGGACCCGGGGAGATCTCGTTGGTGCCGCGAAACGACGATGACTTCCCCAGCCACCGGTCCTGGTGGCGCAGGTCGACGATGAGGTCGAAGATCGTCTCCGCCCTGCACCGGATGTCGGCGTCGCAGGGGAGGTCGATGGTCACGATGCCTGCAGCGCGCGGGTCGCGGACAGCCCGCGCGCGTGGGTGGAGGTGGCGGGCAGCATCACCCGATAGCGCGACGCGGCGCGGGCGCGGGGGCGGACGGTGAAGCGATACCGGCCGTTGCGGCTCGCGCGGGTGCGCGCGACCGTGACCCAACCGCGCCCACGCCTCATCTGCAGGGCGAGGCGATGCGCGCCCGGTGCCGGGGTGACCGTGCCGATCAGGTGCGCGGCGCTCGTCGCGCGGGCTCCGCGCGCCCACCGGGCCGTGATCCTCGGCGCCACGTCGATCCTGACCGGCGCGCCGGAGGCGGGGCTGAGAGCGGGGGTTCCGGCGAAGACCAGGGCGTAGGTGGTGTCCACGCGCGGGCTGACGCGGAAGCTCACCGCACCGGCCGCGGTGGTGGTCGCGCGGGCGACGGTGCTCACCGTCCTGGCGCCGGCGGTCCGGGCGGTCAGCGCGACGGCGAGGCCACCGGCTCCCGCGCCGGCGGCCCGCTGCAGGGTGCCGGCGATGGTGGTGAAGGAGCCCGCGACGATCGTCCGCGCCGCCGAGCCGGCGCGCAGCGTCGCCCCGGAGGGAGAGGTCACGCGCAACGTGGCGGTGCCCGGCTTGGACAGCGCCACCTGCTGGGCGCCGTTGGGGCCCTGAAGGGTGAGGGTGGGGGTGGTGCCGGCGGCGGCCGGTGCGGCGAAGACCGTGAAGGTGCAGCTCGAGCCCGCGGTGACCGCGCAGGTGGACGGGCTCACTGACCAGCCGTCGGAGCCGGCGGGGAGCGCCGCGGCGATGTTCATGTTCTCCCCGGATACCGCGACGGTCAGCGGGGCCGAGGTCTGGGTGGCGGTGAACGCCAGCGCCGACGGCGTGACCGCGAACGGGAGCGTCGTGGCGATGGTGGCCCAGGTCGGGGCCAGCGGGGCGTCGGCCTGGCCGGGTGCGGTCTGGCTGTCTCCGCCCATGAACAGCTCGGCCTCCGAGGCGCCGAACTGGCCCTGCGCCTCGGCGGCGCCCATGACGGGGGGCGCGTCGAGCGGCCACAGGATGTCGTGGCGGTGGCCCCAGCAGCCGGGCGCGGTCGGCGCATTGCAGTCCACGTTGTCTGAGCCGTAGCCGTCGTCGTACATCCATTCGAAGTCGGCCTCCAGCGGCGAGGCGTAGCCGCCCTCCCAGTTGGAGGTCCAGGTGTCCCCGTTGACCTGGCTCGGGATCGGGTCGGCGTCGTTCTGCGCGCCGGTGAGCGCGTCCTGGTCGAGCGGGCCCGACAGCCCGATCACCGCCACCAGACCGCGGTCGACGCGCTCGAGGTTGGAGAGGACCAGGAGCTGCTGGGGCACCGTGAGCGAGCCGAAGTCCCCCGGCAGCTGCATCGGGCCGACGCCCTCCGCGGCTCGTGCCGCGTTGAGATCAGCCAGGGCCGCGCTCTGGCAGGCGGCCCCGCTGGGCCCCGACTGGCACGCGCGCACGGTGGCCTGGCTGAGCTGGCGGTTGGCGGGCGGGTCGGAGAACGCGCTCGCCGTTGCCGCCGGTCCGGCCATGGCGACCAGGCCACATCCCAGGGCGATGAGCGGGCGCACGCGGATGGCCGGTGACCATACTGCTAGAACCCGCGCATGCCCATGTTCCACGTGGTGGTCACGCGTACCGGGCCCGAGTGGCAATCCGGACGCCCGCTCGAAGAGCAGACCGGCTGGGCCGAGCACGCGGCGTTCATGGACGGGCTCGTCGACTCGGGGTTCATCGTCCTGGGGGGCCCGCTGGGCGACGAGCGCCGTGTCGTGCATGCCGTCGACGCCGTGTCCGAGGAGGCCATCCGCGAGATGCTGCGGCGCGACCCGTGGAACGAGACGCATCTGCAAGTGGAGTCCGTGCAGCCGTGGACGATTCGGCTCGACGGGCGCGACCGGTAAAGGAGAGCGAGAGCATGACCGAGACCACCGACACGGGAGCAGCGCTGGTGACGGGGGTTGACTTCGTCGCCGTCCCCGCGCGCGACATCGACGAGTCCGTCGCGTTCTACGGCACCACCCTGGGCCTCCCCTTCGTCAAGCGGTGGGGGGAGATGCCCGGCGTCGAGTTCCAGGCCGGCAACCTGACCCTGGCGCTCATGGAGCCCACCGCGTTCGGCCAGGATTTCCGGCCCAACGCTCTGCCCATCGCGCTCCACGTCGACGACGTCGCCGCCGCGCGCGAGCAGCTCGCGGCCCAGGGCGTCCAGTTCGTCACCGAGGTCTTTGACAGCGGCGTCTGTCACCAGGCGATCTTCCTGGACCCGGCCGGCAACTCGCTCGGGCTGCACCATCGCTACGCCCCGGCGTAGCGCGTCGGTGTCCATGCCGGTCAACGGACATTCTCCATCCGGCCGCGCGCGCGATCTCACGCCCTCGCGGGACGTGACCCAAAAATAAGCCCGCATACGGTGCATCAGTCGAGGCACGTCTCCCCGGGACCCGGGGGGCCGGCGCTCGCGATGCGGCTCAGACGATCTTGCCGGGATTCAGGTGCCGCCCCGGGTCGGTGCCCTCAAACAGGGCCCGCAGCATCTCGACACCCGGCTCGGAGATGTCCTGGCCCAGCCAGCGGGCGTGTTCGGTGCCCACCGCATGATGGTGCGAGAGCGTGGCGCCCCTGTCCACGAAGGTCTGCTGGATGGTGGACTTGACCACGTCGTACTCGCCCAGCAGGTCGCCGCCGGGCGACGGCGAGAAGGCGAAGGTGAAGTACAGGCACGCGCCCGCGTGGTAGCTGTGGGAGAGGTGGCACATGATGTAGCCGATGACCCCGAGGTCAGCGAAGGCGCCCTCGGCGGCGGCGATCACCGCGTCGTAGACCGGTGCGAGCAGGCTCCACGGCATCGCCGTCTCCGACACGTCGCCGGCCACCCCGCGGTCCAGCAGGAAGTCGCGGATGTAGGGGGTGTCGAACTTCTTCTGGTCATACAGCGCGCCGGGGCCCGAGCCGATGCAGAGGCCGCCATGGGCCTTGACGATCTTGCCCACCGCCTTGCGCTCGCGCGCGACGTGGGCCTCGCTGCCCTCGAAGCCGATGAACGAGAGGGCCATCGCCTCGAGGTCGAAGCCCATCCGGCGGACCAGGAACTCGCGCAGCGCGCGCGACTGGAGCTTGTCCACCATCGTCGGGGCCTTGCGGGTGGCGAAGGAGAACTGGGTCTCGTGAGCGTCGGAGACGCGCGTCACCGACACGCTGCACTCGCTCTCGGCAATGGCGCGCATGGCGGCCAGGCCGGCGGCGAAGGTGGGGAAGAGGTAGCCGAGGATGACCCGCTTCTCGGGCAGCCGCCGCACCTGCACGGTGGCCTCGGTGATGATCCCCAGCCGGCCCTCTGAGCCGAGCACCATCTGGCGCACGCTCGGTCCGGTCGACATGGCCGGCACCGGCCGGGTGACGAGGGTGCCCGACGGGGTGACGACGCGCAGGCCCTTGGTCAGGTCAGCGATGTCGCCGTAGCGGTCCGACTGCATCCCCGAGGAGCGCGTGGCGATCCAGCCGCCGAGCGTCGAGTGCGTGAACGAGTCGGGGAAGTGACCCAGGGTGTAGCCGCGGGCCGCCAGCTGCGCCTCGAGATCGGGGCCCGAGACGCCGGCCTGCACGCGGGCCAGCCGGGAGGGGCCGTCGATCTCCAGGAGCCGGTCCAGGCGAGCCAGATCCACCGAGATCACCGGCCGTGTCTCGTCACCCGGCGCCTCCAGCGAGCCCGAGATCGAGGAGCCGCCGCCGAAGGGGATGAGCACCGCGTCGTGGTCAAGGGCGGCGCGCATGACGGCGCTGACCTGATGCTCTGAGGCGGGCCGGACCACGGCATCGGGAACCCGGGGAAGCTCGCCGCGGCGCTGCAGGATGAGGTCGCGCAGCGACTTGCCGCGCGCGTGGACGACGCGGTCGAACCGTTGCACCGAGACGGCGTCGGGGCCCACGGCCTTCTCCAGCGCCTCGCGCAGCCCGTCGGGCAGATCGGGCTCGGCCACCGGCAGATCCTCGAAGCGCACCGGCGTCGCCGTCGGCGCGCCGACGCGGATACCGAGCACGCGCTCGATGAAGGGAGCGAGATCCGGCTTGTCCTCGTGCGTGAACTGGACGCCGTCCTCTCCCCAGCCCCACCATTTCATCGCGGCCATGGCGCCTCACCATAAGCGATGGGGCGTGCCGTCGCGCCCGCGCGTGACTTTCCCGTGAACGCAGTGATCCGCTCATTCGCGCGCACCGTAGGGCGGGGTGAGAGAGAGAGTCGAGGACCGGACCGGGCCGCGGGCACGAGCGGCGCCGTGGGAGGCGAACGGGGCAATGGATCGGTCGCTCGGCGCACAACCCCATAGGAGGAACCATGAGTGACCTCACCAGGCGCGGGTTCGTCAAGAACTCCGCGGCGGCGAGCGCCGGCATCACGATGATCGGCGCGTTGTTCGCCGATCAGGCCGACGCCCACGCCGACGAGCCGGGATCCCGGGCGGTGGTGGCCTACATCCGCGACCCCCGCAAGGGAGATATCTCGGTGCTGACGGGCGACCGCGAGGTACACGTCCACGATCGCAAGCTGGCCGCCGCGATCGCTCGCGCCGCTCGCTGAGCCGCCGCACGCAGCGCACCGCACACGTCCTCATTCACACCCACCGGAGGTAGAGCATGTCGTCTCATCGCGAGGCGCCGGCGATCAGCAAGGACCCGGTCGCCGACAACACCGACACCTACGCATTCGTCAGCCCGGACGACCCGGGCACCGTGACCATCATCTCCAACTACCTGCCGCTCGAAGCCCCCTTCGGGGGACCCAACTTCTTCGAGTTCGGCGACGACGTCCTGTACGAGATCCATATCGACAACAACGCCGACGGCCAGCCGGACATCACCTATCAGTTCGAGTTCACCACGCAGGTTCGCAACCCGGACACGTTCCTCTACAACACGGGGCCGATCGCCGCGATCGACAGCCCCAATTGGAACCGCCGCCAGTTCTACACAGTGACCCGCGTTGACTGCCGGTCCGGGCGCGAGCGTGTCCTGGCCGGCGGACTGGCCTGCCCGCCGTGCAACATCGGACCCTCCTCGACGCCCAACTACGCGGCCCTGGCCTCGCAGGCGATCCACCCGATCTCGGGCGGACACACCGTGTTCGCCGGGCAGCGGCTGGAGGGGTTCTACGTCGACCTGGGCGCGATCTTCGATCTCGGCGACCTGCGCCCGCTGCAGAACCTGCACCTGGCCTCGATGGTGCCGCCGGCCCCGGGGGTCAACGCCACCAACGACTTCGGCGTGCACTCGATCGCGCTGAAGATCCCGATCTCGCAAGTCACCAAGGACGGATCGGTCCCGGCCAACCCGATGTCGCAGAAGGCCGTCATCGGAGTGTGGGCGGCGGCCAGGCGCCGGCGTGCCGTGGTCCGCGAGCCGGGTTTCGCGTTTGAGGCGGGCCCGTGGGTGCAGGTGTCGCGCCTGGGCAACCCACTGTTCAACGAGGTCATCGTCCCCATGGGCGAGAAGGACCGCTGGAACGCGCTGCCCGCCTCGCAGGACAGCCAGTTCGCCAAGTACGTCCAGCACCCCGAGCTGGCCGCGCTGCTCCCGGTCCTGTATCCCGGAGTGTTCCCGAATCTGGCGGGGCTGAAGGCGGCGCGGGCCGATCTGGTGGCCATCCTGCTGACGGGGCTCCCCGCCGGCATCGTCCCCGGCTTCCAGAACTTCACCGGGAACACCATGGCTGATCAGCTCCGGCTCAACCTCGCCATCCCCCCGACGCCGAGCGCCAAGGTCAATCCGCTCGGGCTGGTGGCCGGCGATGCCGCGGGCTTCCCCAACGGGCGGCGCGTGTTCGATGACGTGGTCAGCATCGAGTTGCGGGCCATCGCCGGGCTCACCTATCCGCTGGTCAACCCCAGCTACACGCCGGACGCGGCGGTGAACGCCATCACCGACGGGCTGACCGACTCCAGCACCACGTACCTGCCGCAGTTCCCGTACCTGGGGACACCGGTGAGCGGCTTTGCCACCAAGCCGCTGGCGGCGTGACCGACATGGCCACCATGACCGCCGCGACCAACGGGCACGTCCATGAGCACCCCACCGAGGACCTCGCGTCTCACCATGCCGCCAGCGCCAGCGTGGCGCTGGACATCGGCGAGGGCCGCGGCGCGCTCGTCATCTACCCCAGCGAGCGCTACCGCGGCACCGAGATCGAGATCGGCCGTGTCGATGGCGGCGGTCATCGGGTGCACACGGGCGTGCACGAGCGCTCGACGCAGGCCGGGCCGAAGCTCACGGCGATCTTCGGCAGCCTCGACGCGGGTGACTACGTGGTGTGGGCCGACGAGACGACGCCCCGTACGACGGTGACGGTGTCCGAGGGTGAGGTCACCGAGCTGTTCCTCGTCTGAGGCTGAGCACAGACCAGTCCCGGGCGCCCCCCATGCGGCGGGCGCCCGGCCTGGATCCGGATACTGGAGGGAGCAATGCAACGCAGCACAGTCCAAGCGCGCCGCTGGGCGCTGACCCGGCGCGAGTGGCGCTCGCTGGCCGGCATGGGCGCCGTGGTCATCGGCCTGCACGTCGTCGGCTTCGTGATCCTCATCGTGGTGGTGGCGCCGCACCACTATGCGCTGGGCGGCTCGGGGGCGTTCACCGTCGGCCTCGGGCTGACCGCGTACACGCTGGGCCTGCGTCACGCCTTCGACGCAGATCACATCTCCGCCATCGACAACACCACCCGCAAGCTGATGGCCGAGCGCCAACGGCCGCTCAGCGTCGGGTTCTGGTTCTCGCTCGGGCACTCGTCGATCGTGTTCGGGCTGGCGGTGCTCTTCGCGGTGGGGATCCGGGCGCTGGCCGCGCCCGTGCGCAACCGCGGCTCCGCCCTCCATCACGTCACGAGCCTGATCGGGACCGGTGTCTCCGGCGGCTTCCTGTACGTGATCGCGGCGCTGAACCTCGTGGTGCTGCTGGGGATCCTGCGGGTCTTCAGCGACATGCGGCGCGGCTCCTTCGACGAGGCCGAGCTCGAGCGCCAGCTCAACTCCCGCGGCCTCATGAACCGCGTCTACGGCCGCTTTGCCCGGATGGTGCGCCGCCCGTGGCACATGTACCCGCTGGGCCTGCTGTTCGGCCTGGGCTTCGACACGGCCACCGAGGTCGCGCTGCTCTTCCTGGCCGCTGGGGCCGCCGGGGCCGGCCTGCCCTTCTACGCGATCCTCTGTTTACCGATCCTGTTCGCCGCCGGCATGTCGCTGCTGGACACCATCGACGGGTCGTTCATGAACTTCGCCTACGGGTGGGCCTTCGCGGCACCGGTGCGCAAGGTCTTCTACAACCTCACGATCACCGGGCTGTCGGTCGCGGTGGCGTTCCTCGTCGGCACGGCGGAGCTGCTGGGCTTGGCGGCCGGCGAGCTCGGCCTGCGAGGCGGTTTCTGGACGGCGGTGGCGCAGCTCAACATCAACACGCTCGGCTACGTGATCGTCGGCCTCTTCGTGGCGACGTGGGCGATCGCGCTGGTGGTGTGGCGCGTGGCCGGGATCGAGGAGCGCTGGAGTGCGGACCTGAGGTAGCGGGGACGACGATCTCCCCGATCGGCTCGGTGAGCCCCTGAGTGTGCTGGCGCGCGGTCACCGCGGCGGCGATGGCGTCGCGCTGATCCTGGTTGGTCCGTCGCGGCGCGCCGGACAGGCGGTCGCTCGTCAGGTGCGCCAGGCCGTCCTGGGTCCAGTCCGCCCGGCTGCGCCCGCCACGCGGCCCGCACCAGCGCGTCCACGACGCCGTGGGAAAGACCTCGATGGCGGCGACCCCGTCGGGCGCGCAGACGCGGCGCGCGGCTCCCGCAGCGCGTCCTCGTCGACGAGCGCCACGTCACAGCCCTTGCGCTCCGCACCGACATCGACCCCCAGCCACAGCGTCATCGCCCGAGGCTAGACGCCCGCCAGCGGCACCGCGAAGTCGCAGTCGGGCCGGCTGGTCTCGACGATCGGCGGGGTGGCCAGGTAGGTGATGCGCACGCCCAGATCCACGGTCTGCGCGGCGTGCTCATGCGCCCACGCGCGCAGCGACTCGGAGACCAGCTGCCATTGGGCCGGCGACGTCTCACCTCCGGGTCCGAGATGGACGAACGCCTCGGTGTGCGCCGCCTCGGTGCGCAGGGTCAGTTCCGGAATCGTGGCCGCCAGGGTCTCGGCGTGGTCGGCCGGCACCGGGCGACACCACTCCAACGGCCCGTCGCTGTCGGCCGACACCTCGCCCCAGAAGATGCAGTAGGCCGCTCCTTCGCGGCCCTCGACGCGGGGCAGATCGCGCTCGCGGAGCATGCTGATGAACTCCTTGCCCAGCGCCCACGCCCCGGCTTCGCCGTCGACGTGGCGTTTGAGGCACAGGATCCGGCGCTCGGGCATGGTGCGGGTGTTGACGTCATACATGATCGACCTCTTTCCACTGAGTCGATCCACGAGGGCGCCGGCGAGTTGGCGGCGGATGGCGTGGGTGGCTTCCGCCCCGGCCCAGAACGCCGCGATCTGCTCAGCGGCGAATGCGGGCTCTGAGCCGACGATCGTGCTGATCTGAGCCAGCGGCATCTCGAGCTGGCGCAGCGCGGCGATCAACTCGGCCTGCTCGAGTTGGTCGGTCGAGTAGAAGCGGTAGCCAGAGCTCTCGTCGACGCGCGCCGGTGCCAGCAGGCCGAGCTCGTCATAGAGGCGCAGCGCCTTCGGCGACAGCCGCGACCGGCCGGCGAACTCTCCGATGCTCATCAGCTCCAACTCGCTCATCTCCCTGTGGATCATGGTTGCGCGTCGCAGTGTGCGGCCTGCCCTTGGGACAAGGTCAAGCCCCGCTTACCATTTCTGGTCCGCACCATGTCCGAGGCCACCCCAGAGCTCTACTTCGACCTCGGCTCCCCGTACGCCTATCTGGCGCTGGAGCGCGCCGAGTCGGTGTTCAGCCGGCCGCCGACGCTCGTGCCGGTGCTGGTCGGCGCCATCTTCGGCTGGCGCGGCCATGGCTCGTGGGCGCTGACCGCGGACCGCGCCTCCGGCATGGCCGAGATCGAACGGCGCGCTCGCGAGTACGGGCTGCCCGCCATGGACTGGCCACCCGACTGGCCCGCCAACGCGCTGAGCGCGATGCGGTGTGCCACGTGGGCGGCCCGCGAGCGCGGGGTGGCGCAGTTCGCCCACGTCGTCGGCCGCCGCCAGTGGACCGAGGCCGCCGACATCGCCGATCTGGACCTCCTCGCCACCTGCGCGGCCGAGGCCGGGCTCGACGCCGACGCGATGCTGGCGGCGATCCAGACCCCCGAGCTCAAAGAGCAGTTGCGCGCCACCACCGAACGCGCCTTCTCCGACGGTGTGCGGGGGGTGCCGACGGTCCGCGTCGGTGACCGGGTGTACTTCGGCGACGACCGCCTGGAGCAGGCGGCCGCCGCGCCGTAGCCCTCGAGGTCGCGGTCAGGGGTGGCTGTGGGAGGTCAGGCCCTGTAGCGTCCGAATTCGTGGTGGACCGGGCCACGAGAAGGCGATTTCGTGATGGCGACGCCGAGGCGGTGCGGGCGGTCT
>DATJTQ010000143.1:0-11992 GCA_035503355.1 Solirubrobacteraceae bacterium
CCGACACGGCGGGCACGGCCAGCCCGCCGACCAGGAGTCCGGCGGCCAGCACCGCCCCGGCCGGCGCCAGCACGGCGACGGCCGCTCCGACCGACACCCCGCCCGCGAGCAGGGCAACCAACGGTGGCTCCAATCCGCGCAGGTAGAGGTTCTGGAGGGCATCCACGTCCGCCACCATGCGCGACAGCAGGTCCCCCTTGCGGAACGCCTCCAACTGCACCGGTGCCAGCGGCTCGATCCGCTCATACACGCGCGTGCGAACGCGGCCGAGCACACGCAGGGCGAGGTCGTGCGAGGCGAGGCGCTCCAGGTAGCGTGCTGCGGGGCGCCCCAGCCCGAAGAACTGGACCGCGACGATCGCCACCATCAGCGACAGGACAGCCGGACGCTGCGCCGCGCGTGAGATGAGATAGCCGGCGCTCGCCATCAGCCCGACGCCGAACACCACCGTCAGGGCGCCGAGGATCGACGCCACCGCCAGCCGGGTCCGCCGCACGCGCACGAGCGCCAGCAGGGTGGGGGGCGTGTCGCTCACGCCGCCCGCCGGACCACGTCGGGGAGGGCGAGGCCATCCGCCATGTGCACGACACGGTCGGCATGGCGGACCAGCTCCGGGCGATGCGCGATCAGGAGCACCGTGCGCCCGTCCTGCATCCGCTGCACGGCGTCCGAGACGATGGCCACGCTCAGCGGATCGAGATCCGCGGTCGGCTCGTCGAGGATCACGCACGGGGCATCGCGCACGAACGCGCGGGCCAGCCCGATCCGGCGCCGCTCGCCCGGTGAGAGGGGCCGGGCGCCGTCGCCGACGACGGTGGCGTATCCGTCCGGGAGCGACGAGATGAACTCGTCCGCGCCGGCGAGCGCCGCGGCCTCGCGGACCCGCCGCCGCGATGCGTCGGTTCCCGCGAGGCGGATGTTCTCCTCGACCGTGCCGCGAAACAACGTGGGGTGCTGCGGGACCCACGCCAGCTGCCGCCTCCACGCGAGGCGATCGCACTGCGACAGGTCGACGTCCCCGGCACAGATGCGGCCGGCGGTCGGCTCGAGCAGGCACAGCAGCAGGGCGGCGACGGTGCTCTTGCCCACCCCGCTCGCGCCGACCAGCGCGAGGGTCTCTCCGGGGAACAGCTCGAGGTCGACGCCCTCGAGCACCGGGGTCCCGCGGGCCGGGTAGGATAAGGCCACCCGCTCGAACCTGATCGTGGCCCGGGCGGGGCTCGGCGCGAGTCGGGCACCGCCGGTCACGACCGTGGCCGGCTGGTCGAGGAGCGCGAACATCCGGTCCGCCACGGCGAGACCGTCTGCGCTGGCGTGGTATTCAGCGCCCAAGCGCCGGAACGGCAGGTACAGCTCGGGCGCCAGGATGAGCACCGTGAGCCCGGCCTGGAGCCCGAGGCTGCCGCTGACCAGGCGCAGCCCGGCGTCGACAGCGACCAGGGCGACGCCGAGCGTCGCCGCCAGCTCCAGCACCGACCCCGACAAGAAGCTGATGCGCAGGGTCTCCATTGTCGCGGCGCGATACCGCTCGCTGACGGCGCCGATGCGCTCGCGTTCGGAGCCCGCACGTCCGAGGGCACGCAGGGTCGGAAGCCCGCGCACGACGTCGAGAAAATGGATGGAGAGGTCGCGCAGCGCCTCCCAGCGGTCCCGTGTGCGGTCCTCGGTGTAGGTCCCGATCAGCCACATGAACACCGGCACCAGCGGGAGGGTGAGGAGCATGATCACCGCCGAGATGGGATCGATCACCGCCACCCAGAGGACGACCAACACGGGCACCACGGTGGCGAGCACCACCTGCGGGAGATAGCGCGCCAGATACCCCTCCAGCCCCTCGATCCCCTGGACCGCGACGGCGGCGAGCTCGGCTCCGTCCCCTTCGGTCGGGCGGTCACGCAGTCGCTTCTCGGCCAGGGCCAGCCGCAGTTCTGACAGGACGCCCCAGGCCGCCCGGCGGCCCACCACCTCCATTCCCCACGCCAGCGCGCCCCGGACGGCGAACGCCATCACCAGGAGCGCGAGGTCGGCCTCGAGGCTGCCGGCCCGGGCTCCCCCGAACCCTCGGGTGACGATCCGCGCGAGAACGGTCGCCTGGGCCAGCACGGCCAGCCCGGTCCCGACACCGAGCGCCGCGTCGAGCACGAGCAGGGGCCGCGCCGATTGGGTGCGGCGGACGAGACGTGGGTCGAGCGCGCGCACGGACCGCCGCCTAGGTCGATGAGGTCGGTGGTGCGGTGACGCGCCGGCGGAACACGTGGAACGACCAGCCCTGATACAGGAGCACGAGGGGTAGGAGCAGGACCGCCGTCACTGTCATCACCACGAGTGAGTAATGGCCGGCGGCGGCGCTGTTGACCGTCAGGTTGTAGGCGTGATTGGTGCTCGAGACCATCACGTTGGGGTACAGCGCGATGAAGATCTGACCGATGCTCGCCGCGATGACGAAGCCGGAGGCCACGAAGGCCCAGCCATCGTGGTGGCTGCTGGCCAGCCGCTGCGCGAAGATCACCGCGAGCACGCCGAAGATCTGAGTCGGCTGGGGCACCGTGCCTCCCCCGATCACCGCCAGGGTCCACACGACCCAGGCGACGTTGACGACGATGGCGACAGCTCCGATCCGGCGGGCCGCATCGCAGGCCCGGTCCCGCAGCGCATCGGTGGTGCGCAGCGCCATGAAGGTGGCTCCGTGCAGCAGACACAGGACCAGCAGGTTCACGCCGGTCATCAGGCCGTAGCCCGTCAAGAGGTCGAAGAAGGTTCCGGTGAAGTCGTGGTGCGAGTTGATGGGGAGGCCCTGGAGGAGGTCGCCGAGCCCGATCCCGATCAGCAGCGGAACGAGGATGCTCCCGACCGTCAGCGCCCACGACCACCCGCTGCGCCAGCGCGCGCTCTCGCGTTTGCCCCGGTACTCGAACGAGACGCCGCGGGCGAACAGGGCCAGAAGCACCACCACGAGGGCGAGGTAGAGAGCGGAGAAGAGCGTGGCGTACCAGCCGGGAAAGGCCGCGAACATCGCGGCGCCGGCGACGATCAGCCACACCTCGTTGCCGTCCCACCAGGGGCCGATGGTGTTGATGGCCACCCGGCGCTCCACCTCGGAGCGCCCCACGGCCCGGTGCAGGGCCCCGACGCCGAAGTCGAACCCCTCGAGGACGAAGAACCCGATCCAGAAGAAGGCGACGATGACAAACCAGATCGTGTGCAGCTGCATGATCAGTAGGTGAGGGCGGGGAGGGCGGTGGCGGGGGTGTCGTCGGCATCGCCCTCGGCGGCCTCGGCATAGGCATCGGCCAGCCCCCGCCGCGAATAGCGCAGCATCAGCCCGAGGTCGGCCGCTGCGAGCACGATGTAGGCCAGGACGAACGCGATCAGGCTGATCCAGATCTCGGTGGCGCTGACCGCGGGTGAATTGGCGTTGACGGTCTTCTGCAGCCCCTGCACGATCCACGGCTGGCGTCCGCTCTCGGTCAGCAGCCAGCCGGCCGTGTTCATCAAGAACGGGGTGAGAACGGCCCACACCGACACCCACAGAAAGACGCGTGAGCGCAGCAGCGTCCCGCGGTACATGAGCCAGCCGCCCCACAGTGCCAACAGCAGCACGAGGGACGCCAGATAGGCCATCACGCGCATCGACCAGTACTGGATGAACACATCCGGGATGTAGTTCCCGGGCCCGTACTTCGCCCGGTACTGAGACTGGAGCTGGTCCAGGCCGGTGACGGCGCCGCCCCAGGTCCCGGTGGCCAACACGGACAGCAGGTGGGGGATCTGGAGGATCTTGGACGGCGTCTTGTCACCCGCGCCGCCGCCGATCTGGAGCGCCGAGAACGAGCACGGCTTGCAGCTCGTCCACAGGGCCTCCGCGGCCGCGATCTTCGCCGGCTGGTAGCGGTTCTCGATCTCTCCCAGCTGGTTGCCCACCGAGAGCTGGATGACGATGGTGGGGATGAGCACGAGCAGAGCCACCTTCGCGGTGCGCTGGAACGGGGCCACGTGAGTGCCTCGGCGCAGGTACCACGCCGACACCGCGAGCATGACCAGGCACCCTGTCACCAGCGACGCGAGGATCACGTGCGCGTACCCCCACACGAACGTGGGGTTGACGAACAGCGCCCACACGTTGCTCAAGACCGCGTTGCCGGCCTTGTCGATCTTGTACCCGACCGGGTGTTGCATCCACGAGTTGGCGATGAGGATGAACATGGCCGAGAGCATCGACCCGGCCGCCACCGCCCAGATGCACGCCAGGTGCACGCGTTTGGGCAGCCGGTTCCAGCCGAACAGCCACAGGCCGAGGAACGTCGACTCGAGGAAGAACGCGGCCAGGCCCTCCATCGCCAACGGCGCCCCGAACACGCCGCCCACGAAGCGCGAATAGGTGGACCAGTTCATCCCGAACTCGAACTCCTGGACCAGACCGGTGACCACGCCGATGGCGACGTTGATCAACAGCAGCGTTCCGAAGAAGCGCGTCATCCGCTTGTACTCGGGGTCGCCGGTGCGGTACCAGGTGGTCTGAAGGACGGCCACCAGAAAGGCCAGCCCGATGGTGACCGGCACGAAGAGGAAGTGGTAGATGCTGGTAGTGGCGAACTGCCAGCGGGCTAGGTCGTTCGCCATGGCACGCAGCTCCGCGCCTCAGCGGCTGTGTGTCACGGTGGGAACCGTCGTCCGCGCCCGGCGTGTCAGCTCCCCCTCCATCACGCGGTCCTCCCGGGCGCCGGCGAGCGTCCCGAGCGTCTTGGTGAAGACGGTCACCCGTCTCCCGCCGACGCCGCCCAGATAGAACAGGTGCACGCCGGCGTACATCGCGAACGCGGGCAGGCCGTAGATCCGCCGGCCGCGGACCTCGCACACCGCCTTGCCGCGGCCCACCACGGCGAGCGCGCCCTTGTCGAAGTATTTGAACGGGGTCGAGGCCCCGGGCTGACCCTGGCGTATGCCGGCCGCCACGTGGCGCGCCTGCTGGATGGCCACGGTCGCCAGCCCCGGCAGCGGCCGTCCGTCCGTGCCCTGCAGTGAGGCGGCGTCGCCGATGACCGAGATCTCGGGATGACCGGGCACGGTCAGGTCCTGGTTGACCTGGATGCGACCGGCGCGATCGGTGCCGGCCCCCGCTGCGTGGGCGAGGGTCGCGGCGATCGGCGCGGTGCCCACGCCGGCGGCCCAGACCACGGTGCGGCTGGGGATGCGCTCGGCCGTCTCGCCGATCTTGACGGTGACCCCGCTCGTGTCGACGTCGGTGACCAGCGCGTGTTCGCGGACGGTGACCCCGAGATCGGCGAGCTGCTTGGCCGCTCGGGCCGAGGTCGGCTCGGTGAACGCGGCCACCACGCGCTCGCCGGCATCGAGCAGGATGACTCGGGCGGCGCGCGGGTCGATGCGCCGGAAGTCGCGCTTCATGGCGTGGCGGGCGAGGATCGCCAGCTGGCCTGAGATCTCCACGCCGGTGGGACCGCCGCCGACGACGACGAACGTCAGCCACTCGTCGCGCTTCGCGGGGTCGGATGCGCGCTCGGCCTCCTCGAACGCGGCGAAGATCCGGCTGCGCAGCTCCACTGCGTCTTCGAGCGTCTTCAGCGCGCAGGTCACCTGCTGCCACTCGTCATGGCCGAAGTAGGAGGTCGTGCCGCCGCAGGCCATGATCAGGCTGTCGTAGTCCAGGCGCTCTCCGCGATCGAGCGCCACCTGCCTGCGCTCGACATCGATGTCGGTCGCCGCGGCCATCAGCACGCTGGCGTTCGGCTGACGCCTGAGCATCCAGCGCACGGGCGCCGCGACGTCGCCGGGTGCCAGGGCGCCGGCCGCGACCTGATAGATGAGCGGCTGGAAGAGATGGTGGTTGACCCGATCCACCACGGTGACGTCGACGTCGGCCTTGCGCAGCCCGTGGGCTGCCGCGAAGCCGCCGAAGCCCCCGCCGACGATCACCACGCGACGACGTGGGGGCGTCGCGCCGTTACGCGACATGGACGGGCTCCGGCTGGGGCGCCCGGGCGCTGAGGCGATCGAGCAGGTGGTCGCCAACCCGCAGCGCGTTGGCCATGGCGGTGAGCGCCGGGTTCACCGCCCCGATGCTGGGGAAGAAGCTGGTGTCGACCACATACAGGTTGTCGAGCTCGTGGGCCCGGCAGTCGCTGTCCAGCACCGAGCTGTCGGGGTCCTCGCCGAACCGGCAGGTTCCCGCCTGGTGCGCGCAGCCCGCGACGGGGATCTCGTTCTTCAGGTACGCGTGATGCGGGAGCAGGTGCCCGTGGTGCATCCCGAGGTCCGCCAGCATCTCCTTCAGCTGGTGGTACAGGCGGCGCTTGGGCTCCTCGTTGCTCGGCGCGTAGGTGAGCACGATGTTGCCGTCGCGGGCCACCGTCACCCGGTTGTCGGCGCGCGGCAGGTCCTCCGTGGACAGCCAGAAGTCGACGGCATGACGGGCGATCTTCTCGAGCGTCCAGGTGGGGGCGAGTCGTGTCTCGCCGGGCTTCTCACCCCGGAACATCGGCGCCTGCGATTTGCCGACCATCTGGATGTTGCCCAGCGGGAAGTCGAAGTCTGCGCCGCCCGAGAAGTAGAAGTCGTTGACCCCCAGCGTCTTCTGAATCACCGTCGGGTTCTCTTCGCGTGACAATGCGAGCACGGCCTGGCTGTTGTGGAACATGTAGTTGCGCCCGACCTGGTCAGAGCCATTGGCCAGCCCGTGCGGATGGCTGTCACAGGCGGAGGCGAGCAACAGCTTGGCGCTGTTGGCGGCGCCGCAGGAGACGACGACGATGTCCGCGTGGAAGGTCTCGCGCTCACCATCGCGCGCCACCACCACTCCGGTCACCACCCGGCCCCCCGCGTCACACTCGAGCCGCACCGCCTCGGCCCCGGTGAGGAGAGTGACATTGTCGTACTCGAGCGCCGGCCGTACCGAGATCACCTCGGCGTCGGACTTGGCGTGCACGAGGCAGGGAAAGCCATCGCAGTTGTCACAGCGCACACAGGCGCTGTAGGGCGGGTTGGCCTCGTCGAGGAGGACTCCGCAGGGGGCGTGGAAGGGATGCAGGCCGGCTTTGGCCAGGTCGTCGGACAGCTGCTGAATCCGCGGCTCGTGCGAGACGGCCGGGTGCGGATAGGGAGCGCTCGCGGGTGGCTCGGTCGGATCCTCGCCGCGCGCGCCGTGAACCTGGTAGAGCTGCTCGGCGCGGGTGTAGTGGGGCTCCATCTCCTCATAGGAGATCGGCCACGCCGGCGAGGTCCCGTCGTGGTGGCGGAGCTCTTCGAAGTCCTCCCGGCGCAGCCGGTACAGGGCCGCGCCGTAGAGCTTGGTGGCGCCACCGACGAAGTAATGCACCTGGGGCGCGAACGGCTCCCCGTTGCCGTAGTACCAGTCGTCGGGGGAGATGTAGCGGCCGTCCACGAACACGTCCTGGGCCTGCCAGTTCTGGGGCTCGCGGCGCAGCCATTCCCCGCGCTCGAGCAGCAGGATCCGCTTGCCCGAGGGAGCCAGGTGCCGGACGAGCGTCCCCCCGCCGGCGCC
The DNA here is from genome assembly GCA_035503355.1 of Solirubrobacteraceae bacterium. GTDB lineage: Bacteria > Actinomycetota > Thermoleophilia > Solirubrobacterales > Solirubrobacteraceae > Palsa-465. The sequence goes on from DATJTQ010000143.1 coordinate 7,517, forward strand.
GCTGCCGATCACGATCACGTCGTAGGCGGTCATCCGCTCAGCTCCTCCATTCGTTCGGCCAGGATGATCCGCCCCGCCGCCTCCACCAGGGCCAGGTGCGAGAACGCCTGGGGGAAGTTGCCCAGGTGCCGGCCGGTGGCGACGTCGAACTCCTCGGCGTACAGACCCAGCGGCGACGCGACCCTGGTCAGGCGGGTCATGAGGTCACGGGCCCGCTGCATCTCGCCGATGATCGCCAGGGCCGAGACCAGCCAGAACGAGCAGATGACGAAGGTCCCCTCCTTGCCCGAGAGGCCGTCGTCGGTCTCGTCGGTCCGGTAGCGCAGGACGAACCCGTTCTCGGTCAGCTCGTCGGCGACGGCGATGACGCTGGCCCGAAGGCGCTCGTCGTCGCCGGGGAGGAACCCGAAGATCGCGGCCAGCAGCGTCGACGCATCCAGCGACTCCGTTCCGTAGTGCTGGACCAGGACGCCGCGCTTGTCGACGCCGTGCTCGAGGATGTCGGCCTTGATCTCATCGGCGACCTCGCCCCACTCGGTGGCCAGGCCGTCCTCACCGCGGATCGCCGCCAGCTTGGCCGCGCGGTCCATTGCGACCCAGCACATCAGCTTGGAGGAGACGTAATGCTGGGGCTTGCCCCGCGCCTCCCAGATCCCCTGGTCCGGCTTGCGCCAGACGGCCTTGGCGCATTCGGCCTGCGCCTGGATGAGCGGCCACAGGCGGCGCGGCAGGCGCTTGCTGCGCCGGGTGTGCAGCAGCACGGAGTCAAGCGCGGCGCCGAACACGTCGTTCTGGCGCTGATCAAACGCGCCGTTGCCGATTCGCACCGGGCGGGCGCCGGCGTAGCCGCTGAGGTCGTCGCGGAAGGTCTCTGACAGGTCGCGGCGACCGTCGATCCCGTACATGATCTGCAGGCCGCCATCGTCGTTGCGCTCGAGGTCGGCGATGAACTGCATGAACTCGTCGGCTTCCCAGTCGAGGTCGAGGTAGTGCAGCGCCTGGAGCGTGAAGGTCGAGTCGCGCACCCACGTGTAGCGGTAGTCCCAGTTGCGCTCGCCTCCCGGCGTCTCGGGCAGCGAGGTGGTCAGGGCGGCCACGGTGGCCCCGGTGGGCATGTAGGTCAGTCCCTTGATGGCCAGCGCCGAGCGCTGGATCAGCGGACGGAACTCGTGATCCGGGATCCGCGCCCCGGCCAGCCAGGCGCGCCAGAAGCGGGTCGTCGCCGCCAGCTGGGCGGTGGCCTGGACAGCCGTGGTCGGAACTTGGGCGTCGTCGTCCCAGGACAGCGCGCAGAACAGCTCCTCGCCCTCTCTGAGCACGTGCCGAGCACGGACGTGGTTGGCCTCGACGCCGAGCAGCATGTCGGTCTGCAGTCGCATCGTCTGCCCGGCGCCGGTGGCCTGGGCGCTGTGGCGGTCATCGGCCAGCGACCAGTCGGCCACCACCCGGCCGTAGTCGAAGGCCGGCTCGCAGACGAGCTCGATCTCGACGGTGCCGCTGATGCACCGGACGGTCCGGACCAGCACGTGGTCGGCGTCCTCGTCGGTCGGCGGGCGGGTGTGCGGGGTGATGGTGTCCTCGCCGCGACGGGGGCCGATGGTGAGCCCGTCATGCACCATCGCCCACCCCGACGGCGTCTTCCACGCCGTGACCAGCGTGTTGGTGCCGGGCTCGTAGTCGCGGCCGCTGGGCACGTTGATCCCGAACGGCCCGAGGCGGAAGGCGCCGGCGCCCCGGTCGAGCAACGACCCGAACACGCTCGGCGAATCAAAGCGCGGGAGGCACAGCCAGTCGATCGTGCCGTCGGGTGCCACCAGCGCGCCGGTATGGCAGTCGGAGAGAAAGGCGTAGTCGGCGATCGGGGTGAACGGCGACGGCGCCGCCGCGCTCTGCGGTTGCGCCGCGGCGGCCTTCGCCTCTGAGGACTTGGCCTCCACGCGGGGGGCGCCGTCTCGTTGCGCGGTTCGCTTGACCTTGGTCGCGCTCATGGCGCCACCCACGGTTGGTGCCAGTGGTCGTGCCCGGTGAGCACGTGATCGGCGTCCTGTGGTCCCCACGATCCCTTGGCGTACGGGTGAACCGGGGGCGGGTGCTCCAGCAGTGGCCCCATCACCCGCCAGCACTCCTCGACTCCGTCCTGGCGCGTGAAGCGCTTGCTGTCACCGATCAGCGCGGCGTGGAGGAGGACCTCGTACGGGGTCGGGCCCTCGCCGCCCTCCTGGGCGAACTCCATGTCGAGATGGATCTGCTCAGGCTCCACGGTCTCGTGCCGCTGGGCGTCCACGGCCAGGCGGATGCCGGTCGACGGGTCCAGCTTGACCACGAGCTGACTCTGCTGGGGCCGCCGCGACCAGCCGGCGAAGGCCAGCCTCGGCGCGTGCCTGAAGACAATGCGCAGCTCGGTCTGGGTGATCGGCAGGCACTTGCCGGTCCGGATGAAGAAGGGTACGCCGGACCAGCGCCAGTTGTCGATCTCCAGACGCAGGGCAGCGTAGGTCTCCGTGGTCGAATCGGCGGCGACGCCGTCGATCGAGCGGTACCCGTCGTACTGGCCGCGGACGTAGTGGGCGGGGTCGGCGGCGGGCATCGCCCGGTAGGCCCCGACGAGCGCGTCCTTGAGCACATCGGCATCGCCCGAGGAGGGGACCTCCATGGCCGCGGCCGCCACCACCTGCATGAGGTGGTTGACGACGACGTCGCGCAGCGCCCCGACGGGATCGTAGAAGTGGCCGCGGTCCTCGACGCCAAAGCTCTCCGCCATCGTGATCTGGACGCTGGACACGTAGTTGCGGTTCCACACCGGCTCGAACAACGCGTTGGCGAACCGCAGATAGAGGATCTCGCCCAGCCCCATCTTTCCCAGGAAGTGATCGATCCGGTAGAGCTGGGACTCGTCGATGTAGTGGTGAATCTCCTCGGCGAGGGCTCGCGCCGACGCGAGGTCGTGCCCGAACGGCTTCTCGACGACCACCCGGCCGGTCTTGGTCAGGCCGGCCTCGGTGAGCCCCTTGATCACGGTGGCGAACAGGAACGGTGGGATCTCGAGATAGAACACGGGGCATTGCGCCTCGCCGACCGCGCTGGCCACCCGCTCGTACGTGGCGCCGTCGGCGAAGTCCCCGCCGACGTAGGAGAGCCGGGCCGCCAACCGGTCGAAGACCGCGTCGTCGATGCGCTCGCCGCAGCCCTCGATCGCGGCGCGGGCATGGTCGCGCAGGTCCTCGAGCGACCAGTCGTTGGCGGCGACTCCGATGATCGGACAGTCCAACAGCCCTCGCCGCTCCAGTCGATAGAGCGAGTGAAACGTCATCACTTTGGCGAGGTCACCCGAGATGCCGAACACGACAAACACGTCGGCCACCGCGGCGCCGGCACTGCCACCGCCGGGTCTGGTCGTCTGCGAGCGAGATCGGACTGTGGTGGTCATGGTTCGTCCTTTGCCGAGGCTTGACGAAAAGCTCGGACGAAATGGTCCGGCGTGACCTTCCTGACCACATCATCCGATCCGGGTGACGGTGGGCCCGGCCGGTGGACTCCCCGGTGGGGGATCCTTCTAGAGTGCAGGGATGAGCTGGACGGTCGACGTCGAGGCGAGAAGCGAGCCGCGAGTCGCGCACTTGCCGGTTGGCTTCGCGGCAGCCGTCGAGGAGGCGCTGCGGCGCCCCGCGGTGCAGCAGCCGTCGTGGCCGGACGCCGAGCAGGCCGAGCGTGTCGTCGGGGTGCTCGAGGGGGTGCCGCCGATCGCGGTCTCCTCGGAGGTGGACCTGCTCCAGGCACGGCTGGCGGCAGTCGCCCGGGGGGAGGCGTTCCTGCTGCAGGGAGGCGACTGCGCCGAGACGTTCCTGGACAACACCGAGGCGCGGCTGCGAGGCACGATCCGAACGCTGCTGCAGATGGCGGTGGTGTTGACCTACGGAACTGAGATGCCGGTCGTCAAGGTCGGCCGCCTCGCCGGTCAGTACGCCAAGCCCCGCAGCGCGGAGCTCGATGGTGCCGGGCTCCCGTCATATCGAGGCGACATGATCAACGCGATCGAGCCGACGGCCGAGGCACGGCGTCCCGATCCGGGCCGGATGATCCGAGCCTTCGCGAACGCGGCTGCCGCGATGAACCTGGCGCGCGCGATCACCGGCGCAGGGCTGGCGGATCTTCACCACCTCCAGGAATGGAACATGGACTTCGTCCGCCGTTCCAGCGCCGGTGAACGGTACGAGCGCGTGGCCACCGAGATCGACCGCAGCCTGCGCTTCATGTCTGCCTGCGGGGTCGATGACAGCTCCCTGCGTACCGTCGAGCTGTTCGCCAGCCACGAGATGCTGGTGCTCGACTACGAACGGGCCCTGCTCCGGCTCGAGGGCGAGCGGCTCTACCTGCTCTCCGCCCACCAGGTCTGGATCGGCGAGCGCACCCGTCAGCTCGACGGCGCCCACGTCGCGCTGGGCGCGCTCATCGCCAACCCGGTCGGGGTCAAGATCG
>DATJTQ010000144.1:0-13397 GCA_035503355.1 Solirubrobacteraceae bacterium
GATCAGTTCATCACCTCGGGCCTGGCCAAGTGGGGCCAGACCTCGCGGCTGACCCTGCTGCTGCCCCACGCCTACGAGGGCTCAGGCCCCGAGCACTCCTCGGCGCGCCTGGAGCGCTTCCTGCAGCTCGCCGCCGAGGGCAACATCCGCGTGGCCAACCTGACCACGCCGGCCCAGTACTTCCACCTGTTGCGCCGGCAGGCCCGGATCGCCAAGCAGCGGCCGCTGGTGGTCATGACCCCCAAGAGCCTGCTGCGCCTGCCCCAGGCCGCCAGCCGGCTCGACCAGCTGGTGGACGGTCGCTTCCAGCCGGTGCTCGGCGACCCGGCCGCGGACGCCGAGGCGGTCACGCGGCTGGTGTTGTGCACCGGCAAGATCTACTACGACCTGCTCTCCACCAAGGCCAAGGACGAGGCCTCGAGCGCCCACGTCGCCATCGGGCGCGTGGAGCTGCTGTATCCCTTCCCGCAGACCGAGATCCTCGACGTCGTCGCCCAGTACCCGAACCTGCGCGAGGTCGTCTGGGTCCAGGAGGAGCCGCGCAACATGGGCGCCCGCGCCTTCATGTCGCCGCGCCTGCTCCAGGTGCTGCCGGAGAATCTCACCTTCGGCTACATCGGCCGCCCCGAGCGCGCCGCCTCGGGCGAGGGCTACCCCATCGCCCACGCCACCGAGCAGCACCGGATCCTCGCCACGGCGCTGGATCTCAAGCAGTCGGTCTCGCAGTATCCGCGCAAGGCGCCCGGCGAGCGCTGAGGCCCTGGGGGCGCGCCCCCGCCCCGCCCCCGCGGCCCCGGCGGCCCCCGCGGCCCCGGCGGCCCCCGCGGCCCCGGTGACCGAAAAATAAGCCCGCATACGGTGCATAACTCGAGGCACGTCCCCCGCCGGGCTGCAATCCACGGGCCGCCCCTCACGCCCGCCGCCCGCATCTGACAATCTCTGCCCAATCCGCTTTCGCAGAGACGGCTCACGTCGCGACAACTCACGGCGCCATTTCGCGCCCACGCTCGGGGTCCACGACATGGCGATCGACCTCGGGACCGCCAACACGCTCGTCTACGTGGGCGGCCGCGGGATCGTCGTCTCCGAGCCGAGCGTCGTCGCCTCCGACGTCGCGACCGGTGAGGTCCACGCCGTCGGCGCCGACGCGGAGCGGATGATCGGCCGCACGCCGGCCACGATCTCGGCCACCCGGCCGCTCCGCCACGGTGTCATCGCCGACTTCGAGGTCACCGAGGAGATGCTGCGCTACTTCATCCGTAAGGTCATCGACCGCCGGATGGCCCACCCGCGCCTCATCGTGTGCGCGCCCTCGGGCGTGACCGAGGTGGAGAAGCGCGCCGTGGAGGAGGCGTCGCTGGCCGCCGGCGCCCGCCAGGTGCACCTGATCGAGGAGCCGATTGCCGCCGCCATCGGAGCCGGGGTGGCCATCGAGGAGCCGATCGGCCGGATGGTGGTGGACGTGGGCGGCGGGACCAGCGAGATGGCGGTCATCTCGCTGGGCGGGATCGTCATCTCGCGCTCGGTGCGGGTCGGCGGCTATGAGATGGACGAGGCCATCGCGCACTACATCCGCTCCACGCACCAGCTGGCGATCGGCTCGCGCACCGCCGAGGCGATCAAGATCGAGCTCGGCTCCGCCATGCCCCTCCACGAGGAGCAGGTCACCGAGGTGCGCGGGCGCCACCTCGCCACCGGCCTGCCCACCGCGGTCCAGCTGCACTCCGAGGAGGTTCGCGCCGCCATCGCCGCGCCGTTGCGCGAGATCCTCCGGGGCATCCGCGACACGCTGGAGCAGACCCCTCCCGAGCTGTCCTCGGACATCGCCCGTGACGGGATCCTGCTCGCCGGCGGCGGGACGCTGGTGCGAGGCTTCCCCGAGCTGGTCGCCGCCGAGACCGGGATGCCGGTCTCGCGGGCCGACTCGCCGCTGACCTGTGTCGCCGTCGGGTCAGGCCAGGCGCTTGACCACCTGGACCAGCTGAGTGTGGTCGCCCGTCAGCTCGGGCGCTCGCCCACCACGCCGGACTGGCGCACCGCCCAGCCCTGACGCACGGACCCGAGCCCGAGCGCCGCACGGGCGCGATGCGCGGCGGTGGCCACGGCGCAGGCGGCCAGGAGGATGAAGAAGGGATCGATCGGCTCCCGGAAGCGGGGCGTCTCGAGGTTGATGAAGGTGACCGTGAGCCAGTAGAGCACCGGGAAGGCCCACAGCCAGCCGGGCGCCTCGCGCCGCACGGCCGTGAACACCCCGATGATGGCGAGGAGGAGCAGGACCCAGAAGCTGACCACCCCGATCCCCGCGGCGCGGGCGGGCAGGCTGACCGCGGCGTAGGAGGCGTGCCAGGCGAACGAGCCCTCCAGCTCGAACATCCGCAGCGTGTTGTGGAAGCCGACATCGAGCACGGACGACGGATGGGCGCGGATGTAGTCCAGCGCGCGATGCTGCAGGACGCTGGACAGCCCCACCTCGTCATAGCGCCCCGCGTGCTTGGCCAGCGCCTTGAACTCGGGCAGCTTGAGATAGAGGTCCCACTTGTAGTGCAGCGGCTCGGCGGCGGCCGAGTCGGCGTTGTAGGTGCCCACCAGCGTGATGCCGGTCTCATCGGAGACCGGGATGAAGTGATGGAGCTCGACCGCGTTGCGGATCGTCCAGGGGGCGATCATCGCGCAGGCGCAGGCCACCAGCAGCGCCGGCCCGGCAAGGGCACCCAGCCCCGGACGGCGCGCCGTCGACGGCGCGCGCGCCCGCAGCACCGACCAGCACGCCACCCCCAGCGGCAGCGCGAAGAACGCCGCGTTCTCGTGAGCCAGGGTGGCCAGCCCGAGCAGCACCCCGGTGGCCGCGATCCACAGGTACGCCCGGCCCGTCCACCGCGCGCGCCGGGCTCGCAGCGCGGTCCAGATCGAGGCCAGCTCGAACACGAGGAGCAGGTTCTCGGCCACCAGCGTCCCGGAGAGCTCGACGAACACCGGGTAGACGGCGGCAATCGCCACCGCGGCCACCGCCACGCCCACCGCGCCGAAGGCCTCCAGGGCGACGAGGCCGAGCAGCCCCACGCTGAGCGTGCCGAGCACCGCCATCGCCACCCGCTCGGGTCCCACGGCGGTCTTGCCGCCGGCCTGATGGCCGTCGATCAGGTCCACCAGCCCCAGGAAGTACGGGAAGGCGGGCGGGAAGTAGGCGGTCTGTCCGTGTGAGCCCCCGGCGCCGGTGTGCGGCCCCGAACCGGTGTGGTAATCGCCGTACTGGGCGACGTTGGAGCCGAACCGGTTGTAGGTCCCGGCGTCGTTGATCGCCTTGTAGAAGGTGTTGTCGACGTAGGCCAGCCGGATGAGGAACGCGGCGATGAGCAGCGCCGCCACCAGCAGCTTGACGGCGGTCGCGCGCCGTCCCGGCGTCAGTGGGTGATTCCGACGATGCCGGCGCACACCCAGTTCGACGCTCCGGCGCCGCCGTTCCAGATGCGCGTCGCCACGGCGTCCTGCTCAGCCTTGGACGCGAGGTAGGCCGCCGGGCCGGTGCCGTCGAACAGCTTCCACGTGGCGGGCATGATTTGGTAATAGCCCGAGGCCCCCGCGCTGTTGGGCGGGAGGTTCTGGCCGCCGGACTCGCACATGACGATCGCCTCCGGGATGGCCCAGCCGCCGGACGGGACGGCTGAGGTGCCGCTGCTGGACCCGGAGCTTGATCCGGATCCGGTTGAGCTGGCCGCGGCGGCGGCTGCCGCGGCGGCGGCAGCAGCTCGGGCGGCGGCGCGAGCGGCGGCCTGCTGGGCCTCGACGCGCGAGATCTGATGACGCAGCTCGCTGCTGCGGGCCTGGCTGGCGGCCAGCGCCGAGCGCTGGGCGCTGCGCGCGTTGGCCAGCGCCGACTCGCGCGAGGAGAGCAGGTTGTTCATCCCGGCCAGCGCCTGGGCGCGGACCTGTGCCTGGGCGGTGATCTGGCGCACCTGGCGCTGCAGGCCGGTCAGGCGGGCGACCGCCGCGTCAGCGGCCTCCTTGGCGGCCTGGGTCACCGTGATGATGCTCTGCTGCTGGTGCTTGGCGCGGTCGAGGAAGTTGAGCTGCTCGAGCAGGTCGTTGAAGCCGTGGGCGTTGAGGATCACCGAGACCACGTCGGGCGGCTGGGTCTCGTACTGGGAGACGAGCTGGGCGCGCAGGACCTCCTTGGCCTTGGCCAGGACCCGGCGCAGCTGCGCCAGATGGTTGCGCTCGCGGGTGATCTGCCCCTGCAGCGAGGCCAGTCGTGCGTGGTCGGCGTCGAGCGATTGGCGGACCGCCGCCTCCTGGTTCTGCACCAGCGTGATCTGCGCTTCCAGGGAGCCGATGCTGGCGTCGAGGTGGCTGATGCTCGCCGCGAGGCCTGACTCGTGGGCCTGCTGGGCGCCGAGCTCGTCGTGCAGCTGGCCGAGGCTCTGGCTCGCCCCCGAGTGCTGGGGAGCGAGCAGGGCGAGGCCCGCCAGCGCCATGACGACAGCGATGCTGGCGGCGACTCGGAACGGGACCCTACGGCGGCAATTGGTCATCAGAGGTCGCCCGCGTGAACCGGATTATGTCCATTAGCTGGGAAATCCGCGGGCCAGCGACCTTATCAGGAAGCTGTCAAGGCGGTCTGACGCCGGCGCGCGTCACCGCGCCACCGTCCCGGGGCGACGCCGTGGTGGCGCTTGAACGCGGCGGCGAAGGAGAACTCCGAGGCGTAGCCGAGCGAGCTCGCGATCGCGGCCAGCCGGGCCTCGGTGTCGCGCAGCCGTTCCCGGGCCAGCGCCATCCGCCAGTCGTTGAGATAGGCCAGTGGGGCCAGTCCCACCAGCTCGGTGAACTGGCGGGCAAAGGCCGAGCGCGACAGCGCCGCCTCGCCGGCGAGCGCGGCGACCGTCCAGGCGCGCGCGGGGTCGGCGTGCAGGGCTCGCAGCGCGGCCCCGATCCGCTCATCGGCTGACGCCCGAAACCATCCGGGGGCACCGCTGTCGCGGACGCTGAAGTGCTCCCGCAGGATCTGCACCAGCGCGACGTCGAGCAGGCGGTCGAGCAGGGTCTGCTGGCCGGGCTCGTCGCGCAGCATCTCGCCGGCCAGCAGGTCGAGGGTCCCGCGCAGCGTGCTGCCGGCGGCCGGGCGCATCGGCAGCAGGTCGGGCAGGGCGGCGAGCAGGCTCTGGCACAGGTCGCCCTCGAAGCGGTACGCGCCGCAGAAGAAGGTGGCGGGCGGGCCGTCGCCGGGCTCGCCGAGGGTCATCGCGCGTGAGACCCCGGCGCCCGGCCCCATGACCGACGCCGCGGGGCGGCACGCGGCCCCCGGCGCGTGGGCGAGGTGCTGGGCGGCGGGCTCACGGACGAGCGCGATGTCTCCCGGCAGCAGCCGCACCGCCCGCTCGGGCTGCGTCGTCCACAGGTGCACCTCGCCCTCGACGACGACGTGGACGGCGAGGGCGGCTCCCCCGCCGAAGCGGACGCCCCAGTCTCCGCGCGCGGTGGTACGCGAGAAGGCGGCGCCGCGCGCACTCGACCGCTGGAGAAGATCCGTGAGTACGTCCATCTGCACGGACGATGACATATGTATTGGACACTTTCAAGCATGGAAAGTCCTCAAGGTGTGCGGTTAGCTATGCGAGTAGTCAGAAACCAAGGAGCGATTCGAGATGTCACGAGCGGTGAGATTTGACGAATACGGCGACGTCGGGGTGCTGAAGGTGGCCGACGTCGAGGATCCGGCGCCGGGCGCGGGCCAGCTGCTGATCCGTGTCAGGGCGGCGGGGATCAACCCCGGCGAGGGCAAGATCCGACAGGGGCTGCTGCACGAGCGCTGGCCGGCCACCTTTCCGTCGGGCCAGGGCTCTGATCTGGCGGGCGTGGTGGAGGCGGTCGGAGACGGCGTGAGCGACTTCGCCCCCGGCGACGAGGTGATCGGGTTCACCGACAACCGCGCCAGCCAGGCCGAGCTGGTGGTCATCGAGGCCGACCACGCGACGCGCAAGCCGGCAGGTGTGCCCTGGGAGGTGGCCGGTGGGCTGTTCGTCGTCGGCGCCACGGCGTGGGCGGCGGTGCGGGCGGTCAACCTGTCGCAGGGCGAGACCGTCGTGGTCTCGGGCGCGGCCGGCGGCGTCGGGTCGCTCGCGGTGCAGCTGGCGCGGCGGACCGGGGCGACGGTGATCGGCCTGGCCTCCGAGCCCAACCACGAGTGGCTGCGCAGCCATGGGGTGATCCCGCTGACCTACGGCGACGGCGTCGCCGACCGGATCCGTGACGCGGCGCCCGGTGGCGTCGACGCCTTCCTGGACATGGTCGGTGGCGGCTATGTGGATCTCGCGCTGTCGCTCGGCGTGGCCCCGGACCGGATCGACACCATCGCCGACTTCGAGGCGATCGCCAAGCACGGGGTCAAGGGGGACGGCAACGCCGTCGGGGCCAGCGCGGCGACGCTGGCCGAACTGGCCGCCCTGATCGATGAGGGCGCGCTGGAGCTGCCGATCGCCGCCAGCTACCCGCTTGATCGGGTGCGCGACGCCTACACCGAGCTCGAGCGCAATCACACGCGGGGCAAGATCGTCCTCGTGCCGTAGCCATGGCGGCGCCCGCGCGAGGGCGGGCGTGGTGCCGGCGCCCTCGCTCAGGCGTGCGATCCTTGATGGGTGCGCGTCACCGATGAGCGAACCACCGCCATCCTCGCCCGGGTGCGCGCGACCCCCGAGGGGTTCGTGCGCACCTACGGGGACATCTCGCCCGGGGCGCCGCGCGTGGGCGGCGCGGTGTTGCACGATTGCCATGACGCCGACGTGCCCTGGCACCGGATCGTCCGCGCCGACGGCTCGCTGGCCAAGGGCACGCGTCAGCGCCGGTTGCTGATGCGCGAGGGGGTTCCCTTCCGGGGGGAGAAAGTCGACATGCGCGTGGCGCGCCTGCCCGACTGATGTGGATCCAGCGCCATCTGCGGATCTCGCCCCAGCCGCGGGGCTTTCACCTCATCACGCGCGAGGTGCAGGAGGCGCTGCCGGAGCTGAGCGAGATGCGCGTGGGGATGCTCCACCTCCTCATCCAGCACACCTCGGCGTCGCTGGCCCTCAACGAGAACGCGTCACCCGACGTGCGGCGGGACTTCGCCACCTGGTTTGACCAGGCGGTTCCCGACGGCGCTCCCTACTGGACCCACACGCTCGAGGGCGATGACGACATGCCCGCCCACGTGAAGTCCGCGCTGCTGGGCTCGACGCTGATGCTGCCGATCATGGGTGGCCGGCTGGCGCTGGGCACGTGGCAGGGGATCTACCTCTGCGAGCATCGTGATCACGGCGGGGCGCGCGTGATCATCGCCACCGCCTGGGGCGAGCCCGCCTAGCCTCAGCGGCCCTTCCACTGGGGCGCGCGCTTCTGCGCAAATGCCGTGGCGCCCTCGCGGGCGTCCTCGGAGTCGCGGACCGGGGCCGCGATCACCTCCTGGCGGGCGAAGAACTCCGCGTCGGTCCAGTCGACCGACTCGGTGAGGATGCGCTTGGTGGCGGCCAGCGCCAGCGGACCGTTGGCCGCGATCGCCCGGGCAAGCTCCAGCGCCGCGTCCAGCGCGCCGGCGGGCTCGGCCAGCCGGTTGACCAACCCCAGCTCGGCGGCCCGCTCGGCGAGGATGAAGTCGCCGGTGAGCGCCATCTCCATGGCGATGTTGCGCGGGAGCATCCGCGGCAGGCGCAGGAGCCCGCCACCGGCGGCCACCAGCGAGCGCTTGACCTCCGGGATGCCAAGCCGCGCCCCGCGCGCGGCGACGATCAGGTCGCAGCACAGGGCGACCTCCAGCCCGCCGGCCACCGCGAACCCCTCGATGGCGGCGATCAGCGGCTTGTCGGCGGCGCGCTGCGTGATGCCGGCAAAGCCGCGGCCCTCCACCACCGGCGACTCCCCGGCGACAAAGGCCTTGAGGTCCATGCCCGAGCAGAAGCCCTTGCCCGCGCCGGTGATGACGCCGATCGTGAGTCCGTCGTCACCGTCGAGCTCATCCAGCGCGGCGGCGATCCCCTGGGCCACCGCCGCGTTGACGGCGTTGCGCTGGTCGGGACGGTTGAGCGTGACCAGCAGCACGCGGTCACGGCGCTCGGTGAGGACGGCCGGCTCGGCCTCGGCGTCGGTCATGCGGCGAAGAGCTTGAGCTCGGGCTGGCGCTCGCCGCGCACCACCGCCAGGTCGACCTCGACGCACTCGATCTCCCGCGCGCCCGCGAGGACACGCGCCTGGGGCTTGATCACCTGGGCGGCCAGCACGCCGCGGCACTCCGCGAACTCCGGGTCGCGCCGAATGCGCTCCAGGTAGCGCGACAGCTGCTCCACCGCGTCGATCCCGGCCACCCGCTTGATCTCGACGGCCACCCACCGGTCCTCGTCGTCGCGGCACATGAGGTCCACGGGGCCGATGTCGGTCGGCCACTCGCGCCGCACCAGCCGGAAGCCCTCCCCGCACCACTCCGGGGCGGCGGCGAGCGCCTCCTGGAGATGGGCCTCCACGCCGTCCTTGGACAGCGGGACGTCGGCGTCGGGCGACCCCATCTCGTGGGTCACGTCCGAGAGGATCTCGTGCAGCTCGATCTCCACCCGGTCCTCGGTCGTGCCGGCGTGCTTGCGCACGATGATGCGCTGGGGCCCCGAGCGGCCTGACCCGGGTTCGGGTCCCACCTCCTCGATCGCCGTCGGCGGGGTCATCCAGTTCAGCGGCTTGACGCTCTGGCTGCCGTGGTCTGACCACACCATGAACGTCCCGTCGGCCTTGAGCATGAGCAGCCGGGTGGCCTCGGCGAGGTGGGTCTCCAGCCGGCCGGAGTAGTCGATCGAGCAGCGGGCGATCATCAGGCGCATGGCCTCGCAAAGCTAACGGGGATGGCGGACCGATGGCGCGACGCCGCCACGGGCGATTGGCGTCGCTTCTATCATCAAACGGTGTAATGCGCAGCCAGCTCCGCCCCTTCTTCGACCGCGTCGTCATCAAAGAGCTTGACCCCGACCGCATCCGCCGGTCCGGGCTGCTGGTGCCCGCCGGCTCCGACGAGCCGCCGCCCCAGCACGGGATCGTGCTCGCCGTCGGACCCGGCCTGGACTGGTGGGACCACGTCGGCGTCCGGATGCCGGTCAAGCCGGGCGATCACGTGGTCTTCCCGGCCTCGGCGGGGACGTGGGTGGAGGTCGACGAGGAGCGCCTCCTGGTCTGCCGCGTGGGCGAGCTGCTCGGCGTGCTGGAGCAGATCGAGCAGTGCCCGGCCTGCGGCGGCCGCACGCTGGACCCTCAGGAGTCCTGCCCCGTGTGCGGGCGCGAGGGCTCGGTGGTCAGCGACTGACCTCGTCCCCCATGGCCGAGACCGCGACCCGGACACAGGCGCTCGACGTGCTCGAGGCCATCGAGCAACGGGTGCTGTGGCTGTCGACCTCGATCATCCACCACGCCAATCGGGTGCGCGAGACGCCATCCGGGGTCAAGGTGGGTGGCCATCAGGCCTCGTCGGCGTCGATGGCCTCGATCATGACCGCGCTGTGGTTTCACCACCTGCGCGCCCCGGACCGGGTGTCGGTCAAGCCGCATGCCGCGCCCGTGCTGCACGCCATCGAGTACCTGCTGGGGACGCTGGACGAGAAGTACCTGACGACGCTGCGCGAGTTCGGCGGCCTGCAGTCCTACCCGAGCCGGCTCAAGGACCCGGTGCCCGCCGATTTCTCCACCGGCTCGGTGGGCATCGGAGCGACCGCGACGGTGTGGAGCGCGCTCGCGCACCGCTATGTCGCCGGTCACTTCGACGTCCCTCAGGGCGGGCGCCAGATCTCGCTGATGGGCGATGCCGAGCTCGATGAGGGTGCGGTGTGGGAAGCGCTGGTGGATCCGGTCGTCCCGCGCCTGGGCGAGGTCCTGTGGGTGGTGGACCTCAATCGCCAGTCGCTTGACCGAGTGGTGCCCGACATGGCCTACGGGCGGCTTGCCGGGATGTTCGAGGCCGCGTCATGGCACACCATCACCGTCAAGTACGGCCGCCGCCTGGAGTCGCTGTTCGTGCGGCCGGGTGGCGAGGCGCTGCGGGCTCGCATCGACGGTATGACCAACGAGGAGTACCAGCGGGCGTTGCGCGCCCACGGGGAGGACCTGCGGCGGCGGCTGATCGACGGCCAGGGCCGCGCCCGCGGTGACCTCGAGCGGGTGCTGCGGGAGGTCGACGACGCGGAGCTGGAGCTCGCCGTGCGCGACCTCGGCGGTCATGACCTCGGCCTTCTCCTGGACGCCTACGCCGAGGCCGACGCCATGGTCGAGCGGCCCTCCGTGATCTTCGCCTACACGATCAAGGCGTGGCGCCTGCCCACCATGGGCCATCCCGCGAACCACTCAGCTCTGCTCACCATCGATCAGTGGGGCGCGCTGGCGCCTGAGCTCGGCGCCGACGCCACCGACCCGTGGGCGCGCTTCGCTGACGGAACCCCCGAGGCGGAGCTGTGTCATGAGGTGGCGCAGCGGCTCGTGCGCGAGCCGCGGACCGCCGTGACGCCGCCGCCGATGCCCTCGGAGGTCGGGCGCACGCACGCCGGAACCGCCTCGACTCAGCAGGCGTTCGGCCGCTTCTTCGTCGATCTTGCCCACGCCGCGCCCGAGGTGGCCGCCCGCGTGGTCACGGTCAGCCCCGACGTCGCCTCGTCGACCAACCTCGGAGGCTGGCTGAACCGGGTCGGGATCTGGAACGTCGGTGATCGCATCGACTGGTTCGCCGACGACACCGACACCCTGGTTCGCTGGCGGGAGAGCACCCACGGCCAACACATCGAGCTCGGCATCGCCGAGACCAACCTGGTGGGCCTTCTGGCCGAGCTGGGACTGACGTGGTCACGCGACGGTGAGCCGCTGCTGCCGATCGGCACGCTCTATGACCCGTTCGTCAACCGCGTGCTGGAGCCATGGTCATTCGGGATCTACGCCGGCGCTCAGTCGATCCTCGTCGGCACGCCGTCGGGCGTCACGCTGGCGCCCGAGGGCGGCGCGCACCAGTCGATCATCACGCCGTCGATCGGGCTCGAGCAGCCACGCTGCACCGCCTGGGAGCCGGCCTTCGGCCAGGACCTGGAGTGGGCGCTGCTTGACGCCCTCTCCCAGCTGGGGCGGGCCGATGGCCGCTCCGCGTATTTCCGCCTGTCGACGCGCCCGATCGACCAGGCACTGGCGGCGGTTGGGCCCGAGGGTCCGGAGCGCGAGCGCCGTCGCCAGGCAGCGCTGGCGGGCGGGTATCTGCTGCGCGTGGCCGCCGGACGGCCGGCGGTGACCATCGTCGCCGTCGGCGTCATGGTGCCCGAGGCCCTCGCCGCCGCCGACGAGCTCACCGAGGCCGGCTACCCGGCCGATGTCGTGTGCCTCACCTCTCCGGGGCTGGTCTTCGACGCGCTGCGGGCCCGCAGCGGCCTCTCCGCCGCCCCTGATTCGGTCCTGGACGACATCCTCCCCGCCGACCGGGCCGCGCCGATGGTCACCGTGCTCGACGGACACCCCCACACCCTCGCCTTCGTCGGGTCGGTGCGCTGCGTGCCGGTCACGTGCCTCGGCGTCGACGACTTCGGACAGTCGGGCGACGTCGAGGATCTCTACCGTCACTTCGGCATCGACGCCGCCACCATCGTCGGCGCCGCCCTGGATCTCCTGCCATGACCGATATCACCATGCCGAGCCTGTCTGACTCGATGACCGAGGGCACCATCCTCACCTGGCTGAAGGCCGACGGTGACAAGGTGGCCGAAGGCGAGGAACTGGTGGAGATCGAGACCGACAAGGCGACGATGACCTACGAGTCGCCCGTCTCGGGAGTGCTGACGATCGTGGCCGCCGCGGGGGAGACGCTCGCGGTGGGCGCGGTGATGGCGCGCGCTGGGGTCGAGGACACGCCGCAGCCGTCGGCGTCGGCAGAAGCAGAGTCAGGGACTGAGGCCGAGGTCAGCGCCGCAACCCCGGCGAGCAACGGACACGCGCCTGCGCCCAGCGCCGCGACCGCCGGCGAGGTGGCGGTGACCCCGGTGGCGCGTCGCCTCGCCCGCGAGCATGACGTCGATCTGGCCGGGGTGACCGGCAGCGGCCCCCGGGGCCGCATCACCCGTGCCGACGTCGCCGCGGCCGCGGGGATCGCGCTGCCATCCGGGACGTCGATGCCGATGCGCGAGCCCGCCTCCGCCCCGACGGGCAATGGCGCCGGGGAGACCCGCGAGCTCACGCGGATCCAGCAGGTGATCGTGAAGCGGATGAGCCAGGCTCGCGACACCGTCCCCGACTTTCAGGTCCAGACCGAGGTGACGATGGACCGCGCCGTGGGCCTGCGCGATGAGCTCAAGGCCGGCGACGTGGGGACGGTCCCATCGCTCAACGACTTCGTGGTGAGAGCGACCGCGCTGGCTCTCCGTGATCACCCTCTGGCCAACGGGTCCTTCCAGGACGGGCACATCCGCCTGCATGACCACATCAACGTCGGTGTCGCCGTCGCGGCGGAGGGGGCGCTCATCGTGCCCACCATCCGCGACGCCGACCAGCGATCGATCACAGAGATCGCCGCCGAATCGCGCCGCCTGGCGCAGCGCGTCCGCGACGGCTCGGTGACCCCGGCTGAGCTGTCGGACGGAACCTTCACCGTGTCGAACCTGGGCATGTTCGGGATGACGGCGATCGTCCCGGTCGTCAACGTCCCCCAGGCCGCCATCCTCGGCGTCGGGGCGGTGCGCGCCGTGCTTGCGCGTGATGACGAGGGCGCCATCGTCGACCGCCAGTTGATGACGCTCACCCTCAGCTGCGACCACCGCATCCTCTACGGCGCGGATGCCGCGCGCTTCCTGGCCGCGGTCAGAGAGCTCTTGGAGCGGCCGCTACGACTGCTGCTCTGAGGCGGCCGGCTGCGTGCCGGAGAGCGCTGAGGCGATCTCGTCCAGAGCGGGGATCCGCGCCGGGTCCGACACCGACACCGTGAGCCGCCGCTGTGGCTCTGAGTACTCCAACGCGAAGAACGAGCAGCACTCACGCTCGGTCTCGAGGGTGGTGGTGAGCAGTTCGCGGTCGGGGCTGCCGGCGAACTGTGCGGTCAGCACGAGGCGCGACGGCCGGGTGACGACCGCGCCCGCACCCAGGCGCTGATAGCGGCTAAGCTGCTGCGCGAGCTGCGCCTGGTCCAGCCCGCATCCGGCGACGGCCAGCGGCAGCTCGATCGGCGTGAACATGCGCTGGCTCAGGCGGCGCTGCGGTGAGACAGCTCGCGCGGCGCGGCCTGCTCGACGCGTGTGAGCAGCTGGGAGACCTCGTCGTCCTTGCCGAGCTTCAGGGCCTGGCGGCACGCGTCGCCGCATTCGGCCAGCCGATCCGTGCGCGCCAGCGCGTGGGCGTAGGCCGACCAGGCGCGTGGCGACGTGGCATCGAGCTGGGTG
>DATJTQ010000145.1:0-4161 GCA_035503355.1 Solirubrobacteraceae bacterium
CAAGATCCTGGAGCAGACGACGTCCACGCTGCTGCGTCAGTCAGCCCAGTAGGGCCGCCACAGCTATCGGGCCAAGGGGGATCGATCGGACCAAGGGGGATCGATCGGGCCACGGGCGATCGATCGGGCGAAGGAGGATCCCGACAGCAGTCGGGCCCAGTACGGCGGGCACAGCCAGCCTGGCCTGGGCGGCTCGCGACCGCCGGGCCATCATTCGGTTGCGATGACGGCTAGGCGCCGGCGGCGCTGACCTGCGTCTGAGTGGAGACCGCCGTCTCGCGCAGACTGGAGAGGAAAAGAGTCTTGTCGATCCGACCGTTGAAGATCGGGACGCCCAACTCGCAGCATTTGGCGATGACATCGCGCCGGTCCAACCCGGCTTCACGCGCCAGCTCGGTGGGCGTCAGGTGATTGGCCATCGGTCTTCTCCTTTTTGCCGTTCACTACATGTCCACAAGTATGCAGCGTCATGCGGACGCTGACAATCCCAGTGGACGAAAATACGTCCGCTTGATCCGCGAATTTCCCCCGCAATTGGAGCGGTTTATGAAGTTTTACTTTGGGGCACCATTGAGATATCCACCCGGGATGCTGTTGAATGAACGCGGAAGTTCACTCAAGCTCGGTGGTGGGTTCCCCGTCCAGTCCCCAATAGCGAGCAAGGGCCGCACATGCTGCTCACGATGAGCAAGACCGCCAGGCTCCCCGCCCACAGCGAGCAGGAGCTCGTTGCCGCCATCCGCGCGGGCGATGACCGTGCCTTTGAGGAGCTGTACTCCCGCTACCGCGAGCGCATCTTCGCCTTCATCCTCAGCAAGGTCCATGACCACGGGCGCGCCGAGGACATCGCGCAAGAGGTCTTCATGTCGGCGCTGCGCCGGCTGCGCAGTGCGGACCAGACCATCGCCTTCAAGCCGTGGCTCTACGAGATCGCCAAGAACGCCTGCATCGACGAGTTTCGCCGGGGCAGCCGGGCCCGCGAGGTGCCGCTGGAGGCTGACGGGGAGTTCGTGGTCGATCGTGAGAAGTCTCCGGTCTCGGCCGTCCCCACCCCTGCCGCCGCGGTCGAGTCAAAGCAGCGGCTCGATGATCTGCGGGGCGCCTTCGGCGGACTGTCGACGACCCACCACCAGCTGCTGGTCATGCGCGAGTTCGAGGGCATGTCCTACGACGAGATCGGCCAGCGCCTCGACATGACCCGGCAGATGGTCGAGAGCAGCCTGTTCCGGGCTCGCCGCAAGCTCAATGAGGAATACCAGGAGCTGGCCAGCGGTCAGCGCTGTGAGCAGATCCAGACCGCCATCGAGGGCGGCCGGCTTGAAGCCGTGAGCGCGCTGGGGATCCGTGACCGGCGCCGCTACGCGCGCCATCTCGCCCACTGCCAGCCCTGCCGGCACGTCGCGTTGATGGCCGGCGTGGACGAGACCCTCCTCAAGCCGCGCAGCATCGCCGCGAAGATCGCCGCTCTGCTGCCGTTCCCGGTCTGGCGCCTCACGTGGCGCGGAAAGGGCGCCAAGGCGGCGTCCGCCACCGGTTCTCACAACCTTGCCGGTGCCGGCTCCGCCGGACTGGTCTCGTCGGCCGGCTCAGCCCTCACGCTGGGCCAGGCGGCGGCGACTGTCGCCGCCATCATCGCCGCCGCCGGCGGCGGCCTGGCCGTGCACGGGATCGCCTCGGGTGATCACGCCCATCACGCGGCGAGCACGTCGGCGGCGCGCCACGTGTCCTTCACCTCAGGCTCCGGCGGTTCGTCGCCGGCCGCATCGGCGAAGGCGGCCCACACACGCGGCACGTTGGCCAGCAGCCCGAGCGCCATCACCTTTGCCGCATCGCACACCACTTCGACGCCGCCTGCCGGCACCCGCCGGCACACCACCGGCTCGGCTCCTGGCGGTGGCGTCCCGACCTCGTCGGGCGCCGCGCACGGAACGACCGCCTCCCAGCAGGGGATGGCGGGCGCGCCGGCCGGCCTCGTCAACGGCGCGAGCCAGAAGCTGAGCGGGCTGGGTCAGGCCGTCGGTGGTGCCAGCAAGACGCTGGGCGGTGTCGTGGGCGGAGCCGCCAACGGACTGGACAGCACGGTGCACAAGGTCACCGGCGGTCTCGGCAAGACCGTGAACAGCGCCACCAACACCCTCGGCAACGTCACCAACGGAGCGGGCAAGGCCGTGAACGCCGCCACCGGTGGTGCCGTCAACCCCAGCCAGCTCGTCTCGGGTGTGAACACCACCGTGGGCACTGTCGGCAACACCGCGGCCACCACCGGATCCAAAGTGGTCAACGGCGCGGCTGACGCCGCCACCGGGGCCGTCAAGGGTGTCGCCTCCGGCCTCACCGGCGGCTCCTCGAACGCCCACGCGGTCTCCGGCGCCCCGTCGGCCGCCCCGGGCTCGAGCCCTGACGCGTCGGCGGCGCCCAGCGGCGAGGACTCCAGCGGCCCGTCGCTCGCCTCCGGCCTCAGGCAACTGGGTGACTCGCTGAGCCAGTAGGCGCACGCGCCCCGCGATCCCGGGCCGCTAAGCTCATCCGCCGGCCCTCTCACCCCGCGGCGGGCGTCCGCCCGCGAGCGGTGCCTGTGGGATACTGGGGCTCTTCGGGGCGTGGCGCAGCCTGGTAGCGCGCACCGTTCGGGTCGGTGAGGTCCCCGGTTCAAATCCGGGCGCCCCGATTGAAACCCAGTCTCTGCAGTGACGTGAGGTCGGCCGACTCCGCTCAGCCGTTGGAGAAGACGGCCCCGCAGGCGGCGGGAGCCCCCGCGGTGTCGGCCAGGCCGACGTCGGTCACGTGCCCGCGGAACGAACGCGTCTTGAGGGTCAGCCCGCCGAGCTCTGCCTGGAGAGCGGCAAAGCAGGCACGCAGGCCGTCGGTCGCCTCGCTGGTGGCGTTGGTGGCGCCCTGAAGGCCATGGGTGGTGCGCCCGAGCCCGTTCAGATGGCGGCTGAGCATGTTGACGGTTCGCGTCAGATGCGATGTCTGTCGGGACGCGTGCGCCGTTGTGGCCTGGAGCGCGGCCAGCTGGCTGTCCACGGTGTCCAGCCGGCTGCTCAGCGACGCGATGTCGTTCTGCATGCGGCTCGCCGTCGGCGCGATCGCCAGCAGCAGCACCGCGGTCACGGTGCCGACGATGGCCAACACCGCCAGGGTCGAGGCGACGATCCGGTGCGCGTCGCTGCGCCGGCGGCGCGAGGTCAGGCGGTAGCTGCTGTCGGTGGCCCGGGTGCCGCCCAGACGCGCGCCCGCCGACGCGAGCTCGGCTTCGAGCCCCGACCCCAAGTCGTCAAGTGTGATCTGAGCTGACACGCCTCATCGAATCCTTTCGGAGTAGCCGGTCCCGTCACATCAACGGGTGCGCGAGGCGAGGATTGACGCGAATGTGACAAAGACGGCCGGCGGTGCCGTCGCGGCCGGGCGAGGCGCGGAGCGCTATTCGGCGTCCAGCCGGGCGGCGATCAGCATCGCGGCGCGCTCATGCGCGGCATAGGTCGCGCGTAGCGCGTCCAGCACATCGGGTCCGTCGGTGTCCACCGGCGGGGGATTGGCGATGAGCAGCTGGCGGATCGACTCGCCCAGAGGCTTCCCGCCCACCACGTCGGCGAGCGCGGTCAGCGCATCGGCGCGCACGCGCGCGCCCTCCACGAACGAGCCGATGACCGTCTCACGGGCCAGCGGGGCGGCCCCGAACACGCGGGCGTGGAGCACCGCTGGGTTGACGGCGTGCGGGCGGATGAGCTCGCGCCGCTCGTTCGCCGAGAGCCCCGCCGCGGTGGCCAGGTGGTCGATCGCCTGCGTCACGCCCTGGGCGTCGACGGGGAGCGAGGCCGCGATCTCAGGCGGCAGCTGCGACATGAGGCGACCATGCTCAGCCGCCGCGTCGGCCAGCAGGGACTCGACGCGCTGGCGATGGGTGAGCTCCATGGGCGTCAACGGTAGTCGCTGACGCCCCACGCCCCGGTGGCGCTACAGCTCCGACGACGCGATCTGCGCCCCCTCCACGAGCGAGGCCAGCTTCAGCCACGCCACGCCGGGATCCACCAGCGAGAAGCGGATGAACGTGTCAAACCCGCAATCGGTGCCGGCCAGCAGGCGCTCGGGGCCGATGATCTGGCCCAGGCGGATGAGGCGGTCGGCGATGACCAGCGGGTGCTCGACGTGGTTGGATTT
>DATJTQ010000146.1:0-28755 GCA_035503355.1 Solirubrobacteraceae bacterium
AACCGCGGGAGTGGATCCCGGTCGGGCACGGGCAGCACCGTCGTGGCTGGGTCGTGACGTGCGAGGTGTGCTGGTCGCGGGTGATCGCGGGGACGCTGGTGTTCAGCAAGGAGGCGCCCGACATCTTGTGGGGTCTGGCGCGCAACCTCACCCGGCTGGGGGCGCTGCCCGAGAAGCTGGTGTGGGACCGCGAAGCGGCGATCGCCGCTGGCGGCCGCGCGACCGAGCCGTTCGCGTCCTTCTGCGGGCAGCTCGCGGTGGGCTGGGTGATCCTCGAGGCCCGCGATCCGCAGGCCAAGGGCGCGTTGGAACGCTCGCACCGGTTCATGCGCACCAACTTCGAGCCCGGCCGGGTGTTCGCCAACCATCTTGACTTCCAGGATCGCCTCGACACGTGGACCGAGAAGGCCAACCGGCGGGTGCACCGCACCATCCGCGCCGTGCCCGCCGAGCGGCTCGCCCAAGAGCAGGCGCGGATGCGGCCGCTGCCGCCCCGGATGCCCGACACCGATCGCCGGCGGGTGCTGCGGGTGCCGGCGGCGCCGTTTGTGCGGGTGGATCGCAACGACTACTCGATCGACCCCGCGTTCGCGGGCCGCCGCGTCGAGGTCCGCGTCTCCCAGACGCAAGTGACCGCGGTCGTGCTCGACACCGGGGAGCTGGCCTGCCGCCACGCCCGCGTGTTCGCCGGCGGGCTGACCATCAGCGATCCCGGCCATCAGACCCAGCTAGAGCGCCACCGCGATCAACGTCGCCAGCGCCACCAGGTCGAGGTCGAGATCCGCCCGCTGTCGCGCTATGACGCGCTGATCCCCGCGTGATGACCAAGCAGGCCGAGCTCGCGCACCTCTTCCGCGCTCTGAAAGCCCCCGCTGCCGCCAGGGCGCTGCCAGTGCTGGCCGACCGGGCCCGCGAAGAGGCCTGGAGCTATGAGCAATTCGCCGAAGCCCTATTGGGCACCGAGGTCTCTGCCCGTGACAGCCACGGCGGCGAAGGCCGCATCAAGACGGCCCGGTTCCCCGCCCGCAAGACCCTGGAAGAGTTCGACTTCACCTTCCAACGCAGTGTGAAGAAGACCGTGATCGAGCACCTCGGGCAGCTCGACTTCCTTCACGCCCGCGAGAACGTCATCCTCCTCGGGCCGCCCGGCACCGGCAAAACTCACATCGCCACCGCCCTCGGGATCCGCGCCTGCCTCGCCGGCCAGCGCGTTCAGTTCGCGACCGCCACCCAATGGGTCGCCCGCCTCGGGGAAGCCAAACGCCAAGGCCAGCTCGAAACCGAGCTCCGCCGCCTGTCGTTCATCCCCTTGATCGTCGTCGACGAGGTCGGCTATATCCCGTTCGATCCCGAGGCCGCCAACCTCATGTTCAGCCTGGTCTCTAACCGCTACGAACGCGCGTCGATGATCGTCACCAGCAACAAGCCCTTCTCCGCCTGGGGGGAGATCTTCGGCGACGACATGGCCGCCACCGCCATGATCGACCGCCTCATCCACCACGCCGAAATCCTCAGCCTCAAAGGCGACTCCTACCGCCTCAGAGGCAAAGACCTCGACGCTCGCCCCACCCGCACCGCCGCCGGCTAACCCCACCCGCCGCCCCTCCCCGAACGTCAACAGCGCTGGGGAAGAGCAACACCCCTTCCAGGCTCCCCGCGACCCGCGCGACAGAGACCGCGGCTGCGCCGCTCCCGCCACCGACCTCGCTCGCGCTCGGTCAAGCACACGCGACCACCCAGACGGGGTCAAATCTCAACCGGCGCTACCTACACACCCGTGGGACACTTTTCAACCGGCGCAGCTGGTCCACTTTTGGACCGGCCTTGACAGCCGGCGTAGCCGGCGGTCTCTGCCGCGCGGACCTAAGCGGCGTGAGAGCCACTCCACCTCCTTCGTGGCTGCCTTTGGGCTGGCGGCCGGCCGCCCGCCATCCGTATGAAACCGTGTCCCGGGATATGTCCCGAACTCCGCAATTCTGAGGCGAACTCAGGGCACCTGAGCGAACCCAAATGTCTGCTCTGGCGCCTAAAAGCCCTGCAGAGGGCCAACTCTTAATCCCAAGGTCGTAGGTTCGATCCCTACACGGCCCATCACGAAAGCCCCGCTCCGGCGGGGCTTTCGCGTTCTGAGGCGGGGGCGAGGTCGGCGATGGCCTCGCGCACGAGCTGGGCCAGCTCCTCGGGTGGCACGTCCTCGAAGGCGGCCGCGCTCTCCCCGAAGACCTCGGTGATCGCGCCGACCATCGCGGCCATGCGCACGCGTTCCCGAAGCGGCATCTCCGGTGAGGAGAGGATGCGCTCAAAGCGCGTCTCGACATCGCGGTGGTCTCCCAGTCCCCGGGCGTCGAGGCTCTCGAACGCGTTGCGGTTGCGGTTGTGGAGGAGCAGCAGGTCCCGGTTCTCGACCATGAAGTCGATCATCTCGTTGGCCAGCCGGGGCCAGATCGCCACGCGGGCGGCCCCGTCGGGGGCGGCCTCCAGCTCATCGAGCACGTTGGCGCCCAGCTCGTGCAGCCGGCGGTGCAGCTCGACGAGGAGGTCTTCCTTGCGCTCGAAGTAGTAGTAGAGCGCCGCCTTGGTGATCTGCAGGCGCTCGGCGATGTCGCGCAGCGAGGTCTTGTCGTACCCCTGACGGGTGAACAGATCCTGGGCGACATCGAGGATGCGCTCGCGCGTCTCACTGCCCTGGCTTCCCGGTGGGCGTGGCATGCCGCTGAGTTTACTTGACGGCCGGTCAATTAACGCTACTGTGTGGTTCTGCCGATTACTTGCCGACCGGTTAGTTATGCCGAGATCGCCCTGGACCGAGACCCGAGAGGCCGCATGAGCACCACCACCATCACCCCATCGCCGCCCGACGCCGACACCGCCAGCCCGTCGCCCCATCGCCTGCGCTGGTTGGTGCTGATCGTCGTCATGACCGCCAACGTGATGGACGCCATGGACTCGACCATCGCCACCGTCGCCGGTCCGTCGGTGCGACGCGATCTCGGCGGTGGCGCCTCGACGCTGCAGTGGATCAGCGCCGGCTACACGCTCGCCTTCGCCGTGCTGCTCATCGCCGGCGCGCGTCTCGGCGACATCTTCGGCCGGCGCCGGGTGTTTCTCGTCGGGCTCGCCGGGTTCACCGTGTTCTCCGCCACGTGCGCCGCGGCCCCGTCGATGACCGTGCTCATCGCCAGCCGGGCGCTGCAGGGCGCGTTCGGCGCGCTGATGATCCCCCAGGGCTTCGGCTTCCTCAAGCAGGTCTTTCCCGACCAGGATGAGTTCAACAAGGCGATGGGGTTCGTCGGCCCGGCCACCGGCCTGCCGCTGCTCGCCGCGCCGGTCCTCGCCGGGGCGCTCATCGACGCCAATCTCTGGCATGTCGGGTGGCGGCTGGTCTTCCTCATCAACGTTCCCATCGGCGTGCTCGCCCTCCTCCTGGCGTTCCCGACCCTCCCCGACAGCGCCCGCCGCTCTGACCTCAAGCTCGATATCGGTGGGGTGTGGCTGGTCGGCCTGGCCCTGGTGGCGATCATCTACCCGCTCATCCAGGGCCGTGCCGCCGGGTGGCCGGTGTGGACCTTCGCCCTACTCGCCGCTGGCCTGGTCCTGCTCGTCGCCTTCCTGCGCCACGAGCGCCGGCATTCCCACAACGCCCTGATCGAGCCCTCCCTGCTCGCCAACCGCACCTACCTCAGCGGCATCGCGGTCATCCTCTTCTTCTTCGGGGCGTTCTCCGGCCTGCTGCTGTGCGTGTCGCTCTACGGGCAGCTCGGCGAGGGCTGGTCTCCGATCCACGCCGGACTGTCGCTGACCCCGATGGTGGTGGGGATCATGATCGGGATGACCGTGTCCTTCGCGCTGGTCAATCGCCTGGGGCGGCACCTCCTCCACATCGGGATCGTCCTCATCGCGCTCGGCATCGCCGACATCGCCCTGACCCTCACCGGAGTCCACACCGCGTCCACCTGGGACCTCGTCCCCGGCCTGGCGCTCGCCGGGATCGGCGCCGGCACCAGCTTCGCCCAGCTGTTCGGGTTCGTCCTCAACAGCGTCACCATGGACGAGGTCGGCTCCGCCTCCGGCGTCCTGGAGGCGACCCAGCAGCTGTCGACCTCCCTCGGCGTCGCCGTCCTCGGCACCATCTTCTTCGCCGCCTTCGGCCACCACCTGCCGACCGACGCGTTGCGGATCACCGCCTGGGCCTGTCTGGTGCCGCTCGCCGCCGCGTTCCTGCTCATCTTCCGGCTGCCGCTCAAGGCGCGCGCCGAGTGATCCCCGTGTCCTACGTCGCTGCCGGCTGCGGATCGTCGCGGACGATGACGGTGTCGGCCACCCGGATGATCTCGTCCACCGGCAGGTCGGCCCGCGACGCGTGCTTGCGGATCGCCTCGGGACTGGTGGCCTCGTAGAGGCAGACGGTGCCGACTGACCCGCCGCTCTCGTCCAGGACGTAGCTGCGGATCCACCTCACCTCGTCGGGCATCTCCTCGTTGCCGACCTGCGCCGAGCGCGCGGCCGCCGCCTCGAGCTCGGGGCCCGAACGCCAGCCGCTGCGTCTGAGAATTGCGTAGAGCTCCACTGCTGCCTCCTCGTGGTTGATGAGGAGGCAACCCTAGGTTCTGGGCGGCGGCGGGAAATCGGGAGAAGTACCTATCTTGGCCGTCGCGCCGGTAGCGTCCTCGCCATGACGCTTGTCGAGCGGTCCGAGCCGCTCAACCTGCTCACGCGGCGGCTCGACGCGGTGCGCCGCCAGGGGCGCGGCCGCCTCGTGCTGGTCAGCGGTGAGGCCGGGGTGGGCAAGACGTCACTCGTCCGCGAGCTGCAGTCGCAGCGCCCGGCGACGCCCGTCCTGGCCGGCGCCTGTGAGGCGCTGTACACCCCGCGCCCGCTCGGCCCGCTGCTCGACGTGGCGGAGGCGCTCGGCGGGCCGCTGGCAAGCCTCGCCGACACCGGACCGTCGGCCGCTGACCTGCTCTCGGCCCTCGGGGCGGCCTTGCGCCGTCCCCATCTCATCGTGCTCGAGGACCTGCACTGGGCTGACGAGGCAACGCTGGATGTCCTGCGCCTGCTGGGCCGGCGCGCTTCATCCCTCAACGCGCTCGTCGTGGGGACCTACCGCGACGACGGGCTCGATCGCGACCATCCGCTGCGGATCGTGCTGGGCGAAATACCGTCGGTCGACCGGGTGCTTTTGCAACCGCTGTCGGTGGTGGGCGTCTCCCAACTGGCCGGCGCCCCCGCCGATGACCTCCATGTGCGCACGGGCGGCAACCCGTTCTACGTCACCGAGCTGCTGGCGGCGGGCGCGGATGCGGAGACCCCGGCGACGGTTCGTGACGCCGTGCTCGCGCGCGCCGCCCGGTTGGATCCGCAGGCTCGCCGGCTGCTCGACGCGGTTGCCGTGGCCCCGACTCGAGCCGAGCTGTCGCTGCTTGAGGCCATCGCCGGTGACGAGGTGGCGGCCATGGACCGCTGCCTGGCCTCGGGGATGCTGCGCTCGGAGGGGCACTCCGTGCGCTTCCGCCACGAGCTCGCCCGGGCGACGATCGAGGAGTCATTGGCGCCCGATCGGTACGTCGCGCTTCATCGGGCGGCGCTCGCCGCCCTGGCCGGCCGGGCCGAGCCGGCGCGGCTCGCCCATCACGCCGATGCGGCGGACGATGCCGAGGCGGTCCTGCGGTACGCCACCACCGCCGCCGCTCGCGCCTCGGCCCTCTCCGCCCATCGCGAGGCGGCGCGGCACTATGACCGCGCGCTGCGTCACGCCGGCGCGCTCTCCGGCGCCCAGCGCGCCGATCTGCTCGAGCGCGCCGCCTTCGCCTGCTACGTCACCGGCCGCTTCGACGACGCGGTGGCCCACGCGCATGCCGCACTGGCGGTGATCCGGAGCCTTGGTGACCGGCGGCGCGAGGGCGTGCTGCTCCTGGGGCTGAGCCGTTACGTGTGGTATCGCGGGGACACCGGCGAGTCCTATGACCTGATCCATCGAGCGGTGGCCGTGCTCGAGCAGCTGCCGCCCGGGCCGGACCTCGTCCGTGCCTACTCGCGGCTGAGCGGGGCCGGAGTGCTGGACTACGACCTGCGCACCGCGACCGAGTGGGGGGCCCGCGCCATCGCCTTGGCCGAGCAGCTCGACGAGCCGGGGTTGTTGTCGATGGCCTTGAACTTCGTCGGGTGCGCCGAGCTCACCGCGGGGATCACGGCAGGCGCCGACAAGGTGAAGCGGGGTGTCACCCTCGCGCTCAGATACGACCTGGAGGAGGAGACGGCGCGGAGCCGCCAGAACATCGCGTGCACGCAGATCCTGCGTCGCGACTGGGCGGCGGCCGACGCGGAGCTCGATGCCCTGGAGGCCTACGTCAAGGATCGCGACTTCGATGCGATCCGGGTCTACACCCAAGGGTGGAAGGGCTGGGCCCAGCTGCAGCGCGGAGACTGGGCGGCTGCCGCCGAGCTGGCCCAGGAGGTGCTCAATCAACCGGGGAGCGGCCCGCCGACACGGCTGATGCCGTTGATCGTCCTCGGCCTGCTGCGCGCCCGCCGCGGCGATCCCGGGGTGTGGGACGCGCTGGACGAGGCGCTCGTGCTCGCGCAACGGATGCGCGAGGCGCAGCGCCTGCTGCCGGTGGCCGCCGCGCGCGCCGAGGCGCGGTGGCTCGAGGGGGCGCCGGAGCGCGTGACCGGCGAGACCGAGCACGCCCTGGCGCTGCTGTCCGAGCGCCAGCACCCGTGGGCCCTGGGCACCATCGCGATCTGGCGTCAGCGCTGCGGGATCGCCACCGCGCCGCTGACACCGGTGCCGCCACCGGTCGCCGCCGAGCTCGCCGGCGACCCGGTGACGGCAGCGAGGCTATGGAGGGAGCTGGGCTGCCCGTATGACGCGGCCGTGGCCGGCGCCGCTGCCCACGACGAGGCGATCCAGCGCGAGAGCCTGGACGAGCTGCTGCGCCTCGGCGCCGGTGCCGCCGCCACCATCGTCGCGCGGCGGCTGCGCGCCGGCGGTGCCCGCAACGTCTCCCGCGGCCCCCGCGCCCGGACGCGGGCCAACCCCGCGGGCCTGACCGCCCGCCAGCTCGAGGTCCTGGCGCTGCTCGCCCAGGGCGCGACCGACACCGAGATCGCGGCCCGCTTGTTCCTCTCGGAGAAGACCGTCAACCACCACGTCTCCGCGATCCTGTCCAAGCTCGACGTCCGCAACCGCACCGAGGCCTCGGCCGCGGCCGTCCGGCTGGCGCTGCTCTGACCGGCACGGCGTCACCGCCGTCGAGGATTCCGGCGTTCACAACCGTGAGACGAGTTCCTTCACGATCTCGGCGGCAGGCTGGGTGCGCCTGGCCAGCGCGACGCTCTGGCCGGCCCATTGCGACAGCGGCTCGATCTCACCCGTCGTCCCGACCATGGGGGGCGCGGGCTCGTAACGGACGATGGCCTCGCCCGAGGCGAAATGCGCGATCACGTCGCCCTCGCCCGGCCGACTGCCCGGTTGTGGTCGCCCGGCGGCCTCCCACGCCGCGGCCGTCGAGTTGTGCAGGGCGCGGTGCGGGGCGTTCGGCCACCCCACCTCATAGAGGTTGGGGTACCACTCCGCGTCGGTCTCGGTGGCCCCCAGCAGGTGTTGGCGGTAGTCCTCGTGGATCGGCATCTCGTCGGCGAGCAGGAACCGCGTGCCCAGCAGGGCGGCCTGCGCGCCGAGGGCGAACACCGCGGCGACGCCGCGCGCATCGCCGATGCCGCCCGCCGCGATGACCGGCACCGGCGCCACCGCGTCCACCACCGCCGGAACCAGCGGCAGCGTCGCCACCCCGCTCCACACGTGCCCGCCCGCCTCCCAGCCCTGGGCGATGATGATGTCCACGCCGCACCCGACCGCGTGGCGTGCCTCCTCCGCGCTGCCGACGGTGTGCATGACCAGCCCTCCGGCGTCATGCACCGCGTCGGCGTAGCCGCTGGGGTCGCCCCAGATGAGCGACACGATGCGCAGGCCCGCCGCGAGGGCCTGGTCGATGCGGTGATGCTGATCGGTGAAGAGGACGAAGTTGCCGGCGATCGGCCGATCGGTGAGCGCCGCCGTCTCGCGCACCACCGCTCCGGCGTCGTCGGACCACGACAGGCCCAGGCTGCCGAGACCGCCGGCATTGGAGACCGCGGCCGGCAGGCGCGGATCGACGGCCAGCGGCGCGAGGACGATCGGGCGCTCAATCCCCAACAGCTCGCACACGGGCGTGGTGGCGCTCATGGGGGCGATCCCCCCTTTCTGGCGCTTGCGGCGCCGGTTGACTGCGTTCATTGTTGTCTGACCAACCAGCCGGCGCGAGCGAACCCGACGGCCACCCTCGCTCTCGTCACCCTCACGCCTGGACAGGAGCGGACCATGCGCAGCGACATCGCCCCCGGGAGCACCTTCCCCGACTACGAGTTGCCCGATCACGAGAACGTGGCTCGAAAGCTCAGCGAGATCCAGGGTGAGGACCCCCTGATCCTGACCCTCGCCCGCGGCAACTACTGCCCCAAGGAGCACCAGCAGCATCTCGAGCTCGCCGCCAACTATCCCAAGATCGCGGTGGGCTACACCAAGGTCGCCACCATCTCGACCGACACCCATCACTCCAGCCAGGAGTTCCGGGCATCCACCGGCGCGCAGTGGCCCTTCCTCTCGGACCCGGAGCGGACCGTGCAGAAGGACCTCGAGATCCAGGAGTACACCGACCCCGAGCACGACCCCATGATCCCCCACACCCTCGTGCTCAAGCCCGGCCTGGTCATCCACAGCATCTACAACGGCTACTGGTTCTGGGGGCGCCCCTCCTTCGTCGACCTGTGGCACGACCTGCGCACCGTGACCAGCGAGATCCGGCCCGACTGGGACCTCGGCACACCGGGGCTGCGCGAGGCATGGGAGGCCGGCGACTACGCGCCGTTTCACGGCTGGAACCGCCACGCGCCCGCGACGATGCCGTCGTCCTACAACCAGTAGCCGTCAGGTGACGCGCACCGGCTCGGTAAACGTGATGTTCGATAAGTAGCGAACATCTGTCGATAGACTGAGGGCGATGGCGAGCCGCCAATCCCACGAGCTTGCGCACCCGTCGCGAGCCGCGCTGACCTTCACCGCGGTGAGTGCCGCCCTGAGCGACCCGACCCGCCTGGCCATCGTCGTCCGGCTGGGCCGGCTGGCGCCGGGCGACGAGTTGCCCTGCGCGACCTTCGCCCTGTCGGTGACCAAGTCGACCCAGAGCGCTCACTTCCGGACGCTGCGGGAGGCCGGAGTGATCCGGCAGCGCGACGAGGGCACGCGCAGAATGAACAGCCTGCGCCGCGATGACCTCGACGATCGGTTCCCGGGGCTGTTGAATCTCGCGATCGCCCAGGGCGATGCGCCCCGATCGGGCCGGAGGAGGTGACGCGACATGGCACTGGCCTACACGGACTACTACGAGGTGCTCGGCGTGCCGCGCGACGCTGACCAGGACGCGATCCGCCGCGCCTACCGCAAGCTGGCGCGCACCTACCACCCCGATCTCAATTCAGACAGCGACGCCGAGGACCGCTTCAAGGAGCTCGGTGAGGCCTACGAGGTGCTGTCCGATCCCGAGAAGCGTGAGCGCTACGACCGCCTGGGTGCCGACTGGCGCCGCACCGAGCAGGAGGCGCCGGACACCGACTTCGAGGATTTCGTCAGCCGGCAGGGATTCGGCACCTCTGACTTCGAGTTCAGCGACGACCTGTTCGAGCGGCTGTTCGGCGGCCGGGCGGGGGCCGGCGGGCGCGGCTGGGGCGAGCAGGCCCGCGGACCGCTGCGCGGCTTTGACCGTGAGGCGCTGCTCGAGCTCTCGCTCGAGGATGCGCTGGAGGGAGGGCGCCGCCGGCTCACCCTCGACGGGCGCGACATCGACGTCAATTTCCCGGCGGGCGTGCGCGACGGCCAGCTGATCCGCCTGGCCGGTCAGGGCGGCGCCGGGCGCGACGGCGGCCCGTCGGGCGACCTCTATCTCCGGATCGCGCTCAAGCCGCATCCCGACTTCCGCCCGCGCGGCGAGGACGATCTCGACGTGGACCTGCTCGTGGCTCCGTGGCAGGCGGCGCTGGGCGCGACCGTCGCGGTCAAGACGCCCACCGGGACGGCCCAGATCCGGGTGCCGGCCGGCTCCTCGAGCGGGCGTCGTCTGCGGTTGCGTGGCCGAGGCCTCCCCGGCGCCGGCGGCCGCACCGGTGACCTGCACGCGATCGTCAAGATCACCGTGCCCAAGGACCTCACCGATCGCGAGCGCGAGCTCTATGAGCAGCTCGCGGAGGCGGCCACCGCGGAGGCGAGCGCATGAGTACCGAGGAGCGCATCGAGCTCACCGTGGTGGCCCGGCGCGCCGGCGTCCGGATCGCCCTGGTGCGGCGCTACCTCGAGTTCGGCCTGTTCGAGGCCGAGGCCGAGGCGGGTGCCGAGGAGACCCCGCGCTATGACCCGCAGAGCGCCGCCCGGGTCGCCCAGGCCGAGCGGCTGCGCCGCGACCTCGGCCTCAACTACGCCGGTGCGGTCCTGGTGTGCGAGCTCCTGGACCGGATCAAGGAGCTCGAGGGCCGCCGGTAGCCGCCGCGCGGCCGTGGCTACGGCCGGCCTGCGTGCGGGGCCGGCTGATCGGGTGCGGCGAGCAGCTGTCCGGTGACCCCGGGGCCCTCTGACATCGCCACGTCCATGCCGCGCCACTGCGCCGCGGCGATGAACAGGGTGCGGCCGTCGTCGCCGCCGAGCATGCAGGCAAAGCAGCCCCGGTCCACGGCGACGGTGTTGAGCACCTCGCCGCCCTCCGCCACGCGAACGCAGTACCGGCCAGGGACGCTGGCCACCCACACCGCGCCGTCGGTGTCGGTGCAGATCCCGTCCGGGGCATGGTCAAGCTCGGCCCACACGCGGCGCCCCGAGAGCAGGCCATCGTCGCCGACATCGAAGGCGAGGAGATGCTGGGCGGCCGAGTCGGCCACCACGAGGGTGCGCTCCTGGTCAACCAGGGCCATCCCGTTGGGCCAGCGCAGGCCATCGGCGGCCTCGCGCGCGGCGCCGTCCGGTCCGACGCACACCACGCTCCCCGAGCCGCCGTTGACGTAGATGTTGCCCGCACCGCTGACGACCAGCTCGTTGAACGGGCCCTCGCCGATCCCCGAGAGATCGGCCACCAGCTGAAGCGTCCCCTCCGCGTCCTGCGCCACCAGATGCTTCACCGGCCCGTCGATGATGAGCAGCCGCCCGTCGGTGAGCCAGTCGATGCTGAACGGAATGGTCGGCGGGGCCACCCGGGCCACCACCTCGCGCTCGCCGTCCTCGGTCACCGCCAGCACCTCACCGGCTCCCCAGTTGCACAGCCAGATCCGGCCGTCGTGCCACCGCGTCGATTCGGGGAATCCCAGGCCGTCCATCACCAGGCGTGTCTCGGTCATCGCGTCCGCTCCTGTCCGGGGTCGTCCGCATGGCCTATCAGAACCGTGAGATGGCGCGCCGGCCATCGTCGGCATGATGGTGTAAGAATATACTGGTGATATCACGAGGAGGATGCGATGACCACACCAGATGAGTCGGGACAAGGCCGGGCGCGGGAGCCCCACAACGAACAGCGTGCCCGGGCGGTCCCCGGGGTGCCGGCGCTGATCGCGGTTGTGGCCGCGGCGGTGATCGGCGTGGTGCTGATCGTCGCCGGGTCCGGCCGCGCCGGGGTCGTGGCCCTCGGCGTCGCCGTGATCGTGGCCGCGGCGCTGATGGCCCCGGGGCTGGTGATCGTGGCCCCCAACGAGTCGTCGGTGCTGATCCTCTTCGGCCGCTACATCGGGACTCTGCGTGAGTCGGGCCTGTGGTGGGTCAACCCGTTCACGGTGTTCGCGCGCGAGACCATCTCCCTGCGCGTGCGCAACTTCCAGAGTGACCGCATCAAGGTCAACGACGCCCGGGGCAACCCGATCGATCTGGCCGCGGTCGTCGTCTGGCGGGTGACCGACACCGCGCGTGCCGTGTTCGACGTCGAGGACTTCCGCCAGTTTGTCGTCGTCCAGAGCGAGACGGCGCTGCGCCATCTCGCCAACCAGTACCCCTACGACGACTACGACGCCGGCGCGGTCTCGCTGCGCGGCAACACCGACGAGGTCCGGCGCGGCCTGGAGACCGAGCTCCAGAGCCGTCTGGAGCTGGCCGGGATCGAGATCCTCGAGACGCGCCTGACGCACCTGGCGTACGCCGCCGAGATCGCCGAGGTGATGCTCCGCCGCCAGCAGGCCGAGGCGATCCTGGCCGCCCGCCGAACGATGGTGCAGGGCGCCGTATCGCTCGTGCAGAGCGCGCTGGCCCAGCTGGCCGACTCCGACCTGGTGGAGCTCGACTCAGAACGCAAGGCGGCGATGGTCTCCAGTTTGATGGTCGTGCTGTCCGGGGACCGTTCGCCGACGCCGGTCATCAACACCGGGACCCTGTACACCTAAGCCGATGGCCGAGAGCAAACGCTTCCTCCTCAGACTTGACCCGCGCGTGTTCGAGGCGCTGCGCCGCTGGGCCCAGGACGACCTGCGCAGCATCAACGGGCAGATCGAGTACCTGCTCACCGAGCAGGTCCGCAAGGCCGGACGGCTGCCCCACGCGCCGCGGCGGCGCCCGCGCGACGAGCCGGACCCGTCGCCCGAGGAAGATGAGGAGGACGGCCCGATCGATTCGGCGTCCCAAGCCGCCACGCGTCACCGCTGAGCGGCGCGCGGCGGTACCCTGGGGTGACCGTGCCTCCCGCCCCTCAGCCGCCACCGGACGGCGGCCGGGCCACCTCGTTCATCATCTGGCTCGCCGCGTTCGCCCTCCTGTTCGGAGTCTTCGTGGTCTTCGCCGGCTCGCCGCGCGATCGCAAGCCGCACTTCTGGCTGCGCGTGGCTGCGCTGCCGCTCGTGCCGTTGTTGATCGCTGCGGTGCTGGTCGGCGTGCGCGAGCTACGCGTCCTCCCCGACGGCGTGGCCGCGGCGCTGTTGCTCACGCTGGTCTTCCTCACCATCCCGGGGCTGATCCTCGTCCCGGCGCTGCTCTACCGCCGGCCGGGCAGCTCCCCCGATTCCTCTGACGACGACGGTGGCGGGGGCCCGGGCCGGGGCCCGGAGCCGCCACCGCCGGCCTCGCCACGCGGCGGCGTGCCCCTCCCCGATGCCGTGCAGGCTCGCCGGCGTCTGCGTGACCACGGCCGTCGCGCCCTGGGCGGCCGCCGGGCGCGCAGGCCGGCTCGGGAGCCCGCCCGGCGGCCGGCACGGGTCCCCACGCACCGCTGACCCGGCGGCCCCGGCCCGGCCCGGGCCGGTCAGGAGGGGCGCAGCCGGAGCCTGAGCGAGATCGTGTTGTGCGACGCGTCGCCGACGGTGAGCGTGACCGTCCGGCGCCCCGCGCGGCGGCGCTGGACCGTGCGTGCCAGTGATGCGCTCACCGAGAGTGCCGGTGCCCCGATGCGCACCACCATCCGCGGGCTGGACCGCCTCAGCGCGATCGTCAGCACCCCGTTCTTGAGCCGCACGGTCCCGCGCGGCGCGCGTCCCCCGACCAGCACGTGTCCGGCGACCCCTTGAGCGTCAAAGCTCAGTCCGCGGGGCAGCGCCACGGCCACGGAACGCAGTCGCGGCGAGCGCTTGCCCGCGCTCACGGTGAACGCGATACGCGGCGCACGGTCGGTGGTCCCCCGGATCGCGGCGCCCGAGACGCGTGGCGGTGCGAAGGGCGTGGCCGCGTGTGACCACCGCGACGACGCACCCGAGCCCGCGGCGTCGGTGGCGACGATGCGGACCCGGTAATGGCGGCCGTTGCGCAACCCCCGCACGGTGATCGGGCTGTGCGTTCCGGTGGCGCGGGCGTTGCCCGGCCAGGCGATGACGCGATAGGTGATGGTCCCGCCACCCGCCGCCCCGGCCCGTGGCCGGAAGGTGACCTTGATCCGGCGGTTGCCCGCCGTGGGGTGGATCTTCGTCGGAGGGCCTGGCGGCACGACGTAGTGGAACTGGTCAGCGGCGCTGATCGGCGTCGTTCCGGCGGGCGCGGTCACGATCACGTCGGCCACCCCGGTGCCGTGCGGCGGCGCCACCGCATCGATCTGCGTGGGCGAGATGACGGCAAAGGACGCCGCGGGGACGCCGGCGAAGGTCACCGACGAGACCCCGTCGATCCCGGTGGCGGCAAAGCCGCTGCCGTGGATCACCACGGCCGTCCCCCCGTGCGTGGACCCCACCGCGGGGGTGACGGAGGACACCACCGGGGGCGTGGTGGCGATGTAGGACCACGCCGCTCCGGCGAGGTTGTTGTCGGCCGGGCCGGCGATGAGCAGCGTCGTCGCGTCATCGGAGAGCGCGACGCGGGTGCCGAACACCCCGGAGCCGAACTCGGCGTCGCGGCCGGCCGGAGCGGTGAGCTTGCTGTGCAGCGTCCACTTCTCGCCCACATCGTCGAAGGCGTAGGCGGCGCCGATCCCGGAGTTATCGACGGGCGCGCCCACCACCGCCGTGGCCCCGTCCGAGGAGAGCGCGAGGGACGCGCCGAAGAACCCCTGCCCCACCTCCGCGTTGGCGCCGTTGGTGGGCGCGCTGAGCTTGGCCGACTCGCTCCAGGCGGTGGCGCCGGTTCGGGTGAACAGCCAGGCCGCGCCGCGCTGGCTGTCGGACTGGCCGCCGATGAGCGCCGTGTTCGCGTCGTCAGAGAGGGCCACCGCAGCGCCGAAGGTGGGGGCGCCCACGCCGGCGTCGGAGCCGGTGGTGGGCGCGGTGAGCTTGGCCTGCTCCGCCCACGTCGTGCCGGTTTCGCCGAACACCCACGCCGCGCCGACGCTGGCGTTGTCGCCGTCGCCGCCGATGATCGCGGTCCGTCCATCGGGCGACAGCCTGGCGGCACTACCGAAGTCGCCGGCGCCCACCTCGTGATCGGCGCCGGTGGTGGGAGCGGTGAACTTGTGCTTCTCGGTCCACGTCGTCGCCGTCACCGCCGTGCGGCTGAACAGCCACGCCGCTCCCGTGAACGCGTGGTCCTCAACCCCCGCGATCAGGACCGACGTCCCAGCGGCGTTGAGCGAGACGCGGTTGCCGAATTCGCCAGGGGCCGACTCTGCGTCGCCTCCGCTGGTGGGCGCGACGAGCTTCTCCTGCACCGCCCATCCGGAGGGGCCGCGCGTGAACACCCAGACCGCCCCGACGTCGCCGTTGTCGTCGAAGCCACCGATCACCGCCGTGTTGCCGTCGGCCGACAGCGCGACCGCGCCGCCGAACTCGACGTTGGTGCCGACGGCGCGGTTGGTCCCCGTGGTCGGCGCGGTGAGCTTGGCCTGCAGCGTCCAGGTCGTTCCCGACCGCGTGTACACGTAGGCCGCGCCGGCGCCGCTGGCGTCGTCGAACGCGCCC
Source organism: Solirubrobacteraceae bacterium (assembly GCA_035503355.1). GTDB lineage: Bacteria > Actinomycetota > Thermoleophilia > Solirubrobacterales > Solirubrobacteraceae > Palsa-465. The sequence goes on from DATJTQ010000146.1 coordinate 15,370, forward strand.
ACCAGGGCCGTCGTCCCGTCGGCCGAGAGGGCGGCCGAGCTGCCAAGCTCACCCCCGCCGATCTCGGCATTGGCGCCCGTGCCCGGCGCGGTGAGCTTGCCGAACTCCAGGAAGGTGTCGCCGGTGGCCGCCGAGGCGGCGTGGGCCATGGCCGCGCACGCGAAGGTCACCGCGATCAGCAGCGCGGCGACAAGACGGGCAAGATGACGACCCCCCACCGAGTCCAAGGTCAGACGAGGTTACCCACAGGCCGTCCGCGCCATGCCAGACTTCCACCATGGGCGTCCACCTGCTGCTGTTCATCGGAGTCGCGGCAGTGGTGATCATCATCCCCGGGCCCGACACCGCCGTGGTCACCAAGAACGTCCTCATCCACGGCCGCCGCGCCGGCCTGGGGACGTCACTGGGGGTGAGCACGGGCCTGGCCATCTGGACCGTGGCCGCCGCCGTCGGCCTGGCCTCACTGGTGCGCGCCTCCGAGGTGGCCTTCACCGCGCTCAAGCTCGCCGGCGCGCTCTACCTCATCTGGCTGGGCGTCCAGGCCCTCCGCGCCGCGGGTCGCGAGGGACCTGCGCTGGCGGCGGCCCGTCTGGCGAGCGGGGCGGGGCTGAGTGCCCGCGGCGGCTTTCGCCAGGGCGTCCTGTCTGACCTGGCCAACCCCAAGATCGGGATCTTCTTCACCAGCCTGCTGCCGCAGTTCGTGAGCGCCGGCCGCCCGGTGCTCCTCCCCTTCCTCGTCCTGGGGGCGATCTTCGTCGTCATGACGGTGCTGTGGCTGCTGGCCTACACGCTGGCCGCCGCGCGCGCCGCGCAGACGCTCATGCGCCCGCGCGTCCGAGCCGCGCTGGACCGCTTCACCGGGGTCGTGCTCATCGCGCTGGGCCTGCGGCTCGCCCTCGAGCGTCGCTAGACGCGCGGCGGGTGACCGGGCCGCCCCGCTCAGGGTCACCCTCAAGTTCGGCGAACCTCAGCCGATGAGGCTGGGCACCATGACCATCGCCGAGGCCCGCCGCCAGTATCGGGAGTTCATGTCGCGCATGGACGTCGCCTTCGCCTTCGGGCACGGGTGCGCGATGGACGGCTCCCATCCGCGCCTGCGCGCGTTGCGCGACGAGGCTGATCGGCTCCTGGCGCAGCTGCGCACCCTCCAGGCCCTGGCCGGCGAGCGCCCCCTCAACGCGCCGGGACGCACGATCACCGGGGAGTTCTGCGGGAACTGAAGGCGCCGGGCGCCGAGGCCGCCCCGCTCCGAGATCCCGTCTGTGCCCGCTGGTTGAATACCAGCCACGGTGATCGAGATGCTGAAGGCCGAGCTGGCTGAGGCCGACGCCGCGCTGAAGGCGCACATGGCCTCGTGGGACTACGCCTTTGCCATGGGCGCGAGCCGAGACGGCGCCAGTGAGCACCCCAAGCATGCCGCCACCCGGGCGCGCACCGCCGAGCTGACGACGCGTGTGAAGGACCTCCGCGCGCGGTTGGCCGAGCACGAGCTCTGACCGCCGCCCACATCGGGCGGTTTCGGCCCCGGACGCGGGGTACCACATCTCTCAGGAGCGATTCCAGGGACGGATCAGCCAATCGACCACTCGAGAGAGGAGAGAGAGATGGCGGATAACAGAGGAGTTGCCTACATGGGCAGCGGAACGGTCGAGGTTCAGAACATCGACTTCCCCGGCTTCGAGCTCAAGGACGGGCCGGGGGTCAATCCCGCCAACGTGGGGCGCAAGCTCCCACACGCGGCGATCCTCAAATGTGTCGCCACCAACATCTGCGGCTCTGACCAGCACATGGTCCGCGGCCGCACGACGGCGCCCGAGGGCCTCATCCTCGGCCACGAGATCACCGGCGAGGTGGTGGACGTCGGGCCCGGGGTGGAGTTCATCAAGAAGGGGGACCTCTGTTCGGTGCCGTTCAACATCGCCTGCGGGCGGTGTCGGATGTGCAAGAGCGGAGACACCGGCGTGTGCCTCAACGTCAACCCGGACCGCCCGGGCTCGGCGTACGGCTACGTCGACATGGGCGGCTGGGTCGGCGGTCAGGCCGAGTACGTGGCCGTGCCCTACGCCGACTGGAACCTGCTCAAGTTCCCCGACAAGGATCTGGCCATGGAGAAGATCCTCGATCTGACCATGCTGTCGGACATCTTCCCCACCGGTTACCACGGCGCCGTCAGCGCGGGAGTGCACTCCGGCGACACCGTGTACGTGGCGGGCGCCGGACCCGTCGGCCTCGCCGCCGCGCACTCGGCTCAGCTGTTGGGCGCGTCGGTGGTGTTCGTCGGTGACCTCATCCCGGAGCGCCTGGCCCAGGCCAAGAGCTTCGGCTGTGAGCCGATTGACATCTCCAAGGGCGACCCCAAGGACCAGATCGAGGACATCCTCGGCGTGCCCGAGGTGGACGCGGCCGTGGACGCCGTCGGCTTCGAGGCCCGTGGGCACGGCACGGACTCTGACCACGAGGCGCCGGCGACGGTGCTCAACTCGATCATGGACGTGACCCGGGCGGCCGGCAAGCTCGGCATCCCCGGCCTGTACGTGACGGGCGACCCGGGAGCGGAGGACGACGCCGCCAAGGAGGGTTCGCTGTCCATTCGCATCGGCCTGGGCTGGGCCAAGTCCCAGAGCTTCACCACCGGGCAGTGCCCGGTGATGCGCTACCACCGCGGGCTCATGCAGATGATCCTCCACGACAAGGCCCACATCGCCGACGCGGTCAACGCCACGGTGATCTCGCTCGACGAAGCTCCGCAGGGCTACAAGGACTTCGACAGCGGCGTCGCCAAGAAGTTCGTGCTCAACCCGCACGGGTTGATCAAGGGCTGAGGCCCCCAGGGGAGAACCGGCCGTCGCGCACGCGGTGGGGCGCGGCGGCCGTCCTCTGCTGCCACGCTCGCTCAGGCCAGCGCGGCCCGCAGCGCCTCGAGGTCCGAGGCGCCGAACACGACGCGGTTGCGCGTGGCCACGTAGACGAGGTCGAGGTCGACCCCGGCGCCGGCCACCTTGCGCGTGAGATCGGCCAGGACCCCCGGACGGTCCTCGACGTCGACCACCACCACCTCGCGCTCGCGGGTGACGGCGAGCTGGGAGATGGCCAGCGAATGCCGGGCCGCCTCGGCGTGCTTGACCAGGATGTGCAGCTCGGCGCGCTCGCCGGCACCGAGGCACGTGGCCGCCGCGATGTTGACGCCGGCGTCGCTGATGGCGCCGGCCACCTGCGCCAGCGCTCCGGGCGTGTTCTCGACGTCGATGACCAGGTCCACTGCCATAGGTCCTCCCCGCGCATGGTCGCTCGCCGGTGCGCCGACATTCTGACCCATCGGCAGGGCTGGTGGGGCGGCTGTCACACCCCGTCGTCGCGCAGCGAGAGCAGGCCACCGAGCCGCTGGGTCACCACCGCCGGCGGGGTCAGGCGGGCCGGCGATGGATCCGCGAGCGCCTGCGCCGCGATGCGCTTGAGGGGCAGCGCGCTCACGCTGCCGCCGACCACCGTGTTGCCGGCCCGGCCGCCCAGGCACCACACCCACGGGTAGGCATCGCTCAGCCCCGCGGCCACCACGCGCACCTCGTTGCCCGCGCGGTTGTCGACGACGTTGACGAGCGCCAGCGGGGCCACGCGGGCCACGTCGATGAACGCCTCGGCGGTGATCAGCCGCCGCGGGATGCTCGCCCCGACGAAGGCGTCGAGGACGACCGCTTCCCAGCTGTCGGGCGGTTGTCCGGCGACGAAGGCGCGGCCCTCGGCATGGCGCACGTGGAGCCCGGGGGCCCGGCGCAGCCCCAGGTGCTCACGGGCCAGGGCGAGCACGTCGGCATCGATCTCGCACACCTCCTGGCGCCCGTGTGGATCCTCCGCGGCCAGGGCGCGCGGCAGCGCGCAGGCGCCCCCGCCGATGTGGAGCACCCGGCGGGCGTGGGCGGCGCGCAGGACGATGCGGATCCAGCGCAGGTAGTCGAACTCGAGGTGCAGCGGGTCGGCGAGGTCAACATAGGAGGCGTCCATGTCGCACTGGCGCAGCAGCCAGCCCGACGGGCGTTGCGGGTCGCGCTCGGCGACCAGATCACCGCGCCGCGCGACGGTCTTGGGTGCGCCGCGGGAGGGCACGCGCACAGTGTCGCCGATCGCCGATCGCCGGTCGGCGCCGGTCAGGAGAGGGCGACCGAGCGGCGGCTCAGGGCGCCTGCGGCGGCAATCAGGTTGACCACCACGAACATCGCGATCAGGGCATCGGGCCGGTGCACCACCCCGCCGATCGCCGCGCCGGCCGACATCATCAGCTGCTGGATGCTCGTCACCGTGGTCATCACCTGTGCGCGGGCGCCCAGTGGCGCGTAGCGCTGGCGCAGCGCGATCGTCCCCGAATACGCTGGTCCCTCCAGAAAGCCGGTGAGCAGGATGAGGGCGAAGCCGGCCGCCAGCGATCCGGCCAGCGGCCACAGCAGCGCCGACAGGCCCAGGGTCCCGTAGGACAGCCCGACGCGCCGCAGCGACGGACGGCCGTGCAGGATGAACGTGCCCAGGATGGAGCCGCCCGCCACCGCCGCCCACAGATAGCCGGTGGCGTGGGCGGCGCTGTGCAGCGTCTGGACGGCGTAGAGCGGAAACCCCACCAACATCAGTCCCCAGCTGCATGACGCCAGCGACCCGGTGAACGTGGTGATCACGATCACGCGCTGGCGCCCCATCGCCCGGAGCCCGGTCCGCAGGGCGTGGGCGAGGCTCGCGGGACGATCCTCGGCGCGGCCGAGGTCGAAGACGGGGTTGACGGCGACCAGCGCGGCAACCACGACGGTCAGTGCCGCCTGGAGCTCCACCGTCTCGCCCGGACCGATGATGCCGGCCAGCGTCCCGGCCAGCACCGGGCCGACGACGACGGCGAGGTTGAGACTGGTGGCCTCGATCGCGCTCGCGCGGTCCAGCAGCTCGGGTCCGGCGATCACCGCCAGGCTGCTGAAGAAGCTGCCCTGGGTGAGCGGGCGCGTGACGCTGTAGACGACGGTCACCGCCGGCACCGTCCAGTTGGGCGCGTGCCCGGCCATCAGGACGATCGCCACCAGCCCGACCACGCTGAGCAGCTGATCGAAGACGATGAGCGCGCGCCGCCGTCGCGCCACGTCCAGCCACGCGCCGAGCGCCGGGCCGGTGAGGGCCGCGGGCACGACCGCCGCCGCGGCGGTGAGGCCGGCCAGCGGCGCGCTCCCGGTGCGCTCGAGGATGAGCAGCACCCCGGCGGTGTTGAACATCGTCGCAATCATCCGTGACAGCGACACCGTGACCAGGAAGCTCGGGTACTGGGGCCGCCCCCACAGCGCCCGGAAACTGTTGTCGGTCGCGCTGAGGGAGGAGACGGCCATGCACCTCATCTTGGCGCAGCAGGTTCGGAGTCCGCCGCGCCGGCCCGAGGCGTCGCACAGCGCCTAGCCGGCCACCGTCTCCACCGGGCCTGCCTTGGTCTCGGTGTGAGGGCGGTGCACAGCCACGCCCGCCACCACCAGGCCGAGGCCCGTCACCTCGACCCAGGTGGGGATCTGGGCCAGCACGACGATGCCGATCACCGTGGCCAGGGCCGGGAGGAGCGCGACCATCGTGGCGTAGGTGGCGCGCGGGAGCCGGGCCATCGCCAGCTGGTCGGTGGCGTAGGGGATGACCGACGAGGACACCCCCACCCCGATCCCCGCCAGGAGTGCGACCGGGTCCAGCAGCGCGTGGCCGGCCTGCCACCCGCCGATGGGCGTCACCACCACCGCGGCGATGAGCATCGCAGCAGCGAGCCCGTCGATCCCGCTCAGCGCGTCGCGCTTGGCCACCCGGTCGGCGATCACGATGTAGAGCGAGAACAGGACCGCGTTGGCGAAGGCGAAGGCGAAGCCCAGCGCAGCGCCGGCGAGGCGGATGTCGGTGAGCAGGTACACGCCGCCGACCGCCAGAGCCAGCGCGAGCAGGTTGCGGGGGGAGCGCACGCCGATCGCCGCCAGCAGGATCACCGGCAGGAACTCGATCGCGGACACGGTGCCGAGCGGCAGCCGGCTGATGGCCGAGTAGAAGCACGCGTTCATGACGGCGAGCACGGTCCCCCACGCGATGAGCAGCCGTCGGCCGTCGCGGTCCAGCCGCGCGAACGTCCGCCAGGGCCGCCGCCACGCGGCGAAGATCACGGCGGCCGAGACGATGCGCAGCCAGGCCACCCCCAGCACCTGCACCCGCGCGAACAGGAGGACCGCGAACGAGGGCCCGAGGTAGTGAAAGACCGCGCTGATGAGGAAGTACAGGTGCGGCGGAGCATCGGCGAGCGCCCGCGTGGCGTGGCGAGTGGCGGCGCGCGGCCTGACCGCGGTGGCCTCTGCGTCCATGGTTCAAGGGTGCGCCTCAGACGCGGTGGTGTCCATGGCCAATCGCAGGTAGGATCACGTGTGTGCCTGAGAAACGAAAGCGCAATGGGCGTAATGCCGAAGGTGCCGTGCTGCTAGACGACGTCAACCTTCGCTTGCTCGCCGAGCTTCAGTCCGACGCACGGCTGAGTCTGGCCGAGCTGGGGCGTCGCGTGGGGCTGTCGTCGCCGGCGGTGGCCGAGCGCCTGGCGCGCCTGGAGTCCGAGGGGGTCATCCTCGGCTACCGCGCCATGCTGGACCCACGGGCCCTCGGCTTCGCGCTCACCGCGGTCGTCCGGATCCGGCCCGCACCGCGGGAGCTGCACCAGGTCGCCGACCTGGCCCGGCGGACGCCCGAGGTGGTCGACTGCCGTCGTATCACCGGCGAGGACTGCTACATCATGACGGCGCACGTCCGCTCGGTGGAGCACCTGGAGGAGGTCATTGACCGCTTCGCCGCCTACGGGCAGACCACGACCTCGATCGTGCAGTCCGCACCGGTGGCCGCTCGGGGCGTGGCCCTCGATGAGCTGTCAGAGGACCGCTGAGGCCAGTCGCTGGGCGACCGTCCGCAGGCGGAGGTCATCGATCGCCTCCTGCGCGCAGCGCGCGAACAGCCACCGGCTCACGCGCTCGGGGTCGAGGTCGACCAGGGCCGCCATCCGCCCTGCCAGCGCCACTGGATCGGTGGTCAGACGCTCGTCGCAGTTGAGCATGTGCTGGACGACGTCGTAGGCGGGATCGCCGACAAACGGCTTGGGGTCGATGACCAGCCACGGCTCGCGCCGCGCCGCGAGCACATTGCCGGCGTGCAGGTCAGTGCACAACAGCACCGTGCGCGTGGCCGTGGCGGGCAGCTCACGCAAGGCGGCGTGCCCCGCGCGGGCGAGCCCGGGGTCCAGCCCGCAGCCGTCGACGCGCATGCGTCGCTCAAACGACGACGCCCACCGGTCGCACATGAACTGCAGCGGGCGAAACGGGGCGTCGGTGGCGATCGGCGCCTGCCACAGCCGGCCCAGCAGCCCCGCGACGATGACGTCCTGCTCGACCTCGGACACGACGGCTCCCAGTGCCGTGCCCGGCCGACAGGACTCGAGCAACAGGATGCACGTGTCCTCGCGCTGCGCGCTGCGCAGGCAGCGGATCGCGCCCCCACCGTCCCAGGCCAGCAGGCCGTCTGCCTCATGGTCGCCCTCCCAGTGGCGGCGGCTGAGCTTGAGCACGACCTCCGCGCCGTCGGAGGTCCGGGCACGCCCGATCCACTCCGACGCCACTCCCGGCTCCAGCCGGTCACCCAGCGTGAGCCCCCACTCGGCGGCGATCGCGCGCGCCAGCGCCGCGGCCGGGGCGGCGGTCATCGCGCGCGGCCTTCGAGGGCGGCCAGGCAGACGTGGGCGTCGGCCCTGCCGAAGTGCTGCGCCCAGCCCGCGGGGGTGGAGTCGTAGCCCGAGTCGCGGACGGTCGGGTCGGCGCCGTGCTCCACGAGGAGTTGGATCACCGCCAGACTGCCGCGCTCGGCCGCCATGTGCAGCGCGGTCACGTGCAGGGGTGAGGTCCGGTCCAGCGCGTTGACGTCAAAGCCCAGCTCGATGAGCAGGGCGACGGCGTCGAGTCGCTCGCTGCCCGCGGCCCGCACGATCTGCTCCGGCCGCCTCTGGATGGCCTGTTCACGTACCGAGGGGTCGGCGTGGAGCATCTGGTCGACGCCGGCCCGGTCACCCGCCGTGGCGGCGCAGATGAAGCGGTCGGCGGCGTCGAGGCTGTCGCGGGCGCCGGCCGCCTCGAGCACGGCCACGATCTCGTCATGCCCGTGCAGCGCCGCTTCCTCCAGGGCCGAGCGCCCGTGGTAGATCGGGTGCCGCGTCCCGTGGCCGTTGGGGTCGGCGCCGTGATCGAGGAGAAGGCGCACCCGATGGGCGAACCCGTTGCTCGCCGCTGCGGTGAGCGCATCCTCGACCATCTCGCGCGGGCTCTCAAGTGCCGGCGCCAGCCGCGGCCGCCACGGCCCGCCATCGCCGGTGCCGAGGCCGAACTCCAGCAGCAGCTCAATCCACGCGTCGTCGGAGGTCCCTGCCTCGTTGTAGAGCGCCTGCGAGTCGTTGGGGTCGGCGCCGCGCTGAAGCAGGAGCCGCGCCAGCGCCAGCCCCCCGTCTCGCGACGGGGCATCGCCCCCGCCTGAGCCCAGCGCCCCGGTCAGCGCGGTGAACGGCGGCGAGAGCCCCTCCCACAGATATCCGGCATTGGGATCGGCTCCCGCGTTGAGCAACCGCTCGGCTACCTGCACCGCCGCGGGCCCGAGCGGGCGGTCGCCGACGCGGGCGTAGGCCGCGTAGACCAGCGGTGTCCAGTCAAACGGGCCGCCCTGGCGGTTGGCCGCCGCCGGGTCGCGCTCGAGGAACGCCCCGACCGCCTCGGTATCGCCCGCCGCCGCGGCGGTGTAGAGGCTGGCCGCGGCCAGGCCGGGGTCGTCCGCCAGCAGCTCGGCCGCCCGGAGCCGTCGCGCCGGGTCGTCGTCGCCGTAGTTCAGGCAGGCCAGCCGCAGGAACTCATCGGCACGCTGCTCCTCGGTGTCGACAGGTCCGCCCACCGGCTGATCGTGCGGGGAGCGCGCGTAGGCAGCGACGGTCTCCAGGTAGGACTTCAGCCGTGGCCAGCTGGGAAAGTCAAAGCCGCGGGCAACCACCAGAAGCGCGTCGGCGCGACTGAAGGCGCCCAGCTCCGGCGAGCCCGGCTGGGCGTCGGCGAGGCGGGGGTGGAACTCGCGCACGACCTTGGCGGCGCCGGCGTCACCGGCGCGCACCGCCCGCTGGAACGACTTGGCGCCGTTGCGGAGCTGCTCGAGATTGGCGTTGCCTGGAAGACCGCGGGGTGGCACAGAGGCCTCCTTTGCGCCGGGCGATCATAACCCCTGGCCGGAGGTCTGACCGCTCGCACGGCGAAGCTGTGACACGTGTGCGAGGCCTGGGTCTACCTGCTGCGCTGCCGCGACGGCTCGCTCTACACCGGTTGGACGGTGGACCTCGAGCGGCGCCTGGCTCGTCACCGTTCCGGGGTCGCCAGCCGCTACACGGCGAGCCGCCTGCCGGTGGATCTCGAGCTCGCCATCCCCATGGCCGATCGCACGGCCGCGCGGCGCGAGGAGGCGCGGATCAAACGGCTCAGCCGCGCCGACAAACTGGCGCTGCTCGCCGCGGCGCGCTGACCGGGGAAGGGCGCCGGCCAGTGGCCGCCAGCCCCTAGACTGCCGCCATGCAGCGTAACCCGCGCGTGTGCGTGATCGGCGCCGGAGTGAGCGGCCTCACCACCATCAAGTCGCTGCGCGACTGGGGTGTGCAGCACACATGCTTTGAGGCCAGCGACGAGGTCGGCGGCAACTGGTACTTCCGCAACCCCAACGGGCGCTCGTCGGCCTATCGCTCGTTGCACATCGACACGTCCAAGACGGCGATCTCCTTCCAGGACTTCGCGATGGACGAGCGCTATCCGGACTTTCCCCACCACACCGAGATCCACGGCTTCCTGCGCGCCTACGCGGACCGGTTCGGGCTGCGCGAACGGATCCGCTTCAACACCGTGGTGGAGCGCGCGCGCCGCCTGGACGGGGGCGGATGGGACATCGATGGGGAGCGCTTCGACGTCCTGGTCGTCTGCAACGGACATCACTGGGACCCCTCCTTCCCGGAGTTCGCCGGGCGCTTCGATGGGCCGACCATCCACTCGCACCACTACATCGATCCCACCGAGCCGCTGGCGCTGGAGGGCAAGCGGGTGCTGGTGGTGGGGATCGGCAACAGCGGCGTGGACATCGTCTCCGAGCTCTCGCGCCGCGGCGTGGCCGAGCGGGTGTTCCTCTCCACCCGCAGCGGCGCGTGGGTCATTCCCAAGTATGTGCTCGGCCGGCCGGTGGACACCATCGTCAAGACCAACCCCCGGATCCCCCTCGGCCTGCAGCGCCGCATCGCGCGGCTGCTTCCGCGGCTGGCCTCCGGGCGCATGGAGGACTTCGGCCTTCCGCATCCCAACCATCACTTCCTGGAGGCTCACCCGACGGTCTCCAGCGAGCTGCTGCTGCGCCTCGGCTCCGGCGACGCCGTGGCCAAGCCCGACGTGGCTGCCCTCGAGGCGGATCGCGTCCGCTTCGCCGACGGCAGCGTGGAGGCGGTGGACGCGATCATCTACGCCACCGGCTACAAGATCACCTTCCCCTTCTTCGATCCGGCGTTCCTGTCAGCACCCGGCAACGTGCTGCGGCTCTACAAGCGGATCTTCAAGCCGGGGCTCGAGGACCTGGCCTTCGTCGGCCTCGGCCAGGCGCTGCCCACGATCTTCCCCTTCGCCGAATGCCAGGCCAAGCTCGTGGGGCGGTGGCTGGGCGGCGACTGGGCCCTGCCCACCATGTCCGCCATGGAGGCTGGGATCCGCCACGACGAGCGGCGCTACGTGCGCCATTACTCCTCGCGCCCGCGTCACACCATGCAGCTTGACCACTGGGTCTACGAGCATGATCTGCGCACCCGCGTGATCCCCGAGGGACAGCAGCGGGCCGCCGCAGCGCGCGTCGCGCCGCCGCCCGCGCCGGTCTCCGCCTGACCCGTCGTGCACCCGTGACCGGCCCCTGACCGGGCCGCGGGCTGCTAAAGGTGGGGCGATGCGCCAAACCCCCGCCACCCGCACCGGCCAGCGCGCCGCGCGGGCCGCCAGCACCGTGCGTCCTCGCATCGGCCGCACGTTGCAGCATCCAGCTGACCGCATCGAGGATCGCCGGGGCCGCTTTGACCAGTTCGCCGAGCGCGCCTCGTTCCTGGCCAGCTCGCCGCTGTTCTTCGTGGCCTGCCTTGCGCTGGTGGCCGCGTGGGCCGTCGGCCTGGCGCTGGGCGCCAGCGACCGCTTCGAGGCGGCCGCCGCGGGCGGGATGTCGGCGGTGACGCTGATCCTCGTCGCCGTGCTCAAGAACTCAGAGCTGCGGACCGACCGGGCGCTGCACACCAAGCTGGACGCCATCGCCAGCGCGCTCCTCGAGGAGCGGCGGGGGCATCAGGGCGACGCCGAGGAGCAGCTCGAGCGCTCGATCGGCGTCCACGACGAGATCTGACGGAGCCGGCGCCGACAGCGCGAGCGTCACAAGTCGTTCATGGTCGATTGCCCGCCCGGATGGTTCGGTACAGGGCGTGGGGATAGCCCGCGTGCTCGAAATCATGCTCGTGGGTCAGCCCGAGCTTCTCCATGACCCGCCGCGACGCGACGTTGTCGACACGCGTGAAGGCGACCAGGTTGGCGATGCCGCGCTCCGCCGCGGCCGCCAGCGCGTGCCGGCCCAGCGCCGTGCCGACCCCGCGTCCCCAGGAGCGGCTGGCCACGGCCCAGCCGATCTCGACCTCGCCGCGACCGCTGACCACCGAGTGTTTGAGCATGCAGCGGCCGGCGCAGCCGCTCTCATCCCAGGCCAGCCACGGCCCGAACCCATGGGCGGCCCAGTGCGCGGCATCGCGGGCCACCCAGGCCTGACACTCCTGGAGTGAGAACGGCCCGGTGACACCGGCGGGGCGCAGCCATCGCGCCACGTCGGGGTCGGACATCACGGCGTGCAGCGCCGGCGCGTCGGCGGCGGTCACGGGGCGCAGATCGAGCATCGGGCCAGAACGTACCAACGCGCCGCGCCGGCGACGACAGCTCTGTCTGTGTCCTCAGAGGGCCTGAAGCGCCGAGGTCACGGCGCGCGTGGTGCGGGCGACGTCGCCGGTGGCGAGCAGGTCCAGCAGGCCGCCCCGCAGGATGGCGAGCACCAGGGTGCGTCGGGCCTCGCCAGCGGGCGTGTCGCGCTCGCTCGGCGACTGGGTGGAGGCCAGCAGCGCCAGCCAGTCGTCGACGGTCGTGGCGGCAAAGCCCGCCCACGGCCCGTCGGGCTCGATCAGGGAACGGGCGTAGCTCTCGGTCCACAGGGTGAGCAGCCCGCGATGCTCTTCGGCGGTCAGCCACCGCCACGTCTCCAGGCCCACCCGCACCAGGTCCATCCCGTCCTGGAGGCGGACTCGCTCCACGTGGGCCATCTCGTCGGCGCGCGCCCGGGCCAGGAGAGCGCGGACCAGGCCGTCTTTGGAGCCGAAGAGAAACAGCAGCACCCGCGGGCTGGAGCCGATCTCGGCGGCCAGCGGCCGCAGCGACATCGCCGCCAGCCCGTGCTCAGTGACGTAGCGATACGCGCGGTCGAGCAGTTCCTCGCGACGAGCCGATGAGACTGGGGCCGTCTCGGTCATCGTGCGGTAGTGTACTGACACAAGTGTTTCAGTAGCGAAAGTCGAGAGCGTCTGATGTCAGAGCACGAGGGGACGGTGACCATCCGGGAGCTGGGAGAACCGGGTGACCTCGGGTGGGTGGTGATGGCCCACGGCGAGCTCTACGTCAATGAGTTCGGCTGGGACACGACCTTCGAGACGCTGTGCGCCCGGATCGTCGCCGACTACGCCGCCGACGTGCAGGACGGAGTCCCCGGCACCGGGGCCTGGGTCGCCGAGCTGGACGGTGAGCGTGTCGGCTGCGTCTTCGTGGTGCGCGGCGAGGACCCCGGCGTGGCCAAGCTGCGCATCCTCCTCGTCGACCAGCGCGCTCGGGGCCGTCACCTGGGTCACCGGCTCGTCGCCACCGCGCTCGATTTCGCCACCGTCGCCGGATATGACCGGATGCAGCTGTGGACCAACCATCCGCTGGCCGCCGCCCGCCACGTCTACCTGGAGCATGGCTTCAGCCTGGTGCGCGAGGAGCCCCACCACAGCTTCGGCGTCGATCTGATCGGACAGACCTACGAGCTCGAGTTGCGCCGGCGCGCCGGCCTGGACAGCGGAGCGGGCGCGAGCCGAGCGGGGCAGGGGTCAGCCGGTTGACACCAGGCGGTAGGTGGCGCCGCCGTCGCTGGTGATGTAGAGCCGCTCGTTGGCAGCCGTCGGGGTGGAGCCCACGTACGCGATGGCCACGCCGTGGCTGGCGTCGGTGAAGCCGAGATACTGGAACCCGGTCACCGTCCCGA
>DATJTQ010000147.1:0-3372 GCA_035503355.1 Solirubrobacteraceae bacterium
GCTGTTCGGGCAGAACCCGGCGGTCGGCTCGGCCAACAACCGCATGCAGCGGCTGGGCATGTCCAAGCTCGACTGGCTGGTGGTGCGCGACTTCTCCCTGATCGAGTCAGCGACCTGGTGGAAGGACGGGCCGGAGATCGAGACGGGGGAGATGCGCACTGAGGACATCCCCACCGAGGTGTTCTTCTTCCCGGCGGCCGCTCACACCGAGAAGGACGGGACGTTCACCAACACTCAGCGAATGGTCCAGTGGCATCACAAGGCGGTGGACCCTCGCGAGGACCAACGGTCGGACCTGTGGTTCATGTACCACCTGGGCAGGCTGATCCGCGAGCGGTTGGGCGACTCGACAGACGAGATGGACCGCCCGGTGCTCGATCTCACCTGGGACTACCCCACGCAGGGGCCGCTGGATGAGCCGCACGCCGCCGCGGTCCTGGCCGAGATCAGCGGCTGGAACGCCGAGGGCGAGTTCCTGTCAGCCTACACGCAGCTCAAGGACGACGGTTCCACGTCGTGCGGGTGCTGGATCTACTGCGGTGCCTACGCCGACGGCGTCAACCAGACGGCGCGGCGCAAGCCCGGCTCTGAGCAGAACTGGACCGGTGGTGAATGGGCCTGGGCGTGGCCCGCCAATCGCCGCATTCTGTATAACCGGGCCTCCGCGGACCCGGAGGGCAGGCCGTGGTCAGAGCGTAAGGCGCTGGTGTGGTGGGACCCCGAGCAGGGGAAGTGGACCGGCCACGACACGCCGGACTTCGAGGCCGACAAGCCCCCGGATTACCGGCCCGCCGAGGACGCCGTGGGCCCGAAGGCGATCGCGGGCACCGACCCGTTCATCATGCAGGCCGACGGGCGGGGGTGGCTGTATGCGCCGGCCGGGGTGGCCGAGGGCCCGCTGCCCACCCACTACGAGCCGCAGGACTCCCCGATGCGCAATCTGCTGCACCGCCAGCAGCGCAACCCGTCGCGCCAGGTCTACGACCACGAGAACAACCGCTATCACCCTGACCCCGACGCGCCCGGGGCCGGCGTGTTCCCGATCGTGGCCACCACCTATCGCCTCACGGAGCACTTCACCGCCGGCGGCATGTCACGGTGGACCCCGTACCTGTCAGAGCTCCAGCCCGAGTTCTTCGTCGAGGTGTCGCCGGAGCTGGCCGCCGAGCGCGGCCTCGAGCATGCGGACTGGGCGACGATCGTCAGCGCCCGGGGCGTGGTGGAAGCCCGGGTGATGGTCACCGACCGCATGACGCCGCTGCAGGTCGAGGGCCGCACCGTGCATCAGATCGGCATGCCCTACCACTGGGGCCCCAACGGCTACGCGCGCGGGGACTCGATGAACGAGCTGTCGGCGATGTCGCTGGACCCGAGCTCCCACATCCAGGAGGTCAAGGTCCTCACCGTCGACATCCGGCCCGGCCGCCGCCCGCGCGGGCCCGCCCGTGAGGCGCTGGTGCGCTCCTACCGGGAGCGCGCCGGGATCACCGCCGACACGGGCATGGCGCCATGAGTGACGGCGGCCTGCTCAACGTGATGCTGTCCGGTGGCGACCCCGCCACGGAGGCCGGCCACGAGGATGCCCCACCGCGGATGGGCTTCTTCACCGACACATCGGTGTGCATCGGCTGCAAGGCCTGCGAGGTGGCCTGCAAGGAGTGGAACAGTGTCCCCGAGGACGGCCTGAACTGGACGGGCTGGTCCCATGACAACTCGCAGGGACTGAGCGCCGACACCTGGCGCCACGTCGCCTTCATCGAGCAGCGCTCGCCACTGGGCGGTCACGTCACGAATTTCCAGCGCGACGACGACGAGTTCCGCTGGCTCATGTCATCCGACGTGTGCAAGCACTGCACCGACGCCGCCTGCCTTGATGTGTGTCCCACCGGCGCGATCTTCCGGACCGAGTTCGGCACCGTTGTCGTCCAGGCCGACGTCTGCAACGGCTGCGGCTACTGCGTGCCCGCCTGCCCCTACGGGGTGCTGAACAAGCGCGAGGACGATGGCCGCATCTTCAAGTGCACCCTGTGCTACGACCGGTTGGAGGTGGGGCAGGAGCCGGCCTGCGCCAAGGCATGCCCCACCGACTCGATCCAGTTCGGCGAGCTTGAGGTGCTCCGGGCCAGGGCCGGACGGCGGGTCGAGCAACTGCACGAGGCCGGCGTCGAGCAGGCCCGACTGTACGGCCACGACCCCGCTGACGGGGTCGGCGGCGACGGAGCCTTCTTCCTGTTGCTCGACGAGCCCGAGGTCTACGGCCTCCCGCCCGACCCGGTGGTCACCACGCGCGATCTGCCGGCGATGTGGAAGCGCGTGGGGATCGCAGCCGGCGCGATGCTGGCCGCCGGGGTGGCGGCGTTTGCGGGAGCGGGCCGGTGAGCGACGCCGGCGGCTCCTACTACGGCAGCCCGATCATCAACCCACCGGTGTGGGAGGAGAGCGACATCGCCGGGTACCTGTTCGCCGGCGGGCTGGCGGGCGGCTCCTCGCTGTTGGCCGCCGGAGCTGAGCTCACCGGCCGGCCGCTGTTGGCGCGGCGCGCCAAGCTGTGCGCCACCGCGGCCATCAGCGCATCGCTGGTGGCGTTGATCCACGACCTCGGCCGCCCGGCACGGTTCATCAACATGCTGCGCGTGGTCAAGCCGACCTCGCCGATGAGCGTCGGCACGTGGATCCTGTCGGCCTATGCGCCGCTCAACATGGCCAGCTCGGCCAGCGCGCTCACCGGGATCGCGCCACGCGCGGGACGGGCCGCTGGAGCCGGCGCCGGGCTGTTGGGAACCGCCGTCGCCACCTACACCGCCGCGCTCATCGCCAACACCGCGGTGCCGGCCTGGCACGAGGGCCACCGGGAGCTGCCCTTCCTGTTCGCCGGCTCTGCCGCCAGTGCGGGTGCCGGTTTCGGGCTGCTGGTCGCGCCGCTCACCGAGAACGCGCCGGCGCAGCGGCTGGCCGTGATCGGCGCCGTGGGCGAACTGGTGGCTGAGCACCGCCTAGAGCGCAGCCTCGGCATGGTGGCCGAGACGATGCACGACGGGACGGCCGGCCGGCGCATGAGGGCGGCCAAGGCGCTCACGCTGGCCGGCGCGCTGGGCACGGGCACACTGGCGCGGCGCAGCCGGCTCGCGGCGGCGCTGTCGGGCGGGGCGCTGGTGGCCGGCTCGGCGCTGACGCGCTTTGGCATCTTCGCGGCCGGGATGGCCTCGGCCCGAGACCCGAAGTACACGGTCCTACCTCAGCGAGAGCGGCTCGAGCGCCGGCAGGGGCGCGGGGACGCGAGCGCCGTCGGTCAGCCGCGGTGACCGACCGCTCCGAGCAGGCCGAGTCCCAGCGCGACGAGAGCCGGCCCGAGCGGCTTGATCGCAACACCGT
>DATJTQ010000148.1:0-15316 GCA_035503355.1 Solirubrobacteraceae bacterium
GCGCCCGTGGGTGAAGAAGCTGATCGACCACTTGATCAGGACCAGGATCCGGTTCTGGAAGCCGATCAGGTACCACAGGTGGACGCCGAGCCACACCAGCCACGCCGGCAGTGCACTCAGCTTCAGGAACTTGATCTGCGCAACAGCGCGGCCGCGCCCGATGGTGGCCAGGTTGCCCTTGTCGAAGTAGCGAAACGGCTTGGTGGTGCGCCCGGCCACACGATCAGCCACGAGCTTGCCCGCGTAACGACCCTGCTGGATGGCCACCGGCGCGACCCCCGGATAGGTCACCGGGTTCCCGTGGGCGTCGCGGACGCGCACCATGTCACCCAGCGCCAGCACCTCGGGATGGCCGGGGAGGCTCAGGTCGCTCTCCACGGTGAGCCGGCCGGCGCGATCGACCTCCGCGCCGGAGAGCTCGCCCAGATGCTTGGCCAGCGGTGACGCGGTCACACCCGCGGCCCAGATGACCGTCTTGGACGCGATGCGCTCGGTCGCGTCATCCGGGCCCGAGATCGTCACCGAGTCCGCATCGACCCCGACCACCGTGCGGTTGAGGCGCACGGTGACGCCCAGTCCCTCCAGTGACCGCTGCGCCTTGCGCGAGAGCGAGTGCGGGAAGCTGGTGAGCACCCGGTCCAGGGAGTCGACCATGATCACCTGGGCGGTGCCGGCGTCGATCGAGCGGAAGTTGTTGCGCAGCGTGTCACGCGCCAGCTCCGCGATCTGTCCCGACATCTCCACGCCGGTGGGGCCGGCGCCCACCACCACGAAGGTCAGGTGCGCGCGGCGCTCCTCGGGGTCCTGCAAGAGCTCCGCGGCCTCAAAGGCGCGCAGGATGTCGGCGCGCACCGCGATCGCGCTCTCCAGCGTCTTGACCTCCGCGGCGTACTCGCGCCAGTCCTCGTGGCCGAAGTAGGAGTAGCTCGAGCCCGCGCCGATGATCAGCGTGTCGTAGCTGAGCGGACCGGGCGCGCTGTCCATGCCCGGGGCCTCGGAGAGGTGTACCTGACGCGCCTCGAGGTCAAACTCGGAGGCCTCGGCCAGCACGACCCTCACGTTGGGAAAGGACTTGAAGATCGCCCGCAGCGGATAGGCGACCTCGCCGGGTGACAGGGCGCCGGTCGCGACCTGGTAGCTGAGCGGCTGGAAGAGGTGGAAGTTGCGCCGGTCGACGAGCGTGATCTGGACCGGTGCGTCCCGCAGGGCCTGGATCGCCCGCAGGCCGCCGAATCCGCCGCCGATGACGACGACGCGATGGCTCACGACGATGGGGCGGGCTCGGCGGTGCGCTCGTCCACGGCCTCGACCTCCGCGTCGATGCGGCGCATGGGCACGCCGGCCGCCGCGTAGGCGTCGGCGGCGTCGAGCGTTTCGGCGGCGAGCAGCGCCTGTGTGAGCTCGTTGAGCTGGCCGCGGTGCTCGGTGAGCAGCTGGGTGACCTGGCCGTGGCAGTTCTCGATGAGGGCCTGGACCTCCTGGTCGATGAGCCACTGGGTCTGGGGGCTCGTCTCCGAAGCGCCGGGGAGCAGCGGCCCCTGGCCCTCGGAGGGCAGCAGGGTGACCGGCCCGAGCTTGTCGCTCATGCCCCACCGGCCGACCATCTGGCGCGCGATGTTGGTGAGCTGCTGGATGTCGGACTCGGCGCCCGTGGTGATCTTGCCGTAGACCACCTCCTCAGCCACCCGCCCGCCGAGCGAGACCTTGATCTTGGCGTCCAGCTCCTCGCGGCTGTAGGAGACTCGGTCTGAGTCGGGGGTGGAGAGCGTGACCCCGAGGGCCTGGCCGCGGGGCACGATCGAGACCTTGCGCACCGGGTCGGCGTCGGGGGTGAGCATTCCCACCAGCGCGTGGCCGGACTCGTGGTAGGCGGTGCGCTCGCGGTCGGCCGCCGAGAGGATGATCCCCCGTGGCGCACCGAGCAGGATCTTCTCCAGCGAGTCGGTGAAATCGGAGTAGGTCACCTTGTCGTGGCCGCGGCGGGCGGCCAGCAGCGCGGCCTCGTTGGCCAGGTTGGCCAGGTCGGCGCCCACCATCCCGGGCGTGGTGGAGGCCAGCGCTCCGAGGTCGACGTCGTCGGCCAGCGGCATCGAGCGGGTGTGGACCTCGAGGATCTTCTTGCGCCCCTCGCGGTCGGGGGCCTGGACGGCGACGCGGCGGTCAAAGCGCCCGGGGCGCAGGAGCGCCGGGTCCAGGATCTCGGGGCGGTTGGTCGCGCCCAGCACCACCACCGCGTCGTTGCCCTCGAAGCCGTCCATCTCGGTGAGGATCTGGTCCAGCGTCTGCTCACGCTCGTCGTTGGCGCCGGTGATCCCCGCCGACCCCTGTCGAGAGCGCCCGATGGCGTCCAGCTCGTCGATGAAGATGATCGACGGCGCGGCCTCCTTGGCCTTGGCGAACAGGTCCCGCACCCGCGCGGCGCCGACACCGACGATGGCCTCGATGAACTCGGAGGCGGCGATCGAGAAGAACGCGGCATGGGCCTCACCGGCCACGGCGCGGGCCAGCAGCGTCTTGCCGGTCCCGGGAGGGCCGAACAGGAGCACACCGTGCGGCATGCGCCCACCCAGCTTCTGGTAGCGCTCCGGGGTCTTCAGGAAATCGACGATCTCGGTCAGCTCCGCCTTGGCCTCGTCGATGCCGGCCACGTCGTCGAAGGTGACCCGGATCTTCTCGGGGTCCACGCGTCGCGCCTGCGAGCGGCCGAAGTTCCCCAGGCCGCCCAGGCCGCCGCCGCCGGCCGCCTGGGCGCGGCGGGCCAGCAGGACGAACAGCCCGACGAGCAGGAGCGTCGGCCCGAAGCCGAGCAGGATCTCGGCCAGCACCGAGGTGTGGGTGGCGGTGGACTTCGCGTTGACCTGGACGTTGTGGTCCTCGAGCAACGTGGTCAGCGAGTCGTGGTTCCAGAACGTCGGGACCTCGGTCTCAAACAGCGTCGTCGCCACGGCGTCCTTGTCGTCGGCCGGGTACTTCTCCTTGGCGGTGAAGGTGCCGTCCACCGTGTTACCGGTGGTGGTGATCGACTTGACCTTGCTCTCCTGCACCTGCTTGAGGAAGTACTGGTTGAACGGGATCCTGACCCGGGTCTCGCCGCCCGGCTGGAACAGCAGCACCGACAGCCAGTTGATGGCCAGCAGCACGATCACGAAGATCCAGAAGCCGCGCAGCCGGTGCGGAGGGCTGGGCTTGTGCTGCTCTGGCAGCCCGCGCCCGTCAGGGGCGGGAGCCACCCGCCACCCCTGTTTGTCGCGCGGCATCGGCGCCGGGGGGACCGCCTTCTGCGATCCGCCGGAGCGGTCGGTGGATGAAGCGGGTCGGTCCTCGGCCATCTGCGCATTGTGACGCAGCGAGCTGCCCGGCTGCTCCCCAGCCGGTGACGGCGGTCGTGCACGCTCCGCCCCACACCGCTCTGACCGCCCGGGAAGGATCTGACGGTGAAGGCGTCGGTGCATGGGAACCCGTTCACGACCCCAAAGGGGGCTCCATGGCTCGACTCCTTCACCGTCGCCGGTTGCGTCGCTTCCACGTCGCGATCGTGATCGCCGCGCTCGCCGGTCTCGCCAGCGCCGCGATGGTGGGGCTCGCGGTGGCCAAGACACTCACGCTCCAGGTCGCCAAGGGGGCGTCGGTCACCAATAGCGAGACCATGTCCACCCAGACCGAGGCCATCGTCGTCAACACCAAGGGCCGCGCCGTCTACACCCTGAGCGGCGACACCACCAAGCACCCCAAGTGCACCAAGGCCAACGGCTGCTTCGGCTTCTGGCCCCCGGTGACCGTGACCTCGCCCAAGGGCCTGACCAAGGCGGCCGGCGTTCCGGGCAAGCTCGGTGTGTTCAAGCGCAACGGGATCAGGCAGGTCACCTTGGGCGGCCACCCGCTCTACACCTTCTCCGAGGACACCAAGAAGGCCGATGCGACCGGTGAGGCGTTGGCCAGCTTCCATGGCATCTGGCACGTGGTCAAGGACCCCAGCGTCGGCAGCACCATGGGCAACAGCGGCAACACCAGCTCGACTTCGACGTCGACCACCCCGACCAGCCCCTACCCCGGCTACTAGAGCCGGCCGGTATCGCCATCTGAGAACGCCGTGAGCGCCCGTCGCACCCACCGGGAGGCGGGCGCTGCGCAAAAAACAGAGGCGCCCGCACTGTGCGGGCGCCTCGCTCTGACACGCCTTCCCTGGTGGCGCGGGGGTGAACGCCAGGCGCGTCAAGGTTCACATGGCCCCAAGGACGCGTTGCGGCGGCGATCCTTCCCCACAGCCGCGAATTGCCCGGGCCCGTCGTGAGCGCGCCGCGCGGCCCTCATCACGACGCCGATCCGAGCCCCTACCGGCGGCTGGATCCGGAGCGCCTGGGGGACCATCTGGACCGGCTCTACCGCGCGGGCTGGGCGCTCTGTGGCTCGCGCGAGGATGCCGAGGATCTCGTCCAGGAGACCTACGCGGCGGTCCTGCGCAAGCCCCGGCGGCTGCACTCCGACGACGACCTCGGCTACCTGCTGCGGGTGCTGCGCAACACGTTCGTCTCGGGACGGCGGGCGGCCGCGCGGCGCGCCCAGACCACCGCTCTGCCCGACGACCTGGACGTCATGGAGGACCGGCGTGCCGTTCGTGCCGAGTCCCGCCTGGAGGCATCCGAGCTGTTCACGGCGATCTCGGCCCTTCCGCCGGACTTTCGCGACGCGGTGGTGGCCATCGACGTGCTGGGGCTCTCCTACCGGGAGGCGGCTCGCGTCCTGGACGCCCGCGAGGCGACGATCACCACCCGGCTGCACCGGGGCCGCCAGCGGCTGGTGCGCGAGCTGGCTCCCTCAGAAGCGGTCAGTCCGGATCGGGCGGCGGGTCGGTGAGCGCCAGGCGGCGCAGCTGAGCCGCCGAGACGTGGGTGCCGGTGAGGATGCACGTGCTCCCGTCGCGGCGCCAGGTCACCATCAGCTCGCGGTGCACCCGCAGGGTGCGAACGGTCATCCCGTGCTCGACCGTCACCTGTGCGGTCGGCTGGGGCAGGGCGGGGGCGCTGAGGATGGTGTAGGCCAGGCGGCCGGTCCCCAGCCGGTAATAGACGGTGACCGCGCTGTGCATCATCAGCATGTCGTGGCGCAGGCCGGTGGGGCGCCACCCCAGGGTGGAGGTCCAGTTGGGGAAGTACACGTCTCCGACCTGCTCAGACAGCTTGACCCCGGGATCGTCAGGGTCGGGCGTCGGGGCCGGCTGGGCCGCGCCTCGGCCCGCCAATGCCGCGGCCTGGCTCAACGACGGCGTCCCGGGACCGCCCGGCAACAGCACGCCGACGGCGAGCAGCGCCGCCGCGGCCGCGACGACCGTCGCGGTGCGCAGGCCCCACAGTCCGCCGGGGGTGGTGGTGCGGCGGCGGCCTCGCCGGACGCCGATCGGTGCTGTCCCGAGCAGCGGCCGGCCCCGAGCGCGGGCCTCGGCCTCGACACGCCGCCGCAGGCCCCGGGGCGCGCGGATCCCCTGCTCGATGTCGCGCATCAGCGACAGCAGCCGGCGCTCAGAGGCGAGCTCCTCCGGGGTGAGGTCCGGCTCGCGGGGGTTGTCCGGTTCGCGATGACTGTCCATGGTGAGGCGTTCCTCCCCTGAGGACGCTCGCCGCCGCCGCTCCCTTCCCATGGCTTTCTCTTATCCTGGGGACGTGAATTGGAGCTGCTTGTGGGGTCGCGAGCAGGATGATCTGCACTAACTGCCGCCTGGAGAGCCCGGACGGAATGCGGTTCTGCGGTGGATGCGGCACGCCGTTGCAGGACCTCGCTGCCACGGCCGGGGCCGCCCCCGGGCCGGGCCTGAGTCAGAGTGGCCCGAGTGCCGCGCACCGGCGTCACATGACGGTGATGTTCTGCGACATCGTCGGCTCCACACCGCTGGCCGAGACCCTCGATCCCGAGGACTTCCGGGAGATCCTGACCGGCTATCAGGAGGCGTGCGCGCGCGCCACCGACCGCTATCACGGCTACACCGCCCGCTACGCCGGCGACGGGATCGTCGTCTACTTCGGCTATCCCAACGCGCGCGAGGACAGCGCCGAGTGCGCGGTGCATGCCGGGCTGGCCATGCTGGAGGAGCTCGAGGGGCTCAACGTCGATCTGCGTGACCAGCACGGGCTGTCGCTGCGGGTGCGGATCGGGATCCACACCGGGATGGTGGTGGCCGGCGAGATGGGTGTGGGGGAGACCCGGGAGCGGATGGCCATCGTGGGTGAGACGCCGCACATCGCCGCCCGGCTGGAGTCGATCGCGCCGCCCCAGACGGTGGTGATCTCAGACGCCACCCGCGACCTGGTGGACGGGTATTTCGTCACCGAGTCGCTGGGCGCTCAGCAGCTCAAGGGCGTCTCGCGACTGATCGGGGTGCACCGCGCGCTGCGGGCCACCGGCGCCGTGGGCCGCCTCGAGGTCGCCGGCGAGCGGCGGCTGACGCCGCTGGTGGGCCGCGACCATGAGCTCGCCCGCCTGGCGCAGGCCTGGCAGCAGGTCAAGCGGGGCCACGGCGCCATCGTGCATCTCACCGGGGAGGCCGGGATCGGCAAGAGCCGCATCGTGCGCGAGCTGCTGGACCGGCTCAGCCCGCAGGTCGGCGAGGCACAGATCTGGCGTTGCTCACCCCATCACCAGGGCACCACGCTGCATCCGGTCATCCGCCATCTGGAGCGGCTGCTGGCCCTCGATCCCGGCCGTCCTGCGGCGGAGAAGATGGCGATCCTGTCCGAGGCGGTGCAGAGTGCCGGCCTTGGGGGCGCCGAGGCGGTCCCGATCCTGGCCGGGCTGCTGGCCATCCCCGGCGAGCTCGGCGAATCGACCGGCGGTCTGACGCCGCGCGACGTCCGCACCGCGACCCTGCACATCCTCGAGGCGCTGCTCGTCGCCAACCCGGCACGCCATCCGCTGCTGCTGGTGGTGGAGGACGTCCACTGGGCCGATCCGACAACGGTCGAGCTCCTGGGGCGCCTCGTCGCCGATCTGGCCCATCTCCCGGTCCTGTGCCTGCTCACCTTCCGGCCCGAGTTCGCCCCGCCGTGGATGCAGACCAGTCCCGTGCTCCAGCTCGACCTCGGCCCGCTCACCTCCGAGAACGTGCGGGCGCTGGCCGCGTGGGCGAGCGTCGAGCCCCTGGACCCCGCCGTGCTCGAGTGGGTCGATTCCGCCGCCGACGGCATCCCGCTGTTCGTGGAGGAGACGCTGAAGATGCTGGAGCACGCCGCTCAGCTCACGCCCGGCAGAAGCCGCGACGGCCTCCCCCACGTGCCATCCACGCTGCAGGGCCTGCTCACCGAGCGTCTGGACCGGCTGCCCGCCCTCGGCGGCGTCGTCGATGTCGCCGCCGTGCTCGGACGCGAGTTCGACCGCGATCTGCTGGTGGCACTGTGGCCGCCCGAGGGCCCCGAGCTCGAGCCCGCCATGGCCCAGCTGGCGGTGCAGGACGTGCTGCGCCCGGTCCCGGGTGAGCGTGCCCGCTGCGAGTTCTCCCACGCCCTGCTGCAGGAGGCAGCCTATGACCGGATCCTGCGCCGGCGCCGTCAGGCCCTGCACGGCCGCGTGGCCGATGTGCTGACCGAGCGCTTCACCACCCTGGTCGAGCGCGAGCCTGAGATCGTCGCCCGCCACTGGGACTTCGCCGCCGAGCCCGAGAGGGCGGTGGCCTACTGGCACACCGCCGGGATGCGGGCGCTGGAGCGCGCGGCCTTCCTGGAGTCAGCGGAGCACTTCCGCCGCGGTCTGGAGGCGCTGGACGCCGCCGGCGTCGACGAGGCCGGGGACCTGGAGCGCGTGGACCTGCTCACCTACCGGGCCGCGTCGCTGCAGGCGGCCCACGGCTATGCGGCCGCCGGGGTCGAGCAGGCCTACGCGGCCGCGCGGCGGGTGTGTGAGCGCACGGGCGCCGACGACCGGCTGGTCTCGGTCAACCGTGGGGAGTGGACCTTCTACCTGCTGCGCGCCGACTACACCCAGGCCCTGGCGCTGGGCGACGAGATGCTGGCCCTGGGCGAGCAGGCCGGCGACGAGGTCCGCCTGGCCGAGGGGCACCTGTACCGCGGCATGGTGCAGATGTACCTGGCCAACTTCGAGAGCGCGCGCGGTCACCTGGAGCAGGCCTTCAGCCACTATCACCGGTCTGACCAGTTCGTCCAGATCTACGAGGCCCAGGGCGACATGGGCTCCGCGGCACTGGCCTACCTCGCGCTGATCCTGTGGAACCTCGGCATCGCCGAGGAGTCGCGGGACCGCTCGGACCTCAGCCTGGAGCTGGCCGACGACGTCGGCGGGCCGATGACCAAGGCCCAGGCGTGGGGGATGCGCAGCATCCTGCATCTGGCCCGCGGTGAGGCGGTGGAGCTGCGCCACTGGACCGAGAAGACGCGCGCGCATTCGGCCGACCTCAACATCGGCTACTGGCACACCGTGTCGCTGCTTCATGGCGCCTGGCAGCAGGGCCGGGGTGGCCAGCTGGAGCCCAGCATCGCCGTCCTCGAGCAGCAGCTCGAGGCGTACCTGGCCTCGGGCTCGCGGCTCAGCCTGCCGCACTTCTACATCCTGCTGGCCGATCTGCGGCTCGCTGCCTCAGACCAGCCGCGAGCGCTGGAGGCCCTGCGCGCCGGGCGCGCCCACATCATCGATACCGGCGAGCGCTTCTCGGAGTCCGAGCTGATGCGGTTCATGGGCCGGGCGCTGATGGCCGGCGACGCCCCCGACCCCGAGGCCGCCACCGCCGCCTATGAGCAGGCCATCGCCGCCGCCGCTGAGCAGAACGCCCGGCTGCTCGAGCTGCGCGCGGTCACCGGGCTGGCCGTCCACCAGGGCCGCACCGGTCAGGAGGCCACGGCGCTCGAGCGTGTGGCCGAGCTGTGTGACTGGTTCGGCGCCGACGGGCCGCGGGCCGAGCTTCCCGACATCGTGCGGGCCCGGCGCCTGCTCAGCGTGCAACAGGCGCCGTCATGACGCCCGCGGGACCGGCGGTCACGATTGCGGGCGGGGGGCTCTCGGGGCTGACGGCCGCCCTGCGCCTGGGCCAGCGGGGCTACCGGGTGACGCTGTATGAGCAGAAGTCATGGCTGGGAGGCAACCTCGGGTCGCGGCCCATGCCCGACGGCGAGCACCTCGACGTGTACCCCCACATGTACCTCGAGTGGTACGCCAACTTCTGGGCCCTGCTGGAGGAGGTCACCGGCCAGCCCAAGGAGGCGCGGTTTGCCCCGTTCTCCACGGTCAAGCAGCTGTCCAAGGGCGAGTTCCCGAAGTTCGCCTCGCTGACGGACATGTACTCCCCGTGGCACATGTTCCAGAACATGTTCTCCGGGGTGGGCACGCCGGCCGACATGTTCGTCTTCGGCTACGCGAGCATCGACCTGCTGGCCGAGAAGTTCAACCCCACCGTCACTCTCGACAACGTCGACGTCAACGCGTTCCTCAACACGCGCCCCTACATGACCCAGGCGGCCTCCGACGCGTTTGACAGCTTCATCACCCGGGTGTGGGCCATCCCCAGCTACCTGGCCTCGGCTCCTGACTTCCGCCGGTACCTCGCCTACAGCATTCTCAGTCCCGACCCCGCCTTCTGGCTGCCCACCGGGTCGGGGTACACGGAGGTCATCGACCCGCTGGTCAAGGCCATCGAGGCCCACGGGGTGACCGTCGTCACCGAGACCGAGATCACCGGCGTCTCGTGCGCCGGCAAGCGCGTCACCGAGATCGGCCTGCGCAGCACCCGCTATGAGAGCGACAGCGGGACCTGGGCGCCGCTGGCCGGCAGTGACCGCACCGAAACGGTGGAGAACCTGCTGCTCGCCGTCCCCGCGGGCACGTTGTCGCGGCTGGTGCGCACGGCGGTGACGCCCGATCAGCAGAGCATCGTCGAGGAGGCGCCCGACATCGCCGGGATCGTGCGGCTGCGCGCCACGCAGGTGCCGATCATCTACCTGTTCTTCACGCACAAGCTCGACGGGATCCCCGTCGAGCCGGTGGGGCTCTTTGACTCCGAGCTGTCGCTGGCCTTCACCGACATCTCCCAGACCTGGCGCGACGTGCCGGCGTTTGCCGGCAAGACCGTCCTGGCGGTCTCCTCCTCTGACACCAGCGGCCTGCCCGGCACCACCTCGCTGGCCGACGCGCAGGCGATGTTGGAGGAGCTCTCACAGTTCCTGCCCTTCCGCCCGGGCACCAAGTGGGGTGAGTCCCCCGACATCGACTGGGAGCACACCCGGTATGAGTCAAACGCCGACTCCCAGCTGTTCATCAACCAGACCGGCACCGACGCGTGGCGGCCCCATGCCTCCTCCAGCCACATCGCCAACGTCTATCTCGCCGGCGACTTCTGCAACAACGACGTCGGCATGACGACGATCGAATCGGCCGTCACCACCGGCCTGCAGGCGGCCAAGGTGATCGTGCGCCGCACCCGCCACGGCGAGCCGGTGACGATCATCCCGCCCCCGCGCAACTGGCTGTATGACCTCGCCTACGTGTGGCTGCGCTACGCGTGGGCGCCGTCCGTGGCCGCCGCCAGCGTGTGGTCGCGCACGTGGTCGTTCCTGGCCAAGGGATGCGCGAAGCGGCCCAGCGGGCTGCCGTGGCTGCCGGCGCCGCGGGGCGGGGTGCCGGGGTTGCAGTGGGCCAAGCGCCCGGGCGGCGGCGGGTCGGCAAAAGAGGACCCCGAGGGCGGGGACGCCGACGGCCCCTCCGGCGGCCGTCGCTGGATGAGCTGAGCGCTCGCGCGGCGGCGGTCAGCGGCGCGACAGCTGGCGGACGTGATCGACCAGGGCCAGCAGCGGCTGCGGCCGGCGCGCGAACTGCGCCGCCTCCTGGCGGGCCGACTCGGCGACGCGGTCCAGGACCGCCTCGGCCTCGTCGAGCTGGGCGCGGCAGGCGTCGGCCAGGGTGGCCAGGCGCTCGGGATCGTCGTCGTCGACGCCGAACAGGTCGCGGATCTGCGGGTCGCGGATCGCCAGCGCGGCGGGCAGGGTGAGGATGCCGTCGCGGATGTCCTCCTCGCCGCCGCCGCCCAGGGCCTCCAGGCCACGCTGGTCCCCGACGTCGTCGCAGCCGTGATACAGGACGCCGAGGAAATGCCCGTACTGGCGCAGGCGCTCTGAGCGCGCGCCCAGCACCGCGCAGATCTCGAACCTCGAGCCGGTGTCCTCGCCGGCGATCCGCTGCCAGTCCTCGACGCCGAGGGGCTGGCGGCGCAGCCGCCACTGCAGGCACTCGGCGGCACCCAGCCGGCGCAGCAACTCGGCCAGGTGCGTGACCGCGAAGGCGTCGCCGGCGAAGGCGGCGAAGGCGTCGGCCACGAGGTAGCCGGAGGCCATCAGGGCCGGGAGCTCGCCGAAGCGCTCCCGCACGGTGGCGATCCCGCGGCGCTCGTCGGAACCGTCGAGGACGTCGTCGACGATCAGCGACATGTTGTGCATCAGCTCCATGGCGAAGGCCAGCTCGACCGCGTCGGCCGACGGCGTGGCGTGCACGGCGTGGTCACAGGCGAACAGGGTCAGCGGCCGGAAGTGCTTGGGCGTGCCGCTGAAGGCCCAGCTCAGCGACTCGCGCAGCTCCGGGTCCACCTGCTCGAGCCACGCGTCGATCCGCTCGCGGAGCCTGGCGATGTCGGCGGTGGCGTCAAGCTGCGCGATGACATCGTCGCTGGTGGCTTGGCTGGGGGTGATGGTCACGGCTTCACGCGGTAGGGCCGGCGCGGCTGGCCGTCGCGCGGGTCGCCGTCGCGCGGCCGGTCGATGGGGCGCGTGGCGCTGTCCAGGGCGTCGACGCCGCGGCGCAGCTCGCGCCACGACAGCTCCGCCGACTCTCGAGCCAGGGCGACGAGCTCGTCGCGCAGGGTTGCCTCGGCCGCCTGGGCGTCGGCGCCATTCCGCCCGAACGACGCCTGGACGGCGAGGCCGACCAGTGGCCCGGAGCGCCGCCGGAGCAGCAGCGCGCAGCCGGTGCCCACGCGGAGAGCGGTCGTGGCCCCCACCACCGAGCTGGTCGTGATCAGACGAGGTATCAGCGTGCGGCTCAGGGCGCTAAGCCTAACCGTTCGCGGGTGGGGCGATCGGCGCCCGCCAGCCCTCGCCGGGGCCACCCTTGGCATGCGGAAGTTCTCGTAGCAGATAATCCCGCGGCGGTCACATCGCGTGTTATCGTGATGTGCATGGCCACCGATGTCCACACCGCCCCGGCGGCCGGCGAGGCCTCAGAGCCCACCGGCAACTGCCTCATGGGCAACCTGGGGTGGATGCTGGGCCAGGCCAACCACGCCCTGGGCTCCGAGATCGCGGGTGCACTCGCGCCGCTCGGGCTCGGGCACCGTGGCTTCTGCGTCCTCTCCTCCGCGATCGACGCCGAGCTCACCCAGACCGAGCTCGCGGGGCTGATCGGCCTGGACAAGACCACGATGGTGGTCACCGTCGACGACCTCGAGGGCAAGGGCTACGCGGAGCGCGTGGCCTCCCCGACTGACCGGCGCGCCCGCGTGATCAAGGTCACCGAGGCCGGACGGGCCAAGGTGGCCGAGGGCCAGGCAATCGTCCAGCAGGTCCAGGACGCCGTCCTCGACGCCCTGCCGTCCACCGAACGCGCCGCCTTCGTGGCCGCGCTGACGAACCTCGTCGCCGGCCGGCTCTCCAGCCCGCCGCCGGCCAGCCCGCCGCTGCGGCGGCGCGAGCAGCGGGCCTAGCGCCCCGCCGGCGTCCGCGACCTTGGCCGCCATGAGGCTGTCGCATAACCCTGCTCGGCGCGGCCGTCGTGGTGACGGATTCCTACGTGCCGCTGTCTCGTCGTGCCGGCGCGCCGAGCCAGGGGATCGGCCTGCGGTTCTCCCCCTCGCGACGTTGAGTCAGAACCTGGCGTTAATCGCCAGGTTTTGACCCGGAGTCGCTTTCGCGGCACGGGCCGGCACCGGCCGCCGTCGAACGAAGACGCTGTGTCGGGACGAGCGACCGTGCCGAGACCTGAGTCCGGACCTGGCCAGGCGACGCTGGGACACAAAGCGTCGGGAAACGCCGTCTTTTGTCCCAGCGTCGTTGCGCGCAGCCGGGTGCGGGCACCACTGCGCCCGGCCGCCCCGACGTCTTGACCGCGCCGTGGGCGCGTGTGTGTGCGACTGCCGCCATGCGGCCAAAAGTGCGCGCACGGGTCCCGGCTCCGGGGAGCCGCGGCGCTCCCGGCGAGAAGTCGTGTCCATTTCGCATCCCCGCGTTCGTCGCACTGACACCGCACCGCATCAGCAACAGCCGTGAGATCTCTGCCAAGATGATCTTGTACGGAACTATCTGATACGGTGTGATCCTGGAGCAAACGAATCTCGGTAGCCAAAGGAGTCAGGGATGTCAACGACGGAGATCAACCCAACACAGCCGCCGGCGAGCGACCGGTCCCGCTGGATCGCGCTCGTCGTGCTGTGCGTCGGGATGTTGATGATCGTCCTGGACCAGACGATCGTGAACGTGGCGCTGCCCTCGATCCAGCGCGACCTGAAGTTCTCCACGTCGAGCCTGGCGTGGGTCGTCAACGCCTACCTGATCGCCTTCGGCGGCCTGCTGCTGCTGGCGGGCCGGTTGGGCGACCTGGTGGGGCGCAAGCGCATCTTCCTCAGTGGTTTGGCGCTCTTCACCGCCGCCTCGGCGCTGTGCGGGCTGGCCGACAGTCAGGGACTGCTGGTGGGCGCGCGCTTCGTGCAGGGCGCCGGCGGAGCCCTCACCTCCTCGGTGATCCTGGGCATGATCGTGACGATGTTCCCCGAGCCCCGTGACCAGGCGAAGGCCATGGGCGTGTTCAGTTTCGTGGCCTCGGGCGGCGCCTCCATCGGACTGCTGGCCGGCGGCGTGCTCACCCAGGCGCTGAACTGGCACTGGATCTTCTTCGTCAACATCCCCATCGGGGTGCTGGCGGCGCTGGCGGCCGTCCGTGTCGTCGTCGCCGACGAGGGCATCGGCGCCCGCGCCGGCGCTGACCTGCCGGGGGCCACGCTGGTCACCGGCGCGCTGATGCTGGCCGTCTACACCATCGTCAAGACCAGCGACTATGGCTGGGGCTCGGCGCGCACCCTCATCGGAGGCGCCGTGGCGGTGGCGGTGCTGGCCGCCTTCGTGGCTCGCGAGGCGACCGCGCGCACGCCGCTCATCCCCCTGCGGATCTTCCGCAGCCGCAACGTGTCGGGCGCCAACCTGGTGCAGGCGCTGATGATCGCCGGCATCTTCGGGATGTTCTTCCTGGGTGCCGTCTACATGCAGCAGGTGCTGGGATATGACCCGCTCCAGGTCGGGTTGGCCTACCTGCCGGTGGCGCTGTCGATCGGGACCTTCTCGCTGTTCGTCGCGCCGCGGCTGAACATGAGCATCGGGCCGCGGGCGACGCTGCTGCCCGGCCTGGTCCTCATGGCGGCCGGTCTGCTGTTGTTCGCCGCCGCCCCGGTGCACGCGGGCTACGTCGTGCACCTGCTGCCGGTGATGCTGCTGCTGGGCGTCGGCGCGGGCCTGAGCTTCCCGTCGCTGATGACGATCGCCATGTCGGGCGCTGCGCCCCACGAGGCCGGCCTGGCCTCAGGGCTGGTCAACACCTCGATGCAGGTGGGCGGCGCGCTGGGCCTGTCGGTTCTCGCCACCCTGTCGGCCAGCCGCGCCAAGGACCTCCTGGCCTCCGGCTCCACATCGGCGGCAGCGACCGCCGGCGGTCTGCACCTGGCGCTGATCATCGGAGCCGGGCTGGTCATCGGAGCGATCGTCCTCGCCGGGGTGGTCCTCACCCCGGCGCGGGCGCTGGGCCAGGCGCCCGCCGAGGTCGGGGCGGAGCGCGACGGCGCGCCGCGGGTCGCCGACGAGCTCTACTCCCAGGCGGCCTGAGTCGCCACGCGCGGGCCGGGGGTGGCTACCCGCCCCCGGCCGGCGACGGCGACGGCGCCGGCACCGGGACTGCGGCTACTGGCCCCCGGCCGGAGGCGGCGCCGGCACCGGGCCTGCGGCTACTCGCCCCCGGCCGGCGGCGGCCCGCCCATCTGCCGGTACAGGTACGACAGCTTGTCCGGGTTGAGGACGGTGAGGATCGAGACGATCTTGCCGTCGCGGACCTCGAGCGTGGCCACGGCATCCTGGCCGCCCAGTGAGAACTGGGCGGCCGGCTGGCCGTTGACCTGGAGGATCCGGACGGGGGACGTCGGCCCGAAGCGCCGGCGCAGCCCACCCAGAAAGGCCATGATCTTCGTGCGCCCCACCACCGGTACCAATGCCGCCCGGGCCCGGCCGCCGCCGTCGTTGTAGGAGACGACATCGGCGGCCAGCATCTCCTCGAGCTCCTCGAGCTTGCCCTCGCCCGC
>DATJTQ010000149.1:0-11703 GCA_035503355.1 Solirubrobacteraceae bacterium
GACCAGAGATGCTTCGGTCCACTCATAAGACGGGTGTCAAGGTAGGCGACATTCGTGAGAGGTGCTTAAGAGGTGCGGCGTGCGCAGGACGAACCCTTGCGCCGGTTGCCAGCGACCCGGAGATCATGGAGCATGCGCCCCCGATGACCACTCATCCTCTTGACCCCCTCTCCGCCGACGAGATCCGTGCCGCCGTCGCCATCGTGCGCCGCGACCGCGGTGTGGACGCCCGGTGGCGCTTTGCCTCCATCGAGCTGCGCGAGCCACCCAAGGAGGTCGTCCGGGCCTGGGTTGCCGGTGCGGACGTCGCGCGCGCCGCCCGGGTGGTGTGTTTCAACCGCGACGACGGTAAGGCCTACAAGGCGATCGTGTCGCTGACCGGCGATGCCGTGGTCAGCTGGGCCCATGAGCCCGACGGGCAGCCCAACATGACCCTGGACGAGATGCACGACTGCGACGTGGCCATGCGGCGCGAGCCGCGGGTCATCGAGGCGCTGGCCCGCCGCGGCATCACCGACATGGATCGCGTCCTGGTGGAGGCGTGGGCCTACGGCGCCCACCTGCTCCCCGAGCCCTACTCCGACCGGCGCCTGGGCTGGGCCGACGTCTGGTACCGCTCACGCGACGACGGCTCCAACCCGTACGCCAACCCGGTCACGGGGCTGCACCTGGTGGTCGACCTCAACAACCTGGAGCTGCTGGAGGTCGAGGACGACGGCGCCATCGAGGAGCCGGCGGTGATGGGCGAATACATCCCCAGGCTGGTGCCAGGCCTGCAGCTGCGCACCGACGTCAAGCCGCTGGAGATCACCCAGCCGTCCGGGCCGTCGTTTGCGCTGGAGGGGAACCTGCTGCGCTGGCAGAAGTGGTCGATGCGGGTGGGGTTCAACTACCGCGAGGGCCTGGTGCTGCACACGGTGGGCTACGAGGACGGCGGCCGGGTGCGCTCGGTGGCCCATCGCCTGTCCTTCGCCGAGATGGTGGTCCCCTACCGCGACCCCACCTCCGCCCACTACCGCCGCACGGCGTTTGACGTCGGCGAGTGGGGGCTGGGCTTTGTGACCACGTCGCTGGAGCTCGGCTGTGACTGCCTGGGTGACATCACCTACCTCGACGCCGTCCTGCACGACAGCGCCGGCGAGCCCTCGCGGATCGCCAACGCGATCTGCATCCACGAGGAGGACGACGGCGTGCTGTGGAAGCACGTGGACGATGTCAGCGGCGCCGAGACGCGGCGAATGCGCCGGCTCGTCGTCTCCTTTCACGTCACCGTGGGCAACTACGAGTACCTCATCTACTGGCGGTTTCACCAGGACGGAACGATCCAGGCCGAGGTGCGCGCCACCGGGATCATGGTCACCACCCACTTCGAGGAGGGCCGGCAGCCGCCCTACGGCACCCTGGTGGACGAGCGCACCTACGCGCCGTTTCACCAGCACTTCCTGGTGGCCCGGCTGGACCTCGACGTCGATGACGGCGGCAACACCGTGGTGAGCTCGGACTCCGAGGCGCTGCCCATCGGCCCCGACAACCCTCATGGAGTGGCGCTGGTGGTGCGCGACGCCCCGCTGCGCACGGAGTCCGAAGGCATGCAGGATTACGACTGGTCCGTCCAGCGAGCGTGGAAGGTGGTCAACCCGAGCGTCCGCAACCGCCTCGGCGGACCGGTCGGCTACAAGCTCGTGCCCGGTGACTGCATCCCCTCGATGCTCTCCGCGCAGTCACCCGTCCTGCGCCGCGCCCAGGTCCTCGCCCACACCCTGTGGGTGACCCCGTTTGACGCCGAGGAGCGCTGGCCCTGCGGGGAGTTCGTCGTCCAGAGCCGCGAGGATCGCGGCCTGCCGGCCTGGACCGCTGCCAACCGTCCGATCGAGGACACCGACGTCGTCCTCTGGTACGTCTTCGGCATCCACCACATCCCGCGTCCGGAGGAGTGGCCGGTGATGCCGGTGGACACGGTCTCCTTCTGGCTCAAGCCCGCCGGGTTCTTTGACCGCAACCCGGCGTTGGACGTGCCGCCCAGTCACTGAGCTTCGCGGCGCCCCCTCATCACGGCAGCGGGATCCGCTGCTCGCCGAAGACGGCCGCGCCATCGAGGTGGCCGCCGAGGGCAGTGACGAACCGGGCGATGGTCCCGAGGTAGAGCTCGTCGTCGGAGAGCGCCTCGGGGTTCGCGGGGTCGCAGGCCTCGAGGGCTGCGTCGATCTCGGCGTGGGACACACCGGCGCGGTAGCGCGCGTTGGCGATGCGGTGCTGGGCCTCGATGAGCCGCTCGTAGGTCGCGACGCGAGTCTCGTTCAGCGGCCTCTCTCGTTTGAGCTGCGCCCACGACTTCGCGGGCTTTGGCTGTGCGATGACTCCCTCCTTCCCTTGGATCGTTCGTGGTCCGCGAGGCCGCGGGTGGCGCGGTCGACGGCGGCGGGATACCAGCGGTCCCAGTCGCCCTGCTTGTCGCCACCGACGAGCATGACGGGTTGGCGGCGTGAGTCGAACGCGAACAGGACGCGCATGGACCTGAATCGCAGCTCCTTCAGCTTGTGGTCCGCTCCACTGTGGATGCGCTCGACCGTCGGGCGGCCGAGGCTTGGGCCGACACGCTGCACGAGGTTGATCCGTGCGGTGATGGCATCCGCCTGCTCCTGCGCCAGGGCCTTGTACCAGTGATCGAACTCCGCGGTGTAGGCAGCGGCGCGCGGTTTTCTCTCCATATAGATAAGAGCCTCGAGCGAGGCCCTTTCCACCCCCCACCGGCGGGAAATCCGCGGCGGCCGAGGCTACCCGGAGACGGTGGGGTCGGCCGGTGCGGCCATCGCCTCGGCCAGCCAGGCGACCTGGCGAAGCTCGTGGAAGGCCTCGCCGCCCTCGTGATCGTTGTAGGGGTAGGTGACGATCTCCTTGACGCCGCCGTAGGCGTTGAAGGCGGCGTAGACCGTCGATGGCGGGCAGATCTCGTCCATCAGCGCCACCGAGAACAGCGCGGGAGCGCTGGCCCGCCGCGCCAGCACGGCGCCGTCGAAGTAGGCCAACGTCGCCAGGGCGGCGTCGTCGTGATCACGGTGAACGGCCAGGTAGCGGACGATCTCGAGGTACGGGTCCTTCATCGCCACCTGGGTGGCGCGCGGAAAGTCACACAGGAACGGCACGTCGGGCATCACCGCGCGCACGCCGTCGGCGAGCGACGCGACGGCGAGCGACAGGCCGCCACCCTGCGAGCGGCCCGTGACGGCGATCGCCTGCCCGTCGACCTCGTCGACCGTGCGCATGAAGTCCACGGCGCGCACCGCATCGGCGTACACACGCCGGTAGTAGTAGACCGACGGATCGGTGATCCCTCGGGTCATGTAGCCCGGCTGCGCGGGCGCCGAGCCGGACGGGTCCGGCGTGTCGCCCGTCGACCACCCGCTGCCCTGTCCGCGCGTGTCCATCACGAGATGCGCATAGCCCGCCGCGGCCCAGAAGACGTTCTCGAACACCAGCCCGCGCCCGCCGCCGTAGCCCTGGTACTGGATGACCGCGGGCAGCGGCCCGTCGCCCGGAGCTCGGGTGGCGGGGAGGTGCAGCCACCCGCGAATCGGGTCGCCGCCGAAGCCGCGCCACGACACGTCGTAGCTCTCAACGACCACGAACGGCGACTCGACCCGCTCCAGCACCGGGTCCAGATCGTGGGCTCGGGTCTCGGCCAGCGTCTGCTCCCAGAAGGCGTCCAGGTCCGACGGCGCCTCCAGGGCCGGGTCATAGCTCACCAGCTCGTGGCCGGAAAAGTCAAAGTAGGGCATGCGACGCTGCGCCACCCTATCGCGGCGGGGCCGGGCCTACCGAGGCCCGATCCGCCGCTGGCCGGTGGCGCTCACGCGGAAGCCGTGCCCCTTGTGGGCGCCCGAGGCGATGACGCACGAGATCCCGCTGGCCGCCGAGGTGCAGCGGATGTTGTTGCGCTGCGTGCTCTGACCGCGCCTGAGCACCGGCGCGCTGTCGTCCCAGTTCTGCACGCAGACGCTGCTCTGGCTGGTGTGGGCGACGCGGCAGAGCGTCACCTTGCCGTTGGGGGACAGCTGCGCCAGGGTCTGGGGCCCGTGAGCCGGAGCCCCGGGGGCCCCGCCGGTGGCGCAGAAGGTGGTGGCGCCGGCGCCGCACCACACCTTGCCGTTGGGCGAGCGGAACTCGGCCAGCTGCCGGCCGCGCGGCGGCGCGGGAGGTGTCGCTGCGGCCGCGCGGGCGGCCGCGGAGTGATCCGCGGTGACGCGGACGAAGCTGTGCGCGATCCGCAGCAGGCCGTGCAACGCCACGTGTGAGCTCTCGAGCTGGATGGCGTAGTGCTTGGCCCCGCGCTCGGGGACGAAGATGATGAACACCCCGTCGGTCTGGCCGTCATGGGCGGTGCAGTGCGGCAGGCGAGGGCACTGGACCTCGACCGGGACCTTCTTGCCGTTGATCGTTGTGCTCGACACCTGGTTGACCAGCCCCGGCTGACCGCACTGGGGCGTGCCGGCGGGCTCGTCGACGCTGAACTGCGCGCTGGCGCGCTTGCCGGTCCCCCACGCCCCCTCGACGCAGCCGCCCGAGTTGACCAGGAGCATCTGCGGCTTGATCCCCAGGGTCACCCGGGGTCGGTAGACCGGAGTGTGGACGCGGGCCGCCGCCTGCGGCCAGGTCAACGAGGGAGTGCCGGCCCCGGCCGCCGGGATGCCTCCGAGCACGGCAAAGGCCGCGGCGCTGATGGCGGCGGCGAGCATGGTGATGTACCCCCGGCGGCTCACGGGCGGCCAGCCTAGTCGGGCCGGCCCGGTGCGGTCAACCCGCCCGCGGGGCTGAGCTCGGTGACCTCGCGCAGGAAGGGGATGGTGTCGCCGCGATCGTCGGGCTCGTCGAGCTCCTCGGCGTAGCGGCGTCCCTCCCAGACGGCGGCGGCGATCGTGCCCGGGGCCAGGCAGTCGCCGACGGCTTTGACGGTGGTGAGCCCGGCCCCCGCCCAGTCGGCGCGACGCTCGATGAGCTCCTGGTACACGACGTCAACCGGCAGCCGCGCGGTGACGAGCACGGCGGCGCCGGCGACAAGCTCGCGCTCGCGACCGGTGAACACGCACCCGACACGCACGCCGCCGTCAACGGTGGCCAGCACCGCGTGCGAGGCGACGAGCTCGACCTCGAGCTCCAGCAGCCGCCGCTGGATGCGATGCTGCTCCATCGTGTTGGTGGTCCAGCTCGACGGGCAATGGGCGGGGGTCACCAGCGTGACGTGGCGGCCGGCGCGAGCGAGTAGCTCGGCCAGCACGCCGCCCATGTAGTAGTGGTCATCGTCAAAGAGCACCACCCGGTCGGCCTGCGGCAGCTCCCCCGCCATCAGGTCGTCGGGCGTGAGCACCGGGAGCCCCGGATCCAGCGCGATCGGGCGAGTGTGGAAGCGGCCGACGCCGTCGGCGCGCCATCGCGCTCCGGTGGCCACGGCGACGTGATCGAAGTCGTAGTCGAGGATCTCGGCGGCGGTCACCTCACCCTGGGTGCGCTGCACGGCGCGCAGGCGGCGCAGCTGAGCTTCCCGGTAGTCAGCGACGCGGACGTAACTGGCCATCCCGGGCAGACGGGCCTCGCGCGCGGCCCGGCCGCCGAGCCGAGCGGAGGCCTCGGCGAGGATCACCTCGTACCCGCGCTGGCCGAGGCACATGGCCGCCTCAAGGCCGGCGGGGCCTCCTCCGACGACCAAAACCTTGCCCTCCTTGGAGCGATGGCGGATGCGTTCCGGATGCCAGCCCCGACGCCATTCCTCTCCCATAGACGGGTTCTGGGTGCAGCGGATGGGGGACATCGTGAAGTCCCCGGACACGCAGATGTTGCAGCCGATGCACTCGCGAATGTCCTCCAAGCGCCCCTCCTCGATCTTGCGCGGCAGGAACGGATCGGCGATCGAGGGGCGCGCCGCACCGATGAGATCAAGGATCCCGCTGCGCACCATCCGCACCATCGTGTCGGGCGAGGTGAACCGCCCCACGCCGACCACCGGCTTGGAGGTCAGCGCTTTGAGCCCGCGCACGTACTGCTCCTGCTCGGCCTCCTCGCCGAAGCGCGCGGTGACCGAGTCGTCCTCCCATGAGCCGAGCACGAAGTCCCACAGGTCGGGCAGCTCCCCGAGGGTCCCGACGACGTCCTCGATGTCGGCGCGGGTGATGCCCTCATCGCCGAGCAACTCGTCGACGGTGATGCGGCAGGCCACCGCGGCGCGCCCGTCGCACTCCTCGCGGGTGTCCTCGAGGATCTCGCGCAGCAGCCGCATGCGGTTCTCCGCCGAGCCACCGTAGGCGTCGGTGCGGTCGTTGTAGCGGCGCGACAGGAAGTGGTGGATGCCGCCCAGGGCGTGGCCGGCGTAGACGTAGACGAGGTCATAGCCGGCCTGCAGGGAGCGGCGCACGGCGGCGCGATGCCAGCGCCGCAGGTCGGCGATGTCATCGAGATCCATGCGCCGTGCCTGCACCGGGTCCACGCTGAACGTCGCCACCGGCAGGTGCGCCGGCCCCATCGGCGCGGTCCGGCTGTAGAGGTTGGGGCCGTTCATGCCGTTGTAACAGAGCTCGATCCCGGCGAGGGCCCCGTGGCGGTGGACGGCGTCGGCGATGCGGGCCAGCGCGGGGATGTCCTGGTCATCCCAGATGCGCAGCTCGATGAACGGCGTGATCTCCGAGGAGTGGTGGATCTCGGCCTGCTCGGTGCACACCACCGCCCAACCGCCCTCGGCTTTCACCGCGCGCATCTCGGCGTGGGCGGTGACGTCGCGGTAGCCCATGCCGTTGCAGTGCGGCACCTGGAAGAAGCGGTTGCGCGCAGTGACCGGGCCGATCGCCACCGGCTCGAGCAGGACATCGAAGCGGGAGGACACGGGCGGCAGTCTTCCACGCCGCGCGCGTTTGGGTGAGGCGCTAGTTCAGGCGGTCCGGGACGCCGAAGCGGTTGAAGGTGACCGCGAGCTGGCGCTCGTCGATCGGCTGGCTCGGGAAGTTGCGGTAGTCGCCGGCGTCGGGGTTCTGCGTGGAGCGGACGATGAACGCGGTGACGTCGGAGACCAGGCCACCGTCGGCCAAGCTCAGGACGTTCAGCGCAAACGGGAGATAGGCGCCCTCGGCCCCGTCCCAGGCATAGAACGCGAGCGCCGGCTGGCCGTTGGCCCGGGTGACCGCGGCCCGCCATCTCCACGCACCCGACATGGCCGAGTGCCCGGCCCAGGTGACGATCGTGTCGCGCGGCGTGTACCACGTCGCCAGCGGGGGCATGGCGAAGGTGGCGTCCTCGGCCAGCAGGCCGGCAAAGGCATGGATGTCGCAGCGCTCCCAGGCGTCGATGTAGCGGTCGATGAGCCCGCGCAGCCTGCGGTCACCCAGGTCGCGCAGCGTCGCCTGCTGCGTGCGCTCCGGCACCCGCTCCTGCACCGCAGCCCGCGCGCGCTGCAGGGCGCTGTTGACCGACGGGACGCTCGTGTCCAGCATGTCGGCGGTCTCCTGGGCCGAGAAGCCCAGTACCTCGCGCAGCATGAGCACCGCGCGCTGGTTGCCGGCCAGATGCTGCGCCGCCGCGACGAACGCGAGCTCGACCGCCTCGCGCTGCTCGTAGGTGGCCTCCGGGGCGGCCCGCCCCGCCGGGAGTCCCATCGCCTCGTCGGGATAGGGCTCGATCCACGTCGATTCCACCACCGGCTGCCCGGGCGGGGTCTGCGCCTCCGCCGCCGGCCCGAAGTCGTGGGGCAGGACGCGGCGCTTGCGGCGTTCGAGCTCGGTGAGCGAGACGTTGGTGGCGATGGTGTAGAGCCAGGACCGGGCCGCGCCCGGGTCGCGCAGGCCGGCCGCGCCGCGCCAGGCGCGCACCAGCGTCTCCTGGAGCGCGTCATCGGCGTCGTGCACCGAGCCGAGCATGCGGTAGCAGTGCGCGTGCAGCTCGGCCCGGTGCTGCTCAACGAGATCGGCGAAGTCCCGATCCCCGGTGGGAGCCGGTCCGGTCAGGACGGGTTCTCCACCACCATCAGCGTGTGGCCGGTGGGGTCGCGGAACCAGAACATCGGGGGCACGGGGTCACCCATGCGCTAAACCTCGGCGTCGACGTCGACGCCCAGGCTCTTCATCTGGGCGTGGGTGGCGTCGATGTCGTCGGTGGTCAGCGTGATCCCGGTCTGCTGGGGCTCGACGCTCTCGGCGCTTGGCGGGGGCGGCGCCAGCGCGATGCCGGTGGTGCCCTCGGGCGGGTAGACCTCGATCCAGCGGTAGCCGCCGCCGAAGGGGACGTCGGTCCGCTTCTCGAAGCCGATCGACTCATAGAAGGCGACCGCCGTGTCCTGGTCGGGGGTCCCGACGCAGACCAGGCTGATGGTGCGGATCCGCGTTGCCGTGGTGCTCATCCTGCTCCTCCTGGGGTTGTGGCCTTGACGAAGCTAAGACCGGCCAGGGGACACAAACTAATCGGTCGGCGGTGAAGGTTTTCTCAGAGGCGGACGATCTCGGCGGTCGCGGCGAGGGCGCGGGCCCGCGCCGGATCCAGCCGGGCCGCCCCCGGAACCTCCGCGTTGGCCGTGGCCGCGCCCAGGCCCAGCCGAGCGGCGTCGGGCCACCCGCCGGGGCCGGCGCCGTCGGCGGTCAACGCGACGAGCAGGCCGGCCAGGAAAGCGTCCCCGCTGCCCACCGGGTAGTGACCGCGCACGTCGATCGCGCCGTGCCACGCCCCGCCGTCGGGCTCGACCATGACCATCCCGCGCTCGCCGAGGGTGATGATGACGGCATGTCCCTCGCCGCCGGCCCGGGCGCGGATCGCCACCGCCGCCGCGTGCGCCTCGGCGGCGCCGTCGATCGCCGGGCGCTCCAGGAGCTCGGCCGCCTCGGC
This sequence comes from Solirubrobacteraceae bacterium, assembly GCA_035503355.1. Lineage (GTDB taxonomy): Bacteria > Actinomycetota > Thermoleophilia > Solirubrobacterales > Solirubrobacteraceae > Palsa-465. The sequence goes on from DATJTQ010000149.1 coordinate 8,854, forward strand.
GGCGTTGACCTTGACCAGGTCAGGCCCCGCGTGCAGGGCCCGCTCCAGATCGGCGCCGCGGGAGTCCACGGCGCTGCGCACGCCCGCGGCGCGGGCCGTGCGCACCAGCGGCGCGTAGCCCGCCCCGGACGCGGCGGGAGCGGGTGACGCGGCGGGAGCGGCAGGCCCCGCGGACGCGGCGGGAGCGGCGGGCACCGAGCCGGCCATGGCCAGCCAGCTCGGCCCCTGCGCGAGGAGTTCGTCGACGACCCTCGTGAGCGCGGCCCAATCCTCCGGCGTGGCCTCGATGCCGTCCTCGTAGAACTCGGTGAGGCTGCGCGTGACGGTGTCGGCGACGGTGAGACACGAGCGCGTCTCGCCCCGCGCCGCCCACGCAAAGACGCCCGGGACGCCCTCGGCCGCGAGCGTCTCCGCCAGCCAGCGGCCGTGGTGGCCGCCGAGCAGGCCGGTGGCGATCGCCTCGGCGCCCAGCGCGGTGGCCACCTGGGCGACGTGGATGCCCTTGCCGCCGGGCAGGGGGACGAACGCGTCGGGGCGGTGGATCTCCCCCGGGCGGACCGTCTGGACCTCGAATAGCTTGTCGATGGCGGGGTTGCCCGCGACGCAGACGATCATCAGCACGCTCACTCTTGCACATTTGGGGTCCAACTAGGACAATTTCGAGCATGAACCCTCGGATCACGCTCATCGGCGCCGGCAGCGTCGAGTTCACCCGCATTCTGCTCGCAGATCTCAGCGATTTCCCCGAGCTCGTCGAATCCACGGTCGTCCTGCACGACATCGACCCCGAGCGCCTGGCCACCGCCGAGCGGATCGCCGCCGACACCATCCGGTCCACCGGAGCCCGGTTTACCGTCGAAACCCACCTCGACCGACGAGCGGCGCTGGACGGCGCGGACTTCGTCATCAACGAGATCCAGGTCGGCGGCTTTGACGCCACCCTGCGCGACTTCGAGATCCCCAAGCGCTACGGGCTGCGCCAGACGATCGCCGACACGCTCGGGGTGGGCGGAGTGTTCCGCGGGCTGCGCACGATCCCGGTGGTGTTGGCCATCGCCGACGACATGGACGAGATGTGCCCCGAGGCCATCCTGCTCAACTACACCAACCCGATGGCCATGCTGTGCTGGTCGCTGTGGGCCGGCGGCCGGGACACCCGCGTCGTCGGCCTGTGTCACTCGGTGCAGAACACCCACGAGCAGATCGCCGAGATCATCGGCGTGCCCGAACCGGAGATCGAGTACCTCACCGCCGGCGTCAACCACCAGGCGTGGGTGCTGCGCTTCGAGCGCGACGGCGAGAGCCTCTACCCGCTGCTCGACGAGGCGATCGCGCGTGACCCCGACGGGCTGGGGCGGCGCGTGCGCGTCGAGCTCTACCGCCAGTTCGGGTACTTCCCCACCGAGTCCAGCGAGCACAGCGCCGAGTACCTGCCGTGGTTCATGTCCCACGATGATCAGCTCGAGCGCTACCGGATCCCCGTGGACGAGTACATCAGCCGGTCGCAGGACAACCTGCGCGAGTACGCCGAGATCAAAGGCAAGCTGGCCGCCGGCGAGCCGCTCGAGGTCCTGCGCGAGGGCGAGCTGGCCCCTCGCTACATCCACGCCATGGCCACCGGCGCCGAGCGCATCGAGTACGGCAACGTCCGCAACGACGGCCTCATCGACAACCTGCCGGCCGGGTGCTGCGTCGAGGTGCCGTGCCGCGTCGACGGCGAGGGCGTGCACCCGATCGCCGTCGGGGCCCTGCCGCCGCAGTGCGCGGCGCTGAACCGCACCATGGTCGGGGTGGCCGACCTGACGGTCCAGGCCGTGCTGGAGGGCCGGCGCGACCACGTCTACCAGGCGGTGATGCTCGACCCCAACGCCGGCGCCACGCTGACCATCGCTCAGATCCACGCCATGGTGGACGAGCTCATCGAGGCCCACGGGGCGCTGATGCCGGAGGGGATCCGGTCGCGCGGGGGCGTGGCCGGGCGGGCCTGACCGCCGCCTCGCCGGGGGGCCCGCCTGGGCGCCTCGCCCGGCGGGCCCTCCCTCGCCCAGCGGGCCCTCCCTCGCCCAGCGGGCCCTCCTCGCCGCAGCAGCCACTCGGCGACAAATCGGGAGCACCGGGTCCGATTTGTCCCCAGGTGTACGCGGGGCGACCATTTGGCTCCCCACGCGAGCCGGCCCGAACGATTTGCCGTCGATTGGTCGCTCCCGTGACCGGCGCCTGTGCGCCGCACGTCACGCTGGACCTGCCGGCGGGCGCCGACAGGGGGCGGCTCAGACGATCGTCACCCGCACGCCGGCGTCCTGAATCGCCGCCACGGCGGCCTGATCGGCGCCGTCGTCGGTGATGAGCTCTGCGACCTCGGCGAGCTCGCAGATGCGCGCGAAGGCGACGTGGCCGAGTTTGGAGCTGTCGGCGACCACCACCACCTGCTCGGCGCGGGCCATCAGCGCGCGGTCGGTGCCGGCCTCGATCTCGTGTTGGGTGGTGAGCCCCGCCCGGGGAGAGATGCCGTCGACCGAGAGGAAGGCCATGTCCAGGTTGAGCCCCTCCAGGCTGGACTCGGCGATCGGCCCCACCAGCTCATAGGACTCGGCCCGGGCCACGCCGCCGGTGACCACCAGCTTGAGGTTGGGACGGACGGCGATCTCGGCCGCGATGTTGAGCGCGTTGGTGACGACGGTCAGCTGGGCGCGGTCCACGAGGGCGCGCGCCACCTCGGTGGTGGTCGTGCCGCCGGTGAGCCCGATGGCCGATCCGTCACGCACGCGGCGCGCGGCCTCCACCGCGATCCGCCGCTTCTGCTCGGGCTGACGGGTGGTCTTGTAGCGCAGGGGAAGCTCGTAGGTGACG
>DATJTQ010000150.1:0-2597 GCA_035503355.1 Solirubrobacteraceae bacterium
GCCGAGCCCGCCACCGGTCGGGTCCTCTCCCACGCCGCGGATCATATTCCCGTCGTGCCGGCGCGCCGAGCCAGGGGATCCGCCTGCGGTTCTCCCCCTGCGACGCTGAGTCAGAACCTGGCGTTAGTCGCCAGGTTTTGACCCAGGGTCGCTTCGCGGCACGGGCCGCGAGGCGACTCTGGGACACAAAGCGCCGGCAAACGCCATCTTTTGTCCCAGCGTCGTTGCGCGGAGCCGGGTGCGGGCACCACTGCGCCCGCCCGCCCCGACGTCTCGACCGCGCTGTGGGCCCGTGTGTGTGCGACAGCCTCGCGGCGCATACAAACCGGCGCGTGGCTCCCACATCGCGCACGGGTCGCGGGCGCCGGGGCGGCGTCAGACCGGCATCGCGCGAGGTCTACACTGGCCGTATGCGGACTGCCGCACGCCGAGTACAGCTCGCCACCGGTCGCTGAGAACCCGGGCTCACGCCCCGGGTGAGCCGGTGGCAAGCGTTGTGGCCACTCGACGTCGCTGACAAGGAGTCCCATGTTGCATCCGTCTCACGCACCCCACGACGCCGGCTCCCTGCGCGGCGCCACCAGCTCGCCCGTCCGCGACATCCTCGCCCTGACCGAGCGTCCCGGCGTGGTGTCGTTCGCCGGCGGCCTGCCGGCCCCCGACCTGTTTGATCGCGCCGGCCTGCAGGCGGCCTTCACCGCGGTTCTCGCCGAGGACACCGGAGCGCGGGCGCTGCAGTACTCCACCACGGAGGGCGACCCCCTCCTGCGCCGCCTCGTCGCCCAGCGCCTGACCGAGCGCGGGCTGCCCACCGGCGCCGACGACCTGCTCATCACCTCCGGCTCCCAGCAGGCGCTCACCCTGGTGGCCGCCGTCCTGCTCAGACCCGGGGACCGGGTGCTGGTGGAGGAGCCGTCCTACCTCGCCGCGCTGCAGTGCTTCGCCCTCGCCGGGGCCACGGCGATCCCGGTGCCGTGCGACGACGAGGGGCTGGACCCCGAGGCGCTCGACGCGCTCGTCGCCCAGCATCGGCCGGCGCTGCTCTACACCGTGCCCACCTTCCACAACCCGACGGGGCGCACCCTGTCGGCGCGGCGCCGTCTCGCGCTCGCCGAGGTGGCCGAGCGCACCGGCCTGTGGATCGTGGAGGACGATCCCTACGGCGAGCTGCGCTACAGCGGGACGCCCGTGCCCGCCGTGGCCTCGCTGCCCCCGGCGCAGGCGCGGACGCTCGCCATCTCCACCTTGTCCAAGATCGCCGCGCCCGGTCTGCGCATCGGCTGGGTCCGGGCGCCGCGGATGCTGTTGCGCTCGCTGACCATCGCCAAGCAGGCGGCCGACCTGCACTCCTCGACCGTCGATCAGGCGGCGGCGGCACGCTGGCTGGCCACCACCGACCTGACCGCGCACATCGAGCGCCTGCGCGCGGCCTACCGCATCCGGCGCGATGCGCTGCTGGCCGGACTGGGCGGCGCGCTCCCGCCCGGCTCCACGCACAACCATCCCGACGGGGGCATGTTCGTGTGGGCGCGCCTGCCCGACGGCTGGGACGCGGGGGCGCTGCTCACCCGCGCGCTGGAGCACGATGTCGCCTACGTCCCCGGGGCGCCGTTCTTCTCCGGGGCCCCCGATGTCGCCACCCTGCGGCTGTCCTTCACCGCTCACGGCCCCGACGAGATCGCGCGGGGGCTCGAGCGACTGGCTCAGGCGCTGGCCGCGCCGCCCATCTCGTCCTCGATGTAGACGCGGACGATCTCGTCGAAGTCGCGCTCGGCGACGAAGCCCAACGCCGTCGCGCGCCGGGCGTCGAAGGCGCGGGGCCAGCCGTCCACCATGGCCGCGATCGCCGCGTCGGGCTCGTCGCGAATGAGCGCGACGGCGCCGTCGCCGGCCACGCGGCGCAGCGCCTCGATCTCCTCGCCGACGGTGGCCGAGAGGCCCGGCATCGTCAGTGACCGGCGCAGGCCCAGCGGTGTGGTGTCCATTGTCGCCGCGTGCACCAGGAAGCTCACCGCCGCGCGCGGCGAGGCGAACCAGTGGCGCACCTCGGTCGAGACGGGCAGGACGGCGGGGCGGCCGTGCAGCGGCTCGCGGATGATGTTGGAGAAGAATCCCGAGGCAGCCAGGTTGGGCGCCCCCGGCCGCACGCAGATCGTGGGCAGGCGGATGCCCACGCCGTCGAGGAAGCCGCGGCGCGTGTAGTCCGCCAGCAGGAGCTCGCCGATCGCCTTCTGGGTGCCGTAGCTGGTGGCCGGGGCGTTGAGGTGATCGTCGGCGATCACGTCGGGCACCGGCGGCCCGAAGACGGCGATCGAGGAGCTGAAGACCAGCCGCGGGACGTACCCGGGGCCGGCCAGGCGGATCGCCTCCAGCAGGTGGCGCATGGCGTCGAGGTTGACGCGATAGCCCTTGTCGAAGTCGGCTTCGGCCTCCCCCGACACCACCGCCGCAAGGTGGACGATGACGTCGGGGCGCTCGCGGATGAGCTCCGCCGCGACGCCCGGCTCCGCCAGGTCGGCCACCACCGTGCGCACGGGTTCAGAGCCGGGATCCGCAGCCGGCGCCGGCGCCACGTCGACGCCCACCAGCTCGGCGAT
>DATJTQ010000151.1:0-6535 GCA_035503355.1 Solirubrobacteraceae bacterium
CGGGCGGCGATGTCGGTCACGGCGGCCCGGATGGCCGCGTCCACGCGGGTCAGCGAGGCGGAGTCGATCCCCCGGACGTCGACGGCAAGAGAGGCGCGGCCGGGGATGACGCTGACCGCGCCCGGCGACACGGTGAGCGTGCCGACCGTGGCCACCGTCTCCGCGGGCTCGGCGCGCGCGGCGGTCTCGACGGCGAGCACCACCTCCGCGGCTGCGGCGAGGGCGTCGTGGCGCTCATCCATCGCCACCTCGCCCGAGTGGCCGGCCTCACCCTCGATGGTGATGGCGAACCGCCGGGGGGAGGCGACCGCGGTGACGATCCCGAGCTCCCGCAGGGCACGGCGCTGAGCCACGTGCACCTCGGCGTGGGCGCGCAGGCGGTGCAGGGGCGGGGCGATGCGCGGGAGGTCGCGCAGTTGGTCGAGGTAGGCCGCGCGGGCGGCGGCCGCGGTGACGCCGTCGGCGTCACGCAGATTCTCGAGCGCCTCCTGGGTCAGGGCGCCGGTCATCTGACGTGAGCCCATCGTGCCGGCCCCGAAGCGCGGCGCCTCCTCGGCGGCGCAGATCAGCACCCCGGCGCCAGGGCCCAGTTCGGCGGCGGCCTCCAGCCCCAACACCGTCCCGAGCGCGCCGTCATAGCGCCCGCCGTCGGGCACGGTGTCGACGTGCGAGCCCGAGGTGACGATCGGCCCGTCATCATCGGGAGGCAGGGCCCACAGGTTGCCGAACTCGTCGAGCGCCGGCTCCAGGCCCGCCTCGCGTGCCCACCAGGAGACGAGTCGCATGCCCGCCGCCTCAGCGGACGAGTAGGCCGGGCGATCCGCGCCGCCCCCTGGGCCTCGGGCGATGTCCCACAACGCGTCGAGCCGGGCGGTGATGCGCGCGGCGTCAGGCAAGCGCGTACTCGGCCAGCGGCTTGCCCAGCATGGCCTCGACCTCGGGGTACACGCTGGGCTCGCGGACGCCGTCGCCCAGCGGGACGTTGGCCTTGGGGACATGCAGGACGGCCACCTCATCGCCCTCGCGCAGGTTGGCGATCGAGATGATCCGCCCGGTGTCGACCGAGAGCGTGGTGAGGACGTCGGGAAAGGTGGCCAGCCGCTCGCCGCCCGATTCGGCGGTGAGGTACTCGTTGACGAAGCCCAGCTCGAGGTCGTCGACCTCGATCGTCCCGATGTCAAAGGCGTTGTGGGTGCGCAGCGACCGGGTGCGGACCGTGCCGGTGGTGAGGATGCGCCCGCCCAGATGCTCAGCGGTCACCTCGATCATCCGCTGCGCGCCGGCGGGCTCGGCGGCCAGGATCGCCTCGCCGAGGTCAAGGGCAAACGAGATCGCGCCCACCGCGGCATGGGCGGCGACAAACGAGGCGGGCAGCGGGTTGCGGGCGCACGAGATGAACCCGCCGGATTGATCGGAGGCCGTCCGCAGCACGTTGGCGGTGTGGCGCACGGTCCCGCGCGTGACGACCTCGAGGTAGCGGTTCTCGGCCCGGTTGCCGCCCGCCACGGCCTGCACCGTCTCGTAGTCGTCGTCCGCGGCCAATCCGAAGGAGCCCATCTTGCCGGTGGGGTGGGCGCGGCCATCGCCCGCCGCATCGACCACCACGGTGCCGAGCACCGCCGAGGCCACCCACCCGTTGCAGGTCGTGGATGACCCGTTCTGGGCGGTCACGGTGCCGACGATCTCGTCGTCGACGGCGTCCATGAGCAGCTCCAGGGCCCGCACGTAGTCGCCCGGGCGCATCTCCCAGCCCACCGCGGCCGGCGCGCCGATGGCGCTCACGGTGGCCAGCATCGCGTCGGGGTCCAGCTCGTCGAGTGAGACCAGCCGCGGCGTCCCGTACTGGACGGCGGTGGTGCCGACCAGCATCCCGTGGTCCACCCACCCGCCGCCGCCGGCGGCGAGCACCGATCCGCCGGCCACGGCGGCGTGGACGGCGTGCAGGTCGAGCTCCCTCATGCCACAGACCCTACGGAGCCGAGGCCGAGCTCGTGTTCTGAGGCGCACTCGCGCGCCGTCTCATAGCCGGCGTCGGCGTGGCGCAGGACGCCCAGCGCGGTGTCGACGTGCAGCGCCCCGGCCAGCCGGGCGGCGCCGTCGGCGTCGCCGGTGGCCACCACGGTCATCCCGGCGCTCTGCGAATACCCGGCGTAGCCCCCGCCGCCGGCGTGCAGGGCCACCAGGTCGGCGCCGGAGGCCGTGGTCAGCAACGCGTTGAGCAGAGGCCAGTCGCTCACCGCGTCAGAGCCGTCGGCCATCGCCTCGCTGATGATGTTGGGGTGCGTCATGGAGCCGGAGTCCATGTGGTCGCGCGTGAAGGCGACAGGCGCGCGCAGCCGTCCGTCGGCGACGGCGTCGTTGACGGCCAGCGCCAGCCGGTCGCGCTCGCCGTGACCGAGCCACGCGATGCGCGCCGGCAGCCCCTGCCGCGCCACGTGCTCGCCGGCCAGGGCGATCCAGTCGGTGATCCGGTCGGTGCCCTCAAAGAGCTCGAGGCAGAGCTCGTCGACGGCGGCGAGGTCGGCGTCCTCGCCCGACAGGCAGATCCAGCGAAACGGCCCGATCCCGCGGCAGAACAGCGGCCGCAGGTAGCGCGCGGTGAAGATGTCGATGGTCAGCGCGTCGTCGACGCCGCCGCCCGCGGCGTGGGGGCGGATGTTGTTTCCGTAGTCGAAGACCACGGCGCCGCGCTCGCGCAGGGCCAGCATGGCGCGGACATGACGGACCATGGTGGCCAGCGCCAGCGACTCGAGCTTGCCCGGGTCGCCGCGGCGCAGGGCGGCCACCTCGTCGAGGCTCATGCCGGCCGGGACGTAGCCCGCGCGCAGGTCGTGGGCGGCGGTGAGGTCGGTGACGACGTCGGGAGTCACCTCGCGCTCGAGCAGGCCCTCGAAGAGGTCGGCTGCGTTGGTCACCACCGCGATCGCGGTCGGGGCGCCGCCGCCCCGGGCCGACAGCGCGGCGTCGAGGGCCTCGTCGACGGTGTGGGCCACCAGGTCGATGGTGCCCTCGGCGCGGCGGCGGGCCGCCTTGTCGCCGTCGACCTCGGCGACGATGCTCACGCCGCCGAGCATGCGGGTGATGGCCACGGGCTGCGCTGACCCCATGCCCCCGAGCCCGGCGCTCACGATCAGGCGCCCGCGCAGGGTGCCCTCGAAATGCTCTCGCGCCACCTGGGCGAACGTCTCATAGGTGCCCTGCAGCACGCCCTGGGAGCCGATGTACTGCCAGCAGCCCGCGGTGAGCCCGCCCCAGGCGATGAGGTTGCGGCGCTCGAGCTCGTAGAAGACCTCCGGTGTGGCCCAGCGACCGACGAGATTCCCGTTGGCCAGGAGCACCGCGGGGCTGCGGGGGCCGGTGGGGAGGACCGCGATCGGCTTGCCGGACTGCACCACCAGCGTCTCGCCGTCGCTGAGATGAGTGAGGGCGGCGACGATGCCCCGCAGCGAGTCGTGGTCGCGGGCGGCCTTGGCGTGTGCGGCATAGACGACGAGGTTGTCGGGGTCCTCGGCGATGGCCAGGTTGTTCTCGAGCAGGCGCAGGATCGCCTCCTGACGCCAGCCGCGGCAGCGCAGGCCGGGTGGGGTCAAGCTAGCCACCCGCGGCCGCCAGAGCCCGCGACGTGGCCGCCGGGACAAAGACCCCGTCGCCGGGGTGCCCGAGCACCCGCTCACCGTCCCACACCAGACGCCCGCGGCTGTAGGCGGCGATGACGCGGCCCTTGAGCCGCCGGCCGCTGTACGGGCTCCAGCCCGCCGCGGTGACCAGCGCGCGCGGGTCGACCTCCCACTCGGCCTCCGGGTCGAGGACCAGCAGGTCGGCGTCGGCTCCGGGGGTCAGGGAGCCCTTGCGCGGCCACAGGCCGAAGCGGCGCGCCGGGCCTTCGCTGACCAGCCGCACCAGCGCCGCGGCACCGAGCGCGTCGTGGACGAGGGGGACGATGAGCTCGACTCCGGGGGCGCCGGAGGCCAGCGCGAAGATGTCGGGACCGTGCTTGCGCTCGGCCGGCCAGCCGACGTGATCGGAGGAGATGAGGTCGAGCCCGTCGGCGGGCAGCGACGCCGCGCGCAGCGGCGGGTTGATCTTGGCCTCGCCGCCGCGACGCAGGAGCTCTGACTCGTCGAGCAGGAGGTAGTGCGGGCAGGTCTCGGCGCTCACGTCGACGCCGTCGGCCCGCGCCTGGGTGACGAGCTCGACGCCGCGGGGCGTGGAGACGTGCACGATGTGGAGCCGCACCCCAGTGGCCCGGGCCAGCTCCAGGCAGCGCGCGATGGCCTCGGTCTCGGCCACCGGAGGCCGCGACCGGGCGTGGGCGAGCGGGTCTGAGCCGTGTCCCGCCGCCTGCTCGGCGGCGATGCCGGCCCGGACGATCTCGTCGTTCTCAGCGTGGACGCCGACCAGGCCGCCGGCCGCCGCGATCGCGGCGAAGGCGCGCAGCAGCTGGCCGTCGGGGATGCGCGGAAACCGCTCGGGGTGGGTTTCGAAGGTGGAGAGCTTGAACGCCGCCGCGCCGGCATCGACGAGGTCCTGCACCTCTTCGATCGGCCCTCGCGGGGGGACCGTCGCCCACAGCGCCACGTCGATGACCGCCTCGCGGCCCACGTCGGCGACCTTGGTCTCGAAGGCGCCGAGGGAGTCGATCGGGCCCGCGGCGTCGTAGGGCATGTCGACGATCGTGGTCACCCCGCCCGCCGCCGCGGCGCGGGTGCAGCGCTCGATGCCCTCCTCGGAGTAGCTGCGGGTATGGACGTGGACATCGACGGCGCCGGGGAGCAGGAGCGCGTCGCCGTAGTCGACGACGCCGGTGCCGGCCGTTGCCTCTGCGACGCCGCAGTCCACGATTCTCCCATCGGCCATCGCCACCTGGCCCCGGCGGGCGGTGCCGTCCGGCTGGAGAATGCGCCCCGAGATCTTCTCGCTCACTGAGATGCAATCAGGATACACTCCCCGACAAGCCGTGGCATCATTCTCAACCAGCGAGACGATTGTGCTGTCGGGCGACGGTCTCACCGTCGACCACATGCTTGCCGTCGCGCGGGGCCGTGCGCGGGTGGAGCTCGACGAGGCGGCCCTGGTCCGGGTGCGCGCCGCGCGCGACGTCGTCGATCGGGTGCTCGCCAGCGGCGAGATGGTCTACGGGCTCAACACCGGCCTGGGGTCGCTCTCGCGCCACCACATCGCGCTGGATGAGATCGGCGCCTTCTCCTTTGCCACCGTCGCCGACCAGGTGGCCTCCTACGGTCGACCGCTGGCCACCGACGTCGTCCGGGCGATGATCCTCTCGCGCGTCAACGGCATGCTGAAGGCGGGGGTCGGCGTGCGGCGTGAGCTCATCGAGGCGTTGGTGGCGCTGCTCAACCTCGGGGTCCATCCGGTGGTGCGGATGGTCGGCTCGGTCGGCCAGGGCGACCTGTCGGAGATGGCCGACATCGGCAAGGTGCTGATCGGCCGCGGGTGGGCCGAGTTCGAGGGCGAGACCGTCACGGGGGCCGAGGCCCTGGCCCACGCGGGCCTCGAGCCGATCGCGCTCGGGCCCAAGGAGGCGCTGGGGCTGATCTCAGCCAACGGCGTGACCATGGGCCGCGGGTCGCTGGTGCTGGTGGACGCGGCGGACCTCATCGAGAGCATGCAGATCGCCGCCGCGCTGAGCTTCGAGGCCTTCGCCGCCAACCTGTCGGTGATCCATCCCGCCGCGGCGCGAGCCCGGCCCCACAGCGGGCTGGAGACGGCGATGTCGCGCCTGCGCGATCTCCTCGAGGACTCGGCGCTGTGGCGCCCCGGCGCCGCGCGCAACCTCCAGGACCCGCTGTCGATCCGGTGCGTGCCCCAGACCCACGGTGCGGTCTACGACGCGCTGAGCGTGGCCCGCGGCCTGATGGAGATCGAGCTGAACTCCGCCGCCGACAACCCGCTGGTGCTGGTGGACGAGGGAGCCATCGTCTCGGTGGGCAACTTCGACGTCACCTCGCTGGCCATGGCCTTTGACTACATCCGCCTCGGCATCGCGCACGCCGCCCAGGTCGCCAACGAGCGGGTGCAGAAGCTGCTGTGGCACCACTTCTCCGGCCTTCCCACGGGCCTGGCGCAGCACGACGGGCCCACCGGCGGCCTGCGGCCGCTGGGGCGCTCCTTCGCGGCGCTGGCCTCCGAGGCGCGCTTTTTGGCCAGCCCCGTGTCGCTGGACTACCGCGGTCAGCTCGCCGAGGGGGTTGAGGACCACGCCTCGATGGCTCCGCTGGCCGTCAACACCACCTCGGCGCTGGTGGGTCTGGCTCACCGCCTGGTGGCGCTGGAGCTCATCATCGCCGCCCAGGGGGTGGATCTCCGCGGCGGCCCGGAGCGCCTCGGCGGCGGCACCGGGCGGGCCTACTCGCTGGTGCGCGAGTACGCCGGGACGCTGACCGACGAGACCGAGTGGAACGCCGATGTCGAGGGACTGGCCCGGCTGGTGGGCGACGGCGGGCTGGCGCGGCGGGTGGCCCGGGTGGCCGGCGGCCGTCCGGCGCTCTCTGAGCACGAGCCGCCGGGGATCTAG
>DATJTQ010000152.1:0-17657 GCA_035503355.1 Solirubrobacteraceae bacterium
GTTCCAGAACGGGTTCCTCTCCGGTCTGCTGGGCGTGAGCAAGGGGCCGGTGGAGCCGTGGATCCCGGTGCTGATGTTTGCGGTGGTGTTCGGCCTGAGCATGGACTACGAGGTGTTCCTGATCTCCCGCGTCCGCGAGGAATGGGTGCGCCACCGCGACGCCACCCGCGCGGTCGCCGACGGCATCGCCTACACCGGCCGTGTCATCAGCGCCGCGGCGGCGATCATGATCTGCGTCTTTCTCTCCTTCATGCTGGGTGACGAGCGCTCGATCAAGGAGTTCGGCTTCGGGCTGGCCGCCGCGGTGTTCCTCGACGCGCTGGTGGTGCGCTGCGTGCTGCTGCCCGCGGTGCTCGAGATCCTCGGACCGGTGACATGGGCGCTGCCGGAGTGGATCGACCGGCGGCTGCCGCGGATCCGCATCGAGGGCCACGGGGCCGAGGAGGACGCGCTCGACGCCGAGCTCTCGCGCGAGGACACGCCGTTCCCGGACCCCGCGCCGTACCGCAGCTGAGCGTTCTACCGGCGGGCCCGCCCAGGCCCGCTGGTAGGCTCGGGACGTCTGCGATGAGGATGCGCGCGTGGGTGATGAGAGCGGTGGTGTGTGCCGCAATTGCGGCATGGCCGGGGGTGGCCGTGGCGGCCAACACGCCCGCGACCAACTTCGACTCCGTCAACCACAGCCAGAACGTGTTCTGGGCCGGCCTTGACGGGTCGCTGCAGGAGATCACGTGGGTCCCGGGGGCAGGCTGGAGCGCGGTCAAGCGACCCGTGCCGGCGGGGTCGCTGGCCTCGGGGCCGGGCACCAACTTCGATTCCCAGAACGAGTCGGAGAACATGTACTTCGCCGGTACCGACGGATCCCTGCGCGAGATCTCATGGTCAAAGGCGGGGGGATTCAGCCACGTCTCCGCCGTCGCGCCCGCCAACACGTTGCACACCGCTCCGGCGACGAACTTCGATCCCGACAACCACAGCCAGAACGTGTATTTCGCCGGCGCCGACGGCTCGCTGCAGGAGAAGCCGTGGGTCTCGGGCTCGGGCTGGAAGGCGATCTCGGTCATCGTCCCGCCGGACTCGGTGGCCGCCCCGCCGGCCACCAATTACGACCCGGGCAACAAGAGCCAGAACACCTACTTCGAGGCGCCCGACGGCTCGCTGCGCGAGATCTCGTGGACCCCGTCGGCCGGTCTTGACCACGCCTCCGTGGTCGCGCCCGCGCACTCGCTGGGCTCGGCGCCGGCCACCAACTACGACGCCGACAACGCCACCCAGAACGTCTTCTTCGAGGGGCCCGATCAGTCGCTGCGCGAGATCTCCTGGGCCTCCGGGCACGGGTGGGGGCACGTGATCGTGATCCTCCCCGCCGGGTCTCTGGCGTCGGCGCCGGCCACCAACTACGACCCTGACAACCACAGCCAGAACGTGTACTTCGCGGGACCGGACGGGTCGCTGCGCGAGATCTCCTGGACGCCGTCGGGCGGCTTCGACCACGTCTCGATGGTGGCGGCCGCGGGCACCCTGGCTGCCGCCCCGGTCACCACGCCGCCCGCGCCGACGGGGAGCGGGTCGGTGTCGGTCACGCCGCCGCCGGCCGCGACGTCGCACCGGCTGGCCGTCAAGATCCTCCTGGGGTGGAAGTGGAGTCACCGTCACACGCGGCTGGTTCGGATCAGCGTGGGGCGGGTGCCCGCGCATACGGCGTTCACCATCAGCTGCCGCGGGCACGGGTGCCCGGCGCACAAGCTGCGCGTCGCGGGCCATGCGCTGCAGAAGCACCGCCGCCGGCTGGCCGCCGGCAAGGTCTACGCCGCGGGCGACACGCTGCTCGTCTCGCTGAGCGCGCCCTCGTGGAAGGCCGAGCGCGCCCGCATCGTGATCCGCAACGGGCGCAAGCCCGGCATGCGTCTCCTGTAGGTCAGGGGCGGCCGCGGCTCAGGCCGCGGCGCGCGATCCCCGCAGGAAGTGCGCGATCGAATCAGAGAGCAACTCGTCAAGCTGCTCGGGCGCGACCATGCCGCCGGTCAGCAGCGCCGCGATCCCCTGGATCGTCGCGAACAGCACCAGCCCCACCCGCTCGGGGTCACCAGGCTCCAGGTGCCCCTCGGCCTGACCCTGCACGACGACCTCCATCATCACCGCGAAGGTCCGGTCGGCGGCCTCCTGCAGGTCCCCGGCCCCCTCGCGATGCTTGACCGTGAACATGAGCTCCAGCAGCGCCGGATCCGCGGTGGCAAAGCGGATGTAGGCCGCCGCGGTGGCGTGCAGGCGCGGCTCGAACGCGTCGCCGGCGCCGTCGACGGCCGCGCGCAGCTCCGTGCGCAGGCGCTCAAACCCGCTCTGGGCCAGCGCGTCGAGCAGCGCCTGGCGGTCGGGAAAGTGGCGGCGCGGGGCGCCGTGGCTGACCCCGACGTCACGGGCGAGCTCACGCAGCGACAGCTCTCCGACCCCGCGTTCGCGCACGGTGCGCTCGGCGGCGTCAAGCAGGGCGCGGCGCAGATTGCCGTGGTGGTAGGGACGCTCGGGCATCGCGGGGCGGAGGGTAGCGCAGGAAGTTGTCCTTGACAACATTGTGGTCAGCGACTACATTGTTGCCCATGCCTACTTTCACCGCCTCCTCCATTCCCGACATGACCGGCCAGACGGTCATCGTCACCGGTGCCAACAGCGGCATCGGCCGCGTCGCCGCCAGCCTCCTCGCCGAGCACGGCGCCCGCGTCATCCTCGCCGTACGCAACACCGAGAAGGGCGACGCCGCCGCCGCCGAGATGGCCGGCACCACCGAGGTCCGCCGCCTGGACCTGGCCAGCCTCGCCTCGGTCCGCGAATTCGCCGCGGGCTGGGACGGGCCGATCGACCTCCTCATCAACAACGCCGGGATCATGATCCCGCCGTTCTCGCGCACCGCCGAGGGCTTTGAGATGCAGTTCGGCACCAACCACCTCGGCCACTTCGCGCTCACCAACCTGCTGCTGCCCCACGTCACCCGCCGCGTCGTCAGCGTGGCCTCCGGCGCCCACCGCATGGGCCACATCGATTTCGATGACCTCAACTGGGAGCGCAAGTCCTACCGGGCCTGGCGCGCGTACGGGCAGTCCAAGCTGGCCAACCTCCTGTTCATCGCGGACCTCCAGCGCCGTCTCATCGACGCGGGCTCCGACGTGCTGGCCACCGCTGCGCACCCCGGCTACTCGGCCACCAACCTGCAATCGCACAGCGAGAACTGGTTGATGGAAGGGCTGATGGTGATCGGCAACCGGGTCATCGCCCAAGACGACAAGGGCGGGGCGCTGCCGACGCTGTACGCGGCCGTGGCCGACGTCCCCGGCAACAGCTACGCGGGGCCCAGCGGGTTCATGGAGACGCGCGGCGCGCCCAAGCTGGTCGGCCGCTCCAGCGAGGCCAGCGACGCGGGCGTGGCGCGCCGGCTGTGGGACGCCTCTGAGCAGCTGACGGGCGTCAGCTTCCCGCTCGCCGCACAGCCGGTCCCCACGCACTCCTGACCGCTACCACCTATTCCCTCCCTGGAGGATGTGACCTCGTGAGAATCACCACTGACCTCCCCGACGCCAACCTGACCGTCGCGCCGCCCCCGCGGCCGGCGGTCGCCACCCGGCGCCCGTTGACCGCCACCCGGGTCCCGCGCCGCAGGTGGGCGATCCTCAGCCGCGTCGCGCCGTCGGTGCGCACCGTGATCGTGCCGGTGCGCAGTCGCGCCGCCGCGCTGTCCACGGTGAGGCGCGAGACGTCGGTCAGCGCCAGCGTCATCCGCGACGCCCTGGCCGCCCGCGCTCCGCGCTTCCAGCTCAGCGACGTGTTGGTGCCCGGCAGCGGCTGAGTGACGAGCGAGGGGCCGGACCGTTGCGGGGTGACCGCGCGAGCGGGCAGCGCCGCGTCGTCGGCGACGATCCCGGCCACGGTGCCGGCGGCGGCGGTGCGCGCGGCCAGCCCGCTCAGCCAGTAGTCGCCGGTGGCGCCGATCCCGAGCGCGGCGCTGGACAGGCTCGGATACCAGTCGTAGGTGAACGCCGCCGGGTTGGTGGTCCTCACCGGATGGCCGAGTGCGGCCACGACGTCGGAGAAGCGATCCTCGGTGGCAAAGGCGAGATGGTCGCCGCCGGTGTGGATGAACAGGTCATAGCGCTGGCCGGCCGTGTCGAACGCCTGCGCCTGGGACAGGACCCCTGTGGTCGGCACCAGCTCATCGGCATAGGTCTGATCGATCACGTAGGGGATCCAGCGCGCGTTGGGCACCATCGGTTGGCTCTGGCCGTCGCTGCTGCATTCCGGGTCCTGCGAGGCGGGGCCGGTGACGCCCGGGTAGACCTCCACGCCGCAGGCCACCGGGCCGTCGAGGACCAGCGCCCCGGCAAAGTCGTCGGGGTGCTCGAAGGCGAGCTTGTAGGACGCCCACCCACCCATCGAGTAGCCGGAGATGACGGTGCGCGATGGGTCCAGCGTGTAGCTCTGGGCCAGCTGGCGCCACACCTGCCAGAAGTCGGTCTCGGCCTCGTTGTAGTACCAGCCGGCGGGACCGAAGCCCTCGGTGGTGGCGCAGATCGAGTCGCGATCCTGGCAGAGCTGCCCGATCAGCTGGGGATCGAGCGCGCCGTACTGGTTGTAGTTGACCTCCAGCGAGTGGAGGATCCAGGTCAGGGGCGTTTTGGCGCCGGGGCGGTAGCCGGTCGGCACGTACACGGCGTAGGGCTGGACGCGCTCCATCAGCGTCGGCTTGAAGTCGCCCTCGGTCCCATCGTCGGTCCGCTGGCCGGCGCCCGGGTCCAGGCGCGACACGTACCAGCGCGCGCTGTAGCCGGTGGGCTGAGGCTGAGGCGTCGTCTCGCTTGCGGCCAGCGCTGACCAGTCCACGAGCTCTGAGAACTTCGAGACGTCACCGGTGGCCAGGGTGTCGGCCTGGTCATCCTCCATCCAGAAGTTGCCGGTGACGGTTCGCGCCAGCCCGTCGAGCCCCAGCGTGCTGCCGACCGGGGTGGAGGCGAGCGTGGCCTGGGCGGCGGCGGCCAGGGCATCGGTGGAGCCGTCGGTGTACACGGGCGGTTCCTGGGCCACGGTGCGGAAGGTGATGTTGTAGAGGCGCTCGGCTCCGAGCGGCAGGGCGCTGGTCGGATCGGTGTCGACGTCGGGCGCGGCGAAGTTCTCGCCCGAGGCGTCGGCAAGCCCCGCGCCCAGGCGGATTCGCCAGGTCCCGCTCACCGGCAGCAGGGTGCGGGGGATGGCGACGATGAACGACTTGGAGGTGGGGTCCACGGTGAGGCTCCCGCCGTTGGCCACCACATCGGTGCGCAGGCCCGTCACCGGGTTGACCAGCCACGCCCCGCGGCTGGAGACGACCAGCGCCTGGTCGATCCCGGGCGAGCTCACCCCGGCCGACGCCGGCCACGCCGCGCCGCCGGTGGCCGCGTTGTCGTCGGTGTCCATCGTCCACTCGGCGATCGGGATGCTGGGGTCCGCCAAGGTCACCCAGTCCACTCGCCAGTAGCTGAAGGCGCCCCTGAGACCGACTCCGGCGCGGAAGATGTCGGCGCCGTTGTTGTCGGCCGCGCCGGAGGGGAAGACATAGTCGCCCTGGCGCCCGGCCAGTCCCGAGCTCTGCGCGAAGGTGGAGGTGTTGAACCCCTGCGGGCTCGAGGCGCCGTAGTCGTCGTAGATGAAATCGCTCCACAGCGAGGCGCCGCCGGCCAGTCGCCCGGTACCCGAGGTCTGCGGGAACGTGCTGGGAAACGGCCACGCGGTCGTGGAGGGCTCGGGCAGGGCCGGCGCCGCCGTCGAGGCTGCCGCGGGGACGTCGGTCGGCATGCCGGCCGGTACCCGGGCCGCCGCCGCTGTCGCGCCCGTCCCCACACAGGCGACGATCGCGCCCACGATGGTCAACGCGTGGCGCCAGCCTCTCCGGACCCGCTCTCTCCTCACGCGCCGCACAATACACCAGGAGACGGTGTTTTGTGTCAATTCGGGATGAGGAGCTTTAGCCGCGCAGCTTCTCGGGGTCCCAGCCGAGCGCGACGCAGCCGTAGCGCTCGCCCTTGACGTACAGCGGCACGGCCAGCGTGGTGAGGACGGCGCCGGTGTCGCGGGCATAGGTCTGCAGCAGGAACGGGTGAGCCTCGGCGGGCCGGGTCAGCCGCGCGCCGGCGCTGCGGATCTGCGCCCGGGTGAGCGCCGCCGTGGGCAGCTCGACGCCGAGCTCCATCCGTGAGGCGCGGGTCAGCGCGCCGGAGTCCAGGAAGAAGCGCTTGGTGCGGTTGCCCACCAGGTCGCGCGCCGGGTCGCCGGTGATCCCCTGTGAGAACACCGTGTTGTGGGCGGGCGCGTAGGCGTTGAGGTCGAAGGGGAGCGCGAACGTGAGGCCGGGCTCGGCAGCCAGCACGGCGTCCATGCGCTCCATCATCTGGCGATCGATCGCCGCGTCGTAGGCGGTGTGGAACTTGGCGGGCGAGAACCCCGCGGGATCGGCGGCCGAGACATCGAAGAGGCGGGCGAAGCGCCCGATCAAGCTGCCCTTGGCCTCGGTGTAGCGGAGCTCGAGCACGTCGTGCAGGCTCACCCGGCGACCGTCGATGGCGCTCTCCAGCACGTCCTCGAGGTCGGCGGCGAGTCCCTCGCAGCGGGCGCGCAGCCGGCTGACCAGCCCGTCGGTGTCAAAGCGGCCGATGATCGCCGAGGCCCGCTCGGTGGCGGCCGAGGACTCGAGCTGAGCGGTGGCCACCGAGCCGATGTGGGCCTCGATCTCCGCGCTGCCGGCGGTGATCGCCTGGAGGTTGGCGTCGACGGCGCTGACGTCGGCGAGCTGCTCACGGGCCAGCTCGGCGAGCTGGCGAGCGCGCTGGTCTGAGCGCGCGGCCAGGCCGCCGATGCGCTCCAGCGCCTCGCGACCGGCACCGGCGCCCGCGGCGCTCTCGGCCGACTGGTCGCGCGCGGTGGCGGCGGCGCGGACCACGTCGTGCATCTGGGTCTGCGTGCGCGACACCGTCTCGCGGATCTGGGCGGTCTGAGAGGCCGTCTCGGCGGCCAGGCGCTTGACCTCGTCGGCCACCACGGCAAAGCCGCGGCCGTGCTCGCCGGCGCGCGCGGCCTCGATGGCCGCGTTGAGCGCCAGGAGCTTGGTCTGATCGGCGATGCGTTCGATGATCGCGGAGAACTGGCCGATGCTGGTCAGCTCGTTGGCGGCGAGGTTCTCCACCAGCTCATGCATCCGCACCGCGTGCTCGGAGATCTGGTCAAAGGCGTCGATGAGCGGGCCGATGACCTCCAGCCCGCGCGCGCTCTGCAGCGACAGCTGCTCGCCCAGCTCGGCGGCGTCGGCGCCCAGCCCCGAGGCCTCGTCCGATGACGCGCGCAGCGATCCGGCACGGTCGGTCACCTGGCGCAGGTCCTCGCGCAGCTGCACGATCTGGTCACCGATGAGCGACACCGCGGCGGCGCTGCGCGCCGAGCCGCAGGAGAACTCCACCGTGATCTGGGCCAGCTCGTTGAGCGCGCCGCTCACGTCGCGGCTGAGGCCGCCGAGCGCGTCGTCGCGCTGCGCAAGCTCGCGCAGCGGCCAGGTGCCATCGTGCTCCGGCGTGTCTGTACGTTCCTCGATCGCCATGCCGCAGGTCTAGGCACCCAATCGGCTTCCGGCCTCCCGGGCTTTAGTCCTGATGTTCGCTTGCGAACTCCGCTCAGGGCACGGTGACGCCCTGCAGCTGGACCGGGCCGTTGAGCGGATTGAGCTCCGTGGCCTGGCTGACGCCTGCCGGAGTGATGGTGTCCATCACCTTCGGCACGGTGTCGGGATCGACGGCGCAGATCGGGTCCGTGTTGCCCACGGGGCACACGCCGAAGGTGTAGGCCCCCGCCGGCTGTGTAAAGGCGCGGAGGTTGGTTGGGTTGGTCCCATCCTGACCGGTGAGCGCCACGGTGAACGTCCAGCCGGGCCCGACGGTGCCGAACGCCGCCCGCGGCAGCACGATCGTCGCGGTGCCGCTGGG
Organism: Solirubrobacteraceae bacterium; assembly: GCA_035503355.1. Lineage (GTDB taxonomy): Bacteria > Actinomycetota > Thermoleophilia > Solirubrobacterales > Solirubrobacteraceae > Palsa-465. The sequence continues at coordinate 7,992 of DATJTQ010000152.1, forward strand.
CGGGTCGGCGACGAGCTGGGCGGATCCGAGGGACGCGTTCGCGGCGTTCACCCATTGCACCGGGGCGAACCCCTGAGCCTCGACCCGCTCCGTCCACGCGTCAGCGGAGGCGATCGAGTAGTTCTCCTGTGGGATCGCCGAGCTCGTCGACGTCGACCCGACTGACGGGTCTCGAGCGTAGATGTCGAGCATCTGAGCGCCGAAGTTGCTGCCGAACGTGGGCGCGAGGTCGCGCAGCGAGATCTGCAGGTAGACGTTGGTGGCCGTCTGGTTGACCTTGAACGCGGTGAGGTCAAACGACCCCGCGGTGAAGTCCGCCGCGGTCGGGTACTGGTAGGTGCCCGGGCCGTTGTCGTCGTCGGTGGGGTCGGTCGTGCTGAACACGTTGGTCCCCGGCAGGGTCACGCTCGAGGCCTGGGCGTAGGCGGTGCGATCGCCCTTGGTGGCGGTCACCGTGATCGGCGAAGCGCCGAAGCTCCATGGCAGCGTCACCGTCCAGTTGCCGTGGCCGTCGGCGACGGTGGAGACCAGCGTCCCCTGGCCGGCGCCGACGGGCGTCGTCTCGGCGTCGATGTCGGCGCCCGGCAGTGTCGTGCCGGTCACGGTCGCACTCGTGCCCGCGGCGTCGGGGGTCAGCGTGGCGATGGTGAGCGTGAACGTGCCCGGCATGCCATGGGCCACGTAGCGGTCAGAGACGATGTCGGGGGTCTCGACGGTGCGGCCGGCACCGAGGTCGATGGTCAGTCGTGCCACGGTGGACTGCGCCCACGTGAGCGGGCTGGCCGAGCCGACCGGCTTGCCGTTGGTGAAGCCGATGGAGGCGGTGGTCGGGTCGGTGCCGAACGGCGACGGAGGCACGTTGGGGTCCTCCCACACCTGCTCGGGCTCCAGGCCCTGGCCGGAGGTCATGTTGAGCATGGCGCCCAGCAGTGACCGCGCCGAGCCCGACTGTCCGGCGTTGAGGTCGTACTCGGCGCGCTCGTCGTTGAGCACCGGCCACAGATGGCCGGTCCCGGTGTCGGTGGGGGGCCACGGCGCTCCAAGGATGCTGCAGCTGGACGCTCCGCCGGGCACGCAGTCGCCGTAGCCGTCCTCAGAACCCGGTGCGCTCGTGCCGTAGCGGTAGAAGCCGGGTCCGCTGTCGGTCTGCGCCTCGATCGTCTTGTCGATCACGCCCAGCGACGTGCGGATATCGGGATCCCGGGCGGGGAGGATGCCGAGGCGGACGAGCTCCAGGAAGCCCGCGTCGACGACCGATCGCTGATCGACCGGGGTGCTGTTCCCGTTGCCGAGCGCGTACGGACTGGCGATGTTGGGATCGCCGGTCTTGGAGACGCGGATGAAGTACGGCTTGCTGGAGTAGGGGCCGGTGCTCGTCACCGTCCACGCCTTGATGTTGCGCGCGAAGTCGTCGGCGGTCGCCTGGTACAGACGCGCGTGTGCCGGGTCGTGGTTGATGGTCGCGATCTTGGCCGCCGCGGTGAGCCCGGCGATCTCGGCCGCGATCGTGGAGGGCGAGTACCCGGTCTGCTCCTCCCACCGCTCGACGCCGTCCGACGGTCCGTGGGCGATCAGGAAGTCCGCCGCCGGAACGACGTGCTCGGTATAGAGAGAGTGGTCGCCAGCCAACCCCGACTGCCAATCCATCAGGATCGGATAGGAGGTCTCGTCGAGCTGCACGCCGCCGGTGTCGGGCGCGGGCTTGCCGTTCTCCAGCGAGTTGCGCGGCATCGATCCGTCGCTCTGCTGCTGGTCATCGAAGAGGAACCGCGTCGCGTCCTGCGCAGTGCGCACGTCGCCAGCCACCAGCAGGCCGGTGAACGCCTCGTACAGGTCACGGGCGAAGACCTCGCGGTAGGAGCCGAAATACGTCGGCTCGCCGTTGGTGAGGTTGCCGGCAGGCACCGACTGGCCCCACGGCGAGTCAAGCCCCGCCGCGATGGCGCCGGGGAACTGCTTGTCCTCGGAGGCCTTGACCACGTTGACCGACGCGTAGTACTCGTCATCGACGGCGCGGCCCAGTGACCGGGCGGGGCGGCGCAGGTGGGCGTCATAGCGCGCCCACTGTCCCTCGTAGGCACGCCAGGCGCGAGCAAAGCGCTGGTCGGCGGAGGCGCCGGCGGTCGCGATCGCGGCGGCCTGCGTCTGACCGAAGCCGAGCGCCAGGTTGGTGGACCGGCCGTGGCGCAGCCGCAGCTGTGCGGTCAAGGCGACGTGGCCGGTGGGTGCCGAGTCATAGGTGGTGAGCGAGTGGGAGGCGTCGAGCATCGTCAGCCCGTCTGACGCGGTGCCCTCGTAGCCGACGCTCTCGGCGCCGAAGCCGTGCGACGCCTGCAGGGCCTCGTAGGTGGGGACCGCGTAGTCGCGATTGGTGGCGTCGGTCACCGTGTTGGGGTTGGCATCCACCGGGACCGAGCCCACCAGCGCGGCGGAGTTGGCGCCGGCGTTCTGGCTGCCCCCGCCGCCGGTCCCGCCGGCCAGCGGGTCCAGGCGCACGTAGACCTGGTCGGCCGCGGGCCCGCGGAAGCGGGTGCGCATGAGCACCGCGTCACGCGCCGGGTCAGCGATGTAGGTGGTGGTGATCGAGTAGTGATGCGCCGCGCTGGAGGCGACGATGGTGCACGACATGCCCGACGGGTCGGGGACGACGCGGTAGGTCATGTCGCGCGTCTGCAGGTCGGTGAAGGTGGAGCCGTCGGTGACCACGTACTGGAGCGTGTGGACGTTGGTGGCGTCCACGTTGGGCCAGTAGGTGTCCGAGAGGACGCCGTCGGCGACCGTGAACCACACCCGGGAGGTGGTATTCCGAGCCGTGCCGACGCAGTCCTTGCGGGCCAGGTCAAAGTAGCTCTGGGCCCCGGGCGCGCCCGGAGCCACCGCGGCATTCGCCGCCGAGGCCATCACGCCGGCGCACAGGACGCCAGCCGCCACCGTCACCGCCAGAACGCGACGCTTCACCGCTGTCCCCTCTCTCCTGGATTCCCTGCCGGCTCCGCATCCAGGACGGCTTGATGCGGGGCGGGTCAGTCAGGATACGCCTCGACCGGCCCTGAGCCAAACGGTTCCCGGGCCGGCCATTAACCTCAACCCCGCCGATGTCCACCGCCGCTGACCGCCCTGCCGTGCCGCCGTTCACCGGAATGGCGCTTGACCGCGCGTCGACGGAGCGCAAGGACCCCGAGTGGGTCCGTGCGCAGCTGGCCGAGCCGGGGTCGCGGGTGATCGCCGCCGGCAGCGACGGGCTGCTGGTGGCCGACGGCGACGCGCCCGAGCTGGTGCGCCTCGCCGTCGACAACGACGAGATCGCCGAGCCGATCCTCCTCGGTCTCGAGGGAGGCGACGCGGTGTTCGGTCTTGACGTCGAGGCCCTGGCGCCCGATGCCCGGCGCGTCGCGATCGACGGCCACCGCTTCATGTCTCTGCGCGAGGCCGGCACGGAGATGGCCCCCGCCGAGGCCGGCCTGGCCGCCTACGTGATGGCCATGCTCAACTGGCACCGCCGTCACCGTTTCTGCGCCAACTGCGGCAACCCGACCGATGTCGTCGAGGGGGGGTACGAGCGCCGCTGCCCGCGCTGCGGCGCCCACCACTTCCCTCGCACCGACCCGGTGGTGATCATGACCGTCGAGTACGACGACCAGCTGCTGCTCGGCCGGCGCACCGGCTGGCCGGAGGGGCGGCTGAGCGTGCTGGCCGGATTCGTCTCGCCGGGGGAGTCGGCCGAGGAGGCCGTCTCCCGCGAGGTGCAGGAGGAGTCGGGCATCGTCGCCCGCGACCCGGTGTTCGTCGCCTCCCAGCCCTGGCCGTTCCCCGCGTCGTTGATGCTCGGCTTCCACGCGGTGTCCGACGGGGGCGAGCCGCGGGCCACCGACGGCGAGCTTGACGAGGTCCACTGGCTGAGTCGCGACGCCATCGTCGAGGCGATCAACGGCGGCGACCCCGGCTTCCAGCTCCCCGGTTCGGTCTCGATCGCTCGCTTCTTGATCGACCGCTGGGCCCAGGCGCTCAAGTAAACTTATAAGTTTACTTGTCTGAGCGGGCGCTTTGACACTTCAGAGCACACCGCCCACGGTGGGAGGTTGTGTGCTCTGAAGTCGCAGGGGGCTGACACTTCAGAGCACGCTCCGGGGGATCGCGCGGTGTGCGCTCTGGAGAGTCAAGGTCTGGCGCCGCTGCGCGGCGTTCACGTGCGGTGGGGCCCGACGGCCTGGGCGGCGTTGTGGCCCGGGATGCCGCTGACCGCACCGCCGCGGCGGGCGCCGGCTCCGCAGATGAGCACGTTGGGACGGTGAGTCTCCACGCCCCAGCGCCCGACGTCGGTGTCGTCCTCCGCAAAGGGCCAGGTGAGGTCGCGATGAAAGATGTGCCCGCCGGGCAGGCCGAGCTCGTGCTCGAGCTCGATCGGCGTGTGGACCTCCAGGCAGGGCGCCCCGTCGGGCCCGGACAGCAAGCAGTCCTCGATCGGCTCAGCCAGCACGCTGTTGATCGAGGCCAGCGTGGCGGCGAGCGCCGCTTCGCGCGCGGCGTCGTGATCGCCTCCAAACAGCCGCGCGGGCATGTGCAGCCCGAACACGGTGAGCGTCTGCACGCCGCCGGTCCGCAGCTCGGGGCCCAGGATCGTCGGGTCAGTCAGGGAGTGGCAGTAGGCCTCGCACGGCGGCAGGTCGGGGATCTGGCCCGCCGCCGCCTGCGCGTAGGCTCGCTGCAACTGGTCATAGCCCTCGTTGACGTGGAAGGTGCCGCCGAACGCCTGCACCGGGGTCACCGACGGATCGCGCAGCCGGGGTAGCCGGCGCAACAGCATGTTGAGCTTGAGCTGCGAGCCCTCGGGCGCCTCGGCCGGCGGCGGGTCGCCCAGCAGCCGCGCCAGCACCGCGGGGGCGACGTTGGCCAGCACGCGACGCCCCGGCACGACCTCGCCACCGTCCACATGCACGGCGACGCCGTCGTCGCCGGCCTCGATCCGCGTCACCGGCGCGGACAGGCGCACCTCGGCTCCGGCGGCCACGGCCGCGTCGGCGAGCGCGCCGGTCAGTGCCCCCATGCCGCCCACCGGGATGTCCCACCGGCCCGTCCCGTTGCCGATCACGTGGTACAGGAAGCAGCGGTTCTGCAGCAGTCCCGGGTCGTCCAGCCCGGCAAACGTCCCGATCAGCGCGTCGGTGGCGACGATCCCGCGCACGAGGTCTGAGTCAAACTCGGACTCCAGCAGTTCAGACAGCGGCCGTTCGAACAGCGCGTCCCATGCCGCGTCGGCGCCCACCTGCCGGCGGAGCTGCGCCCGTGAGGCCAGCGGCTCGGTCAGCGTGGGGAAGACGCGCTCCGCGACGCCTGTCGTCAGTGCGCCGAGCCGCTCCAGCGCGCGGGCGGACCGCTCCCCCGCGCCCTCACCGAGCGTGCGGTCAAGCGACGCGCGCGTGCGCGCCTGGTCATCACACATCAGCACGCCCGTGTCTCCCACGGGCGTGTAGGAGCTGACCGACCGGCGGCGGAGCTCCACGTTCAGGCCCAGCCGGCGCAACAACGCCGCCGGGAAGAGGCTGACCAGGTAGGAGTAGCGCGAGATGCGCGCGTCGACGCCGGGGAACGGCCGCGCCGACACCGCGGCGCCCCCGACGTGGCCGGCGGACTCCAGCACCAGGACGCGATGACCGGAGCCCGCCAGCAGGGTCGCCGCCACCAGCCCGTTGTGGCCGGCACCGACGACGATGACGTCAGGCGTGCTTGTGGCTGTGCTCACCCCTCCGATTCTCCCCATGCCCGCCCTGCGATGCGTCCACGGGCTGGTAGAAGAGATCGTTGCCGATCCACTGGGAGTAGTCGTGGGCGTGCGGCGAGACGACCGGGTGGAAGTTCGCCGCGTCGGTGGTGGCGCCGGACCCGTTGTACTTGGGCACCAGCGGATACGGATACACCGGCCGGGTCAGCGTGTTGGTGCCCACCGTGTCGGTGGCGATGACCTGGCTGGGCGCGCTCCCGTTCTCCACCCACTGGACCATCGGGTAGACGAGGTCGAAGCTGCTCGCCGCGTAGCCGCCACCGCAGTGCGCGACTGTCGGGAACAGGAACATCCGCGCGAACTGCCGGGTTGAGTTCAACCCGCCCATGCGGCTGGCCAGGGTGTCGTAGTAGTCGATCGTCCCGAACACCGGGATGGCCTGGTCGGCCCACCCCTGCCAGATGATCAGCTTGCCGCCGTGGCGGCGAAACGCGCTGAGGTTGGTGTCCATCGCGTCATACGTGTTGGACACCGGGAACAGCGACCTGAACGTCTGGTCGCTGAAGCTCCACTGGTCCGGGTCGGGTCCGAGCTGGCCCGGGGGCAGGTACTGGTAACGCAGGTAGGGCAGCGACAGCCCGCCGTAGACGAGCGCCGTCTTGGAGGACACCGTCGTCCCGAACGGGGCCACCGGGAGCTGGAATCCGGCCCACGACGCCTCGGATCCGAAGGCGAAGCCGCCCGGGTACAGGTGACGGCCCTGGGGGTCCACGGGCCCCTGGTAGAGCTCGTCGGCGACGGTCACCTGCGCCGAGGTCAGGCAGTTGGCGTTGTCGGTGCCCGCCGGGCATCGCAGGCTGGCCACGTTGAAGTGGCAGTTGCGCGGGTCGGTGATGATCCCGTCCTCGGGCACCCCGTCATCCCCGTCACACGCCGAGATGACCGCGTTGTGCAGCGCCGTCAGCTTGGCCGAGGTGAGGATGGCGTTGCCGTTGGCGTCGGTGTTGACCCGGTAGTCCCACGTCTGCAGCTCCGCGTTGAGCGGACCGGCGATGATCTCCGGCGCCCCGGCGATGATCCCGTTGAAGTCGGTGGGGTAGCGCTCGGCCACCTCCATCGCCTCGCGGCCGCCGTCCGAGCAGCCGTCGTAGTAGGAGTAGTTCGGCCCTCGGCCGTAGTAGTCGCCGATGATCGTCTTGGCCACGACCGCGAGCGCGTGCTCTGACTCATAGCCGTACTCGTTGCGCAGCTTCTGACTGTTGAAGGCGAACAGTCCGGCGCCGCCCAGGCCGCTGGAGCTACCGTGCCCCTCGTCGTCGGTGGCCATCGCGAAGTCGCCGCCCAGCTGAGCGTCGCACGCGGGGAACGTCTGAGCGCTCACCGTGCCGCAGTAGCCGCCGCACCCGTTCTGCAGGTAGCGGCCCTGCCAGGTCGAGACGGGCAACTTCATCTCGAAGTGCGTCTGGGGAGCGATCATCCCCTTGACGTCGCAGTACTCCGGGTTGCCGGCGGCCGCGGGCACGTCGGTGGCCGAGTCCAGGCTCGTCGGGTAGTGCGGGATGGTGACCAGGCTGGTCAGTGAGGTCAGCGTCGAACAGCCGACCTTGGCCGGAATGGTCGGGCTGACGGTGGCCAGCCGGTGGGAGTCGTTGACCAGCACACGGCTGGTATGGGCACTGGCTACGCCGCCGGTCCAGGACAGGACGACCACGGTGGCGGTGATGACGGCTGCGGCTCCTGCCAGGCACAGGTAGGCACGCACCGAACGCAGGCGAAACGTTTGCATGAACACACCCCTTCCTCTCTCGCCGGCGTCGGATTCTCGTCTGCCGGCGATACCTGTCAACCGACCCGGCATCGGTTGGCGAACACCGGTGCGCGGGGGGACAAGGGGTCCTTGGCAACCGTTGTCGGTGTGTCAAATATCAGGAATCCGTAGGATTCGCGTCGTGGGCGAGTCGCACCGGGACGGCGGCGCGCTACTTGAACGTGGCGCGGAGCTCGCAGGCCTCGACGGCCTGCTGGCCGCGGCGTGCGACGGGCGGGGCGCCCTCGTCGTGATCGAGGGCCCGCCCGGGATCGGCAAGAGCGCATTGCTGCGCGCCTGCGGCGACCGCGGGGCGGCGCTCGGCATGGAGTGCCTGCGCGCCCGTGGCGACGACGTCTCCATGGAGTCGCCGTTTGCCGCCATGCGCGAGCTGCTGGCACCGGCGGCCGGGCCGGACGCCTTCCGCGGCTCGGCGCAACTGGCCGCGCCGGTGTTCCGCGGCGAGGTTGACGCCGCTCCCGAGGTTGACCGCGCCGCGGCCGTCCTGCACGGGCTCTACTGGCTGGTGGCCGACCGCTGTGACCGCGGGCCCGTGGTGATGCTGGTCGACGACGCGCACTGGCTGGACCCCGCCTCGGTCCGCTTCCTGCTCTATCTCGCCCGCCGCCTGGACTCGCTGCCCGCCGTGCTGGTGGTCGGGCAGCGACGCGGCGAGGTGTCGCGGCCGCTCAGCGCGCTGTCGGACGGAGCCGCGCTCGTGCTGGCGCCCGCGCCCCTCAGTGAGGCCGCCAGCGGCGAGCTGGTGCGCCGAGAGCTCGGCCCGCGGGCCGACGAGGAGCTGTGCCGGTCCTGTCACGAGGCCACCGGCGGCAACCCCTTCTACCTGCGTGAGCTGCTCACCGATCTGCGCAGCGACGGCCGTCGTCCCACGGTGCAGGTCGCCCGCAGCGTGCGTTCGCTCGGTGCCGGTGCGGTGGGACGCAGCGTGCTGGTGCGCATCGGACGGCTCGGGTTGGAGTGCGATCACCTCGCTCAGGCGCTCGCCATCCTCGGCCCGGGGGCGCCGCTGCGTCACGCCGCCCAGCTGGCGGACCTCGACCGTGCCGCGGCCGAGCTCGCCGCCGACCGGCTGCGTGCCGCCGACGTCCTGGCGCCCGACCGTGAGCTGGACTTCGTGCACCCCATCGTCCACGAGGCGCTGCTGGCCGAGCTGCCCGCCGCGCGCCGGGCGGCGCTGCACTCCGGGGCGGCGCGCCTGCTCATCGCCGAGGCCGCCGCGCCGGACCGCGTCGCCGCGCATCTGCTCTCGGCCGAGCCCTACGGCGACGCGTGGGTCGTGGACGCGCTGCGGGCCGCGGCGCGCCAGGCCATGGGGCGCGGCGCACCCGACACGGCCGCCTCCTACCTGCGACGCGCGCTGGCTGAGCCACCCGCCGGCGCCGCGCGACTCGAGGTGCTGCTGGAGCTGGGGCGCGCCGAGGCGCTGGGGCCCTCAGACGACGCGTTCCCCGCTCTGCGAGAGGCTCTGGAGCTCGCGCACGAGCCCGCCCAGCGGGCCCGGGTCGGCAACGAGCTGGCCAACGCACTGCTCAGCGTCGGGCGGGGCGACTCGGTGCGCGCGCTGGTGGAGAGCATGCTCGACGACGACTCGGGCAGCCTGGAGAGTGACCTCGTCGAGACCCTGGAGGCTCACCTGTTGGGCGGTGGAGCCACCGACCTCACCGCGACGCGGCGGATCATCGAGCGCACGGCCCCGTGGTACGAGCGCGCCCGGCGCGACGAGGTCAAGGGCCCGCTGATGATGTCCGCGATGGCCGCGACAGGGGTGGTCATCGGCCTGCCGGCGGCGCAGGCCGCGGATCTGGCCCGCCGCGCGCTGGCCGACGAGCGTCTGCTGCGCGACCTCATTCCCTACGGCGGGGCCGCGCGGGCACTGACGTGGACTGAGCAGTTCGAGGACGCCGGTCCCGCCCAGGCGGTCGGCTTGGCGGCGGCGCAGCGACGGGGGTCGCCGCCGATGTTCATGCACGCCTCGACCGTGTGCAGCGTGACCGCGCTGCGCCTCGGGGAGCTGGGCCAGGCCGAGGATCACGCGCTGCGCGCCTACGAGCTCGCGCGCGAGAGCGGGTCCGTGCACTTCGCCGCGATGTTCCTGTGCCCCATCCTCGTCGAGCGCGGA